>CAMCHI010000013.1 GCA_945874735.1 uncultured Arcanobacterium sp. | reverse complement strand
GTGCAGGATGGTAAAGTGCTATGCGCCCAGCGCAGTAATTCAATGAGTTTTGCTTTATTATGGGAATTTCCTGGGGGCAAAATTGAGTTAGGAGAATCACCTGTTCAGGCTTTAGAACGGGAGATTGCCGAGGAATTGAACTGCAAAATAGAAGTAGGGCAGCTGGTGGGTGTTACCGTCTATGAATATGAAAATTTTTGGGTAGATTTACAGTTGTATTTTGCAAAAATAGTGGCAGGTTTTCCACAGCCTTTAGAACACGCTCAGTTAAAGTGGTGCACGCCTACGGAGCTTTCCCAATTAGTTTGGGTGCCAGCTGATTTACCGTTAATAAAGAATTTAAGAACAGCTTTAGCATCTTATATTTAAGTGATAAAGAATTAATGCTTTAGTGAATTGTTAGTTTGGCATTACTTTCGGGTATAGATACAGAATTTGTGGGGAATTATTTAGAATTGCCAAGTGATCACTATTCAGAACTTCCAGATGCAAATAGGGGTACGTCAGCTTTTAACTAACGCTAATTTGCACGTAGCTAAAGGGCAAACTATTGGTTTAGTAGGGCGTAATGGGGCTGGTAAAACTACGTTATTGAAATTATTGGCAGGGGAAGCTGAACTATCTGGAGCGATAGAGCATAGCGGAGTTATTTCTCGTAAGACGGAGATTGGTTATTTAGCGCAAGACCCGAAAATTGGTGACCCGCTACAAAAAGCCCAAGATCGTATTTTAGAAGTGCGAGGTATTGCAGAAAAGATTCGGCGTATTAAAAAAGCTGAGCATGATATGTCGGTACTTGAGGGTGCGAAGCAGCAAAAAGCAATGGAACGCTATGTGCGTTTAGATGCGGAATTTACGGCGGCAGGTGGCTGGGCAGCGCACGCGCAGGCAGCAAAAATTACGGCTGCTTTAGGTTTGCCGGCAAATGTGTTGGAGCAGGAGTTAGGCACACTTTCAGGTGGGCAACACAGACGAGTGGAATTAGCGCGAGTGTTGTTTTCTGATGCGCGTACTTTACTCCTAGATGAGCCTACTAATCATTTAGATCATGATTCTATTATTTGGTTGCGTGATTGGATTAAAGAATACTCAGGTGCTTGTATATTGATTTCCCATTCGGTGGAGTTGTTGCGAGAAACAGTGGATCATATCTGGTTTTTAGACGCTAACCGGGCAGTAATTGATGTATATGCGATGGGGTGGGATGCTTATTTAAAGCAACGAGAAGCTGATGAGAAGCGTCGAAGTATTGAACGGAAAAATGCGCAAAAGAAAGCTGAAGCCTTAATGGCGCAAGCAGATAAAATGCGTTACAAAGCCACGAAAGCAGTGGCGGCACAGAATATGGAGGCGCGCGCAAAAGCCTTGTTGGCAGAATTAGGGGAGGAGCGAAAAGCAGAAAAAGTAGCAGCTTTACGTTTTCCGCAGCCTGCTCCTTGTGGCAAGATTCCGTTGCAGGTGCAAGGTTTAGGGAAAAACTATGGCTCGTTGGAAGTGTTTAATGGTCTAGATTTAGTGGTGGATCGTGGCGCTCGGATTGTGATTTTAGGAGAAAACGGGTGCGGTAAGACTACATTATTGAAAATTATTGCGGGCTTGGAGCAGGCTGATGCGGGAAAGATAGTAGCTGGGCATGGACTGCGGGTTGGATATTATGCGCAAGAGCATGAAACTATTGACGCTAATTTAAGTGTTTTGGAAAATATGCAATTAGTAGCTACTGGTTTAGACGATACTCAGGTGCGTTCAGTGCTAGGTTCTTTCTTGTTTTCGGAAGCAGACGTGGAAAAGTCAGCAGGGGTGCTTTCGGGAGGAGAAAAGACGCGACTGGCTTTAGCTATGTTGGTGGTGTCTACAGCGAATGTGTTGTTGCTAGATGAGCCTACTAATAATTTAGATCCAGCTTCTCATGCCCAGATTTTACAAGCATTGAGTAATTATGAAGGGGCAGTATTGCTAGTTACGCATGATGCGGGAGCAGTGCAAGCCTTAGACCCACAGCGCGTACTTCTGATGCCAGAAGGGGAAGAAGACTTGTGGGACGATACTTATTTGGAGTTAATTACTCAATTGTAAATGTTTAAGGTGTGTAGATAAGTTTTGAGTTTTAAAGGCAGGTATCTTACCTGCCTTTAACCATATTGTGTATGATTTGAGTTATTTTTATGGATTTTTGGTTGTTGTGAAAACAGAGGTGGTTAGGGGAGGGGCAAAGAAGTTTATTTTCCTTTATATGGGATTGCTGTTTTTGAGCCTGCCCTAAAGCTTACTTCTGGGAAAAGAGTTAGCTAATACTGGTGCTGGTATTGTGTTAGTGAGTGTAGTTGGTTCAGCTTTGGCTGGCACTGGATTAGCTCTGAAGCGCAAGTTTCATGCTTAAACCGTCTCTAGTGCTAGACTAACACTATTCTTAGGGTGGGGTGCTACAAAGGTAAGTAGCACCCCACCTGTTTTATGCTGTGAAAATTAGTGTTTAGTGAATAAAAGATAATAAAGTACGAGTCACCGATAATGAAACGATACAAAAAAGTGGTTGGCTAGGGGACGACCCGGCCAACCACTTGTGCTTATCGAGAACTATCTTTCGATAACAGCCCCTTTTGGTACTACTACTAGACCAGAATCGGTGACGGTAAGTCCTCGAGCGCGGTCTTCTTCTGGGTCGATACCAATTTGTGCGCCTTCCTTAATCTGGGCGTACTTATCGATGATTGCATTTACTACTGTAGCATTGCGCCCCACATTAACTCCGTCAAACAGCACCGAATTACGTACCGACGACCACGAGTTTACTCGTACGTGTGGAGAGAGCACAGAGTTGATTACTTCACCGCCCGACACGATCACCCCGGGAGAGATGATGGAATCTAGGGCGTGTCCTAATCTTTCGTGATGTCCGTAAACGAACTTAGCCGGTGGTAGTCCCGTATATCCGGTGTAGAGTGGCCACTTATCGTTATACACATTAAAAATAGGATAAACAGAGATTAAATCCATGTTTGCTTCATAGAAAGCATCAATAGTGCCCACATCACGCCAATAGTTTTTATCGCGTTCGGTAGCACCGGGAATCATATTGTAGGTGAAATCGTAGACTCCACAATCGCCAGCTTCCACAAACTTAGGCACAATATCTCCGCCCATGTCGTGTTTGGAGTCTAAGCGTTCTGCGTCAGCAAAAAGAGCATCCACTAAAGCGTCTGCGGTAAACACGTAGTTACCCATTGATGCTAAAATTTCGTGCGGAGAATCAGGTAGACCGTCTACCTGGGTAGGCTTTTCTAGGAAGCGGGCTACTTTTTGCGGGTTGCTGTGGTCGGTGTCGATTACTCCAAAAGAACTGGCAGTTTCAATAGGTTGGCGGATACCTGCCACGGTTAAGCCTACGCCACTTTCAATATGCTGATCTACCATTTGGGAGAAGTCCATGCGGTAGATGTTGTCTGCGCCAGTGATTACTACGTAATCTGGGCGTTCATCGTCCAAGATGTTTAACGACTGATATACAGCGTCAGCTGAACCTTGGAACCAGTTCTTACCAATACGCTGTTGGGCAGGTACGGGGGCAATATAGTTGCCTAATAAGGTAGACATACGCCAAGTTTGGGAAATATGCCGATCTAGAGAATGGGATTTATATTGGGTGAGCACCACAATTTTCAAATACCCAGAATTAACTAAATTTGATAACGAAAAATCAATTAAACGATAGATACCGCCAAAAGGTACCGCTGGTTTAGCGCGATCTTGAGTTAGTGGCATTAACCGTTTACCTTCACCACCAGCGAGCACGATTGCGAGAATGCGGGGCTTCGATTTCATACCATCACCTCATTTTTTCCCTCGTCTTTAAGGGAGTAGTTGGTAAATACTTGTTTCCAGTTTACCTGTTAATATAGCTTTAGACATAATAAATTCTGTGCTTATGGAGTGTTTTAGAAACTTTCCAAACTTTTCTTCAGGTTTAGAGGAGTCTAAAATGCAGAAATAAGACGGAAAGTTTAGCTAAAACTGCTGGTAATACTACACAAAACTAACCGCTTTAACTAAGTGGGTAAAGATGCCTGCTGTGAGTTTAGGGTGGTAAAACTAGAATGGTGTAGGTGTTAAGGCGGATTTTCTAGGCTGAGCTGCACTAAAATATCATGCTTCAGACTAACAACAAGAAAAGGTGTGCAATGCGAATTGACCTACTTACTAGGGAATTTCCTCCTCATGTATATGGAGGAGCAGGGGTACACGTTACCGAGCTGGCTAAGGTGCTACAGGCGCATGCCCAAGTGTGTGTGCATGCTTTTGATGGTGAACGCGCAGAACAAATAATTCCAGGGGTTGAAGTGCATGGTTATGCTGAAAATACCCAACTGGAATCAGCAAATGCAGCTTTGCGCACTATGGCAGTAGATTTAGCTATTGCTGACCAAGTAGCGGGGGCAGATTTAGTACATTCCCACACTTGGTATGCTAATTTTGCTGGGCATTTAGCTAGTATGTTGCACGGTATTCCGCACGTTATTTCGGCACATTCTTTAGAACCTTTGCGCCCTTGGAAGCGAGAGCAGCTAGGGGGAGGATATGAGGTATCTTCCTGGATCGAAAAGACTGCTTATGAAGCAGCGGCAGGAATTATTGCTGTTTCTTACGCTATGCGGGAAGATATTTTGCGTTGCTACCCGCAAATCGCTCCAGAAAAAGTGCAGGTAATTCACAACGGAATTGATTTAGATGATTGGAAAGCTCCGGCAACTGAGCAGGAATGGGAAACCGCCCGCGCTTACTTTAGTAGTTATGGGTTAGATCCTGATAAGCCTACTATTATTTTCGTAGGGCGTATCACGCGGCAAAAAGGAGTGCCAGGATTACTGCGGGCATTACAGCAAGTAGATCCGCAAGTGCAGGTAATTCTCTGTGCAGGAGCACCGGATACGCCTGAAATAGCCGCAGAAACTCGAGAGTTAGTGGAACAATTAAAAGCCCAGCGAGCAGGAATTGTGTGGATTGAGGAGCATTTGCCACACGCAGAAATTGTGGCTTTAGAGGCTTGTTCTACCGTGTTTGTAACTCCGTCTATATATGAACCTTTAGGTATCGTAAACTTGGAAGCAATGGCAGTAGGACTTCCCGTGGTAGGAACTGCTACGGGCGGTATCCCAGATTGTATTGTGCACGAGGAAACCGGTTTATTAGTGCCAATTGAGCAACTGCAAGACGGTACAGGCACACCTTTAGATCCAGAGCGTTTTGAAGCAGATTTAGCTCAAGCATTAAATCGAGTGTGTGCTGATCCGCAGTGGGCAAAGAATATGGGAAATGCGGGACGTAAACGAGTGGAGGAGCATTTCTCTTGGAGTTCGATTGCAGTGAAAACTATGGAGTTTTATCGTAGTATTTTGGGCTAACTTGTCGGTAAAACGCTTCCTTATTAGCTAAGTTTCGCGTGTTTTTCCGGTACACTCTAGGGTATGGGAGAAAAAATGGGTGAAGTGTTTGAGTTACAAGATGTCACGGTTACACGTGGTGGTAAAGATATTTTATCGGCAGTGAATTGGTCGGTAGATGTCGGTGAACATTGGGTGGTATTTGGTCCAAACGGTGCCGGTAAAACCACTTTAGTGCAACTCATTTCAGCGCGTTTACACCCTAGTAATGGGCAGGTCACCGTAATTGGTGAAACCCTGGGAGCTACTGATTTATCTCAATTGCGTGCCATCGTGGGATTATCTTCTGCGGCAGTAGATGCAAAACTTTCTCCGCACGATACCGTATTGGATGTGGTACGCACTGCCACCTATGGTATGACTACCACTTGGAAAGAAAGCTATGAACCAGAAGATGATAAACGAGCTGATTATCTTCTTCATCTACTAGGTGTGCAAGATTTAGCGCAACGCAAATATGGTTCACTTTCTTCTGGAGAAAAGAAAAGAGTGGGAATTGCGCGCGCTTTGATGCCTAATCCCGAGGTGTTAATTCTAGATGAGCCAGCAGCGGGATTAGACTTAGGAGGCAGAGAGCAGTTAATGCAGGCTTTAACACAGTTAGCTGCTGATCCGTATGCGCCGGTGATGGTGTTAGTGACTCATCATGTGGAAGAAATTCCTCTTGGATTTACCCATGGTTTGCTCCTAAAAGATGGAAAAGTAGTGCATTCAGGAAAGCTAGATGAAGTATTCCATACTCAATATGTGACTTCATTATTTGATTTCCCAGTGCTAATTGAAAATCAGGCTGGTCGTTTTACTGCGCGGGCTTTAATTTAAGCATCACGATTTCATGTGTTTTGTTTTGCCTAGTAAGGTAAGCGTGAAATTTTAGAGTTGCGTTATTGCTTTGCCGTAAAGTGTTTATTTTTCGTTTTATTACTACTCCGGTAGTAAATATTTTGTTTTGCCCTTTTGCTAAAATGGAGTTAAGGATTATGTGAGCAAAGGAGCAAAGTATGGCTTGGAGTATTTGGGCTATTTTAGTGTTAGTCTTGCTGATTTTAGAAACTATAACGGTGGATTTCTTCTTTATGATGTTGGGTTTCGGGGCACTTTTTGCTACTGCCACAGCTTGGTTTACTGGTTCTTTAACGGCCCAGATAATAGTTTTTGCTATTGTGTCTGTGATTGCTTTGTTCTTGGTACGTCCTTGGGTGAAACGACGTATTAATAATGACAATAAAATTGTGTCGAATATTTCTGGATTACTAGGTAAAACCGGTATAGCTCTTACGGAAGTAAATATACTAGGCGGCAGGGTAAAAGTAGCTGGTGAAGTGTGGAGTGCGAAAACGCTAGCGGGAATTGAGATACCGGCCCAAGCTGAAATAGAAGTAGCGCAAGTAGAAGGTGCGCATCTTATAGTTTTACAGCGTTAGCTGATAGATAAACGTATTTTAGAGTGGAAATGCTAAAAACAACTGATCTAAGGAGAAGAAATGGAATCTGTATTAGGCGCTGGTAGTCTGGTAACGATACTGTTACTGGTCTTAGTAATTTTGACCGTCATCACTATTATTAAATCGGTGTTGCAGGTACATCAAGGTTACACCGTAATTGTGGAGCGACTCGGCAAATATCATAAGACCCTTGCTCCTGGTTTACATTTTTTAGTGCCATTTATTGATACAGTACGTCAGCGTATTGATATGCGTGAGCAAGTAGTTCCTTTCCCGCCACAGCCTGTGATTACTTCTGATAATATCGTGGTGTCTATTGATACGGTTATTTATTATCAGGTGACGCAGCCAGAAGCTGCCACCTATGAGATTGCTAATCCTATGTCGGCTATTGAGCAGTTGTCTGTGACTACTTTGCGTAACATTATTGGTGCGATGGATATGGAACAAGCGCTTACTGGGCGCGATCAAATCAATGGACAACTGCGCGGAGTATTAGACGAAGCTACCGGTCGTTGGGGTATTCGAGTTTCGCGTGTAGAACTAAAAGCTATTGATCCTCCAGCCACTGTGCAATCGGCTATGGAGCAGCAAATGAAAGCAGAACGAGATCGACGTGCAGCAATTTTGACGGCTGAAGGAGTTAAACAGTCGGCTATTTTGACAGCTGAGGGTGAAAAACAGTCGGCAATTTTGCGGGCAGAAGGCCAAGCGCAGTCCACTATTCTTAAAGCCCAAGGTGAAAGTCGCGCAATTTTACAGGTGTTTGATGCAATTCACCGTGGTAATGCGGATCCAAAGTTATTATCGTATGAGTACATTAAGACTTTACCGTTAATAGCTAATTCTTCTTCTTCTAAACTTTGGATTGTACCTACGGAACTAACGGCGGCACTAGATGCAGTGGCTAAAGGTTTTTCAGGTAATACCAGTGAGGAGAAAATAGCGGTAGATTTTTATGAGGAAGAAACCTTAGCTAGTTCTTTAGCAGATACCGTTCTAGAAGATATTGACGATGCGTTAGCGCAAGCTAAAGGGGTGGCGAATCAAGCCCAAAGTGATGCGTTAGATGCCGGTGTTAATACTGGTAAAGAAGTAGACCCACAAGATCTTTTAGGGCAGCAGCCGTTTTAAGGAAACTTTTAAGAGATTGATCGCTGACTATTAAGCGATTATCAGTTTATCTCATTATGAGAACGCCTCGCGTTTAGTTTATTTGTTTAATCGCTTAATTTTAAGAAGATTAAACTAAGACTAAACGCGAGGTGCATTTATTTGTGGGCTGGGTTTTTGTTAATAGGATAAATCTGTAGATATTACAAGACTGGTAAGCTGGCACAGCAGAGGTAGTCTATAAGAAAACTTTATTTGTAAACAGAGGGCGTTATGGACGAAATTTTTGCAGATATTAGAAACTATCTGACTAATCACTATGAGTTAGTGCCGTTATTAACTGCGTTCGGTTTTATTGCTTGGTTATATGGTGTGCTTAAAGAACACGACTGGGTGTATCACAATCGTTTAGCTATCCAATCAGGCATTAACGAATTACCGTTAAACGCACAAAAATGGATATGGTTTATTTTTGGTTTATTTTGGTTAGTGGTGTCGCTATTTGCGGCGGTAGGATTGTATTTACATAAAATTTAGTAAAGGAGCATGGCGTGATAACTCCTGTTGTCACAGATTTAACTGATCCGCGTTTAGTTGATTTTACTGGTTTAACCGATGTAGCTTTGCGTAGAAAATTAGAAACTGAACGGGGCTTATATTTAGCTGAGGGATTGAAAGTAATTGAGCGGAGTTTGGCAGCCGGTCATGTTCCACGTTCTTTTTTAGTGACAGCAAAACATTTGCCTACTTTAACTCGCGCGTTACTAGCAGCGGGTTATGAGGAGAGAGAAAACAATCCAGTAGTATTTGTAGTTGATGAAGAATTAATACAGACTATCACGGGATATAGAATTCATCGTGGGGCAATGGGGGCATTTAATCGTCCACTTTTACCAACTTTGTCTGAGTTTTTACGTCCCACAATGCGTCGTATTTTTATTTTAGAAAACTTAGTAGATCACACAAACGTGGGAGCTATTTTTCGCTCCGCCGCTGCTTTAGGGGTAGATGGAGTGCTGATTACTCCTTCTTGTGCTGACCCCTTGTATCGCCGTTCGATTAAAGTAGCAATGGGGAATGTGTTTAAAGTGCCGTGGACTCGTTTAGAAAACTGGCCGCAGGATTTAGAGATATTGCATGAACACGGTTGGATTACTGCTTCTTTAGCATTAGAAGCAGATGCTTTAGGTTTACGAGAATTTAGTGCGTTAGAAGCAGTGCGCGCTGCTGATTCTAAAGTTGCTTTTGTGTTGGGTACGGAAGGAGACGGATTAAGTAAGCGTACTATTGCTCAAACTCAATATCGGGTAATGATTCCCATGCAGGCTGGAGTCGATTCTCTTAACGTGGCTGCGGCGGGCGCTTTAGTGGCTTGGGAGTTGCAGTAGTATCTTCGGTTAATTTGTGGCTAGCGTGTTGATAGAGGGCTAGCGGATCGCTTAATAGTTCGGTAACTTCTATTTCTAGTACGTTTGCTATTTTTACTAGAGTTAATAGTTGTGGGTTTAGTGGATATCTGGTTTTTCTATCAGAAATACCGGCTTCGATATTTTGATAGTGGTTTCGATCTATACCTGCTGTATAAGCCACGTGTTCTTGGGTAAGCCCTAACTGCAAGCGGCGACGCTTGATAGTGTGTGCTAAACATTTAGCTAAAAGCTGTTCAGCAGGACTTACTTCTCTAGACATAATTTTATAGTGGGGTAAACCCAGTTTAATGTCTGCCGGGTTTACCCCACCTCTATAAATAATGCTTATATTGCTTTACAAGCAGTTGTTAGCATTGCAGGGGCGTGGGGAAACCAAAGTAGGAAATATAGTCTATAAATATCTGCTTTAACAGAATGCAGGAAAAGCTAAACTAAAAAGCGTATTTAGCAGCCGCCGTTAAAATCTAGTTGCCGCCACACTTCGTATACGGCAATAGCTGCTGCGTTAGAAAGATTTAAGGAACGACGAGCAGGAAGCATAGGGATACGCACCCACTTAGTGATGTAAGGATCTTCTAATATTTCATCGGGTAAACCAGTAGGTTCAGTGCCGAAAAGTAAAATATCCCCATCTTGATAGCTTTCGTGGGCAAAGTTATTTTCCGTCCGTCCGGTAAAAGCAAAAACTCGAGCATTATCCCCAAAATATGCTTTGGCTGCTTCCCAATTTTTATGAATTACTAGGTCAGCTAAATCGTGGTAGTCTAGTCCGGCACGTTTTAAGTGAGCGTCTGCAAAGTTGAAACCTAAGGGTTCTACTAAATGTAAAGTAGCTCCCGTACACGCAGCTAGACGTATAGCTGCTCCAGTATTTCCTGCAATTTTTGGTTCATGAAAAACTATGTGAATCATATAGCCTATATCCTTAAAACCATTTAGTCTTTTTAAGTAGTAACTTTTCCTAAAACATAATAACTTTCGCCTACAGGAAAGCGGTAATCTATAACAGATTAATGCATATTTAAGGATAAAAATAGTTAAAGATTGCAGACTAATTGCTCAGTAAAATATGTAGATAACTTAAAGATATTAAGAAGAAAATACGGAAAATTTGGGTTGGGGGAGTACTTTTTGGGAAGTTGCATTTTAAGATCTGGCTAACTTTGGGCAGGTAGGTTAAGATTTTTATAGTTAGTAAGCTTGAAACTTTTTCAGGAGTAACGATGGGCAAGTTGCGCAGTTTAATTAAAGTAGCCACGGTGGCTGGGCCAGTATTGATGAAAGTTGCCCGTAAATATGGCCCTGAAGTAAAAACGGCTTTAGAACGAAATCCGCACGTGTTAAATCAAGTTAAATTAAAAGCGCAAGGAGCAGGGTTACGTACCAAGAATGCTAATTTAGAGTCAGATTTAGGGAAAAGGATTGAGATTTTACGCCAGCAAGTCACGCATTTATATGCAGTGTCGCAAACTCCAGAGTTAGCGCAACAAGCTAGAGCATGGCGTAATGAATTAGCATCTTTAGAGCGTTCCGTGCCTCTTTTAGAAGCAATGAGTCCTAAATTGCGTAAAGCGGAATATGAAGTATTACAACAGCGTATCGACCGTCTTTCTGCAGATATTCTAGCAGTGAGCATTAGTGACCATATAGAAGATGCTGCATTAGAAGATGAACCAAACCCTGGCTCTACGAATACCACCGGATACTGATTATCTACTGAAAGTTAGGCTATTTCTTTATAAAGTTTCTAGGCCCAGCACGCGAGCAATGTTGGGTGGGAAATAGTTTTGCCCTTTTAATACTTTGCCGTCTGAGCGATAAATCGGTTTACCATTTTCGTCTAGCTTCGATAAATTTGAGGCTTGAATTTCTGCTAATACGTCAGCTAGTGGAATACCGGTTTCTAAAGCCATACCATAAATCACGTAAATTAAATCACCTAGTGCATCTGCGGTTTCTACCGTATCGCGAGTATGGGTATCTTGTGCCACAGCTGCTTGGAATGCTTCTTCAATGGTTTCACGTGCTTTTTGTCCGTACACTGCTCCCATTAATTCTGCAAATTCTTCTCCAATTAGGCTCATGCGCATATGTATGCGGTCGCGTGCCACATTGGGAGCGTCCCCTACGATAGGCAGTCCGTAAGTTTCATGAAATACTCGCACTAGGCTTTCCGGCTGATGAGGGTTGCTATTTTCAAGATGGTCAGGCATGGCAGGAGCATTTTCTGAACTAGTAGTCCTAGGGCATGAGTGAGAGTTCATGAGGTGTCCTTTAAGTATCTGGAGCAGAAAATAAGCGAATGTAATACAAGCACACTCAGTAATCATTTTAGCAAGACCTTTAGCTCAAATCACATTATGGGTATAGACGCTGATTGGCTAACCATGTCTAAACAGTGGTAAATTAAATAGCGTTGCAAAACTTGCGCGGGTGGCGGAATAGGCAGACGCGCTAGCTTGAGGTGCTAGTCCACGTATTAGTGGGTGGGGGTTCAAGTCCCCCTCCGCGCACAGCAAACCTCTTAACTAATTTTAGTTAAGAGGTTTTTCTTTATTATTTCTATAGCTTCTATGCTTATCTAAGCAGTGAGTATAGCTGGTTAAGGGATAATTTAAGGAAGATAATCAGGGGCAGGTTCTAACCCAAAGTATTCTTCTAAAGTAGCAATTCCTTTTTCTCGCATATCAGTAGCTACTTCTACACCCACATACCGCCAATGCCACCATTCATTAGAAAATCCGGTAATTTCTTGTAAGCCTGGGACGTAACGTAAAATATATCCATAATTATGAGCGTTTTCATTCATCCATTGTCCTGCTACAGTCACATAAAGATGGTCGTCATATCGGCAGCCTTCTCCTTCTGCTACAATGTCGATTGCTAAACCTGTTTGATGTTCGCTATATCCGGGACGAGCGCTGAAATGCTCGGCAGTAGATGCTCCTAGTGTATTAAGCCAATGCTGATAAGTGCTATTTTGATGCCAGTAACTGCGATATCCTGAGCAAAGTGCGAAGCCGTAACCGGTAGCGGCTTTTAAATCATGGTACATACGGGTCATTGCATCATTAGCTTCTGCGCGTAAAAGTTGCCCAGTCACATTAGGAATAGTGGGGCTTACCAAATCGCTTGGCTCATAGTAAAGTTCTTGCAAAGGACGACGTTTATTTACCACTACGGTAATACTAGCTGGATCATCTATATCAAGTGTAGAAAGTGAATTTATCTGTGCTAAATCAGAACGAGTGAGCGTGCGTGGCGGTACTTCTGGGGCAACACTAGGAGTGGGGGAAGTTTTATTCTGTGTAACTTTTTGCGTAGTTTGTGAAGTAGGGGCGAGTCTAGAATCAGTAAAAAAGTTTTTGCCCAGCCCTAAAAAGAGAGTGCTCATTAAAATAGCTATTAAAGCTAGCATTAACCAGTAGCGGGTGGAAGAAAATCCTTGCGGAGGTTTCAATGTTGTGCTCAATCATTTTAGGCAGTTTTATAGTGTATTAAACATTAGTATATTAAAAAGCTTAGTAATAATTGTCTATTTAAAGTGGGGTAGTTTTTTGCGTTATGTCAGCTAGGATAGAACACATGAGTTATCAAGGTTCGCAAGTAGTGGAAATAGCACAGCAACTTATACGTTTCGATACTTCTAATTATGGGATCATTGAGCAAGAGGTGGAAACGCAAGCTGCCCAATACGTAATGGATTTGATGACGGAAGTGGGATATAAACCTCAGTGGATAGAACCAGTTAAAGGCAGACCATCCGTTATTTTGCGCATACCTGGTAGTAATCCAAAATTAGGCGGGTTGCTGTTACACGGGCATTTAGATGTAGTTCCTGCTATTGCGCAAGACTGGGATGTAGACCCCTTTGGGGGACATATTATTGACGGCGTGTTGTGGGGTCGTGGTGCAGTAGACATGAAAAACATGGATGCGATGATCCTTACTTTAGCTCAAGAAATAGCGCGAAAAAATTGGCAACCGCAACGCGATATTGTGATTGCCATGCTGGCGGATGAAGAAGCTGGGGGCAAAATAGGGGCACAATGGTTGGTGCAAAATCGTCCAGATTTATTTGCGGGAGTGACGCACGCTGTTTCTGAAGTCGGGGGATACAACACCTATGTGCATGGGAAACGAGTCTATTTGTTGCAAACTGCCGAAAAAGGACTTACTTGGTATAAGTTATTAGCTAATGGGAAAGCGGGACATGGATCGCAAGTAAATGAAGATAATGCGATAACTAAGCTGGCTAGTGTTTTAACTGCTATTGGAAAAGAGTCTTGGCCAACTATTTTGACACCTGCTGTGCGGGAACTATTACAAGGCGTGGCTGATTTAACCGGTTTGCCTTTTGTGGAAGAAGATCCAGACACCATAGATAATCTTTTGACGGCTCTAGGAGCTGCCCGTCCATTTGTGGAAGCAACTGTTCGTACGGGAGCTAACCCCACCCAACTACAGGGTGGATATAAAGTAAATGTAATTCCGCAAACTGCACAAGGCGGTTTAGATGTGCGTCCAATCCCGGGAACAGAAAAGCAAGTACAGCAACGTTTAACTCAATTAGCCGGGGAAGTGCAATTGGAGATTATTCATCATGATGACGGGATTGAGCACCCTTTCCAAGGCGAATTTGTGGAAGCGATGAAATCTGCTTTACTGTGTGCAGATCCCGAGGCAGTGGTTTTGCCATATATGCTTTCGGCAGGTACAGATAATAAGGCTTTTGGCAAAATTGGAATCGCCGGGTATGGTTTTGCACCGGTGCAGCTACCTGCAGATTTTAATTTTTCGGAAATGTTTCATGCTAAAAACGAGCGTATTCCAGTGTCTGCTTTGCATTTTGGTACGCAAGTTTTGGCTGATTTTGTGCAACGCTGGGCGGGAATGGACGATACTCCAATTTTTTAAGAGATCTGCTATTTAGAAATAGTGTTTTAGCTTCTGTTTCGCTCTGTTTTTGCCAAGTGTAAAGAGATGCATTTCTGATAGGTTTACCTTAATTGTCGTGTGCTCTTGGATACAGTAAAAATCTGCGTTAATCTCTATATATGGCTAACGAAACTCTAAATGCATTTAATCAGTTGAGTCGGGCTCTTGAGGCATTTCATAATGCGGTTTTAGAGTATCAAGACCCAGATGCGCCCGCGGTAATTCAGGCTGCAGAGCAGCTTGCTGATGCCTACACGATTTATGATGACGCTATCTACACTCAATATGGGGTGGAAGCACCTTTTGATACTTTCGTAGAAGAAGAGTATTTAGAGGATTTAGAGTCGGATAGTGATTTTGTGCAGTCAGCCAGTCCTGAACTTTATCTTGATGATTATTATGCTGATGTGGATGATGAGGACGGCGAAGATGAGGATGAAGACGAACTAGATTTCTATCCTGTATATGCAGACTCTGCCTATGAAATAGCTGATGATGAATATGAGCTAGATGATAATGAAGAAGCATATTCTCAATATTTTGCAGATGAATACGATCAAGATTATAACGATCAAGATTTTGAGGACGACCCAGAGGTAGCAGAATTTTTTGCTGATAGTGCTGAGTAGTAATAAAGGCTAACTATAAATAAAATCCTAATTTTAGATAGGGGGTTAGCCGTTATTTCGAGGTATAAAATTTAGGCGAAGCAGCTAAGGAAATAGCTACTTCGCTTAAATTTTGCCTATATTTTGAGAATTGTGTTTTATAAAGCTGATACTTCGCTTAACACTTCAGTCACTTGTGGAGGGAGTGGCGAAATATCCAAGCTGAATAGTTGGTCTGCCTGATTGCCGGTGCGCGGGCCGCAAACAGCTACTTGCACCGGAGTTTGGGCAAAAGTCCAAGCTAAAGATACATCAGTGGGGGTACGTCCTAAGCCGTCTGCAGCTTTAATTACTGCTTCAGTTACTTGTCGAGCGCGGGATTCTAAATAGGGGGCTACGAGGGGAGATAAGTGTTTAGTAGCAGCCCTAGAAGTAGGAGGGATAGTATTGCGGTATTTGCCAGTTAAAACTCCGCCAGCCAGTGGGGAAAACGCAATAATTCCTAAATTAGCATGGTTAGCTAAGGCAAAACTAGATTGCTCTGCTTTGCGATGCAGTAAAGAGTATTCTGTAGCTAGTGTGTTAATTAACGGTAAATTATGGTCTTGACAGTATTGGGTGATGATAGCTGCCAGCCAAGCTGGGAAACGATTCAGACCCAGATAGTTCACGTATCCACGTTGTACTAAATTAGCTAAGGTGTCTAAGGTTTCCGGTAGGGAGGTTAGAGCATCTGGTGCGTCAAGTAGTAGCAAATCTAGATAATCAGTATTTAACTCGTGCATAGTTTTAGTTACACTAGCCCGAATACTTCCCCGTCCTAGATTAGCTACTACTCCAGCTGGAGTAAATTGGTATCCCACATGGGCGCATAACACTAACTCGTCCCGTGAAAATTGTGCATTGAGCAGAGTGCCTAGGCTAGCAGTGGCTTTTCCTTCTCCGTAAATAGGAGAGAGGTCTACAAAGTTTCCTCCTGCATCTAGCAGATTAGTTAAAATTTTTATAGCGTCCTCTTTTTCTGTATCGCGCCCCCAAGTGAGCGTGCCGATACCGAGTGACCCTACCTGTAAACCAGAATTTCCGAGATTAATTTGCTTCACATCAATGAGCCTAACCTAAATTTTTCAGAATTTATAGCTAGGCTATAAGGGTGAGTATTTTAGAAGCGCTTTTTTTAGGTATTGTGCAAGGGCTAACTGAGTTCCTGCCTATTTCATCTTCTGCCCATTTACGGATTGTGGGTGGCTTATTCCCAGGCTTAGGTGATCCAGGAGTTACTTTTACTGCTGTTACCCAAATCGGCACAGAAACAGCGGTAATTATTTACTTTTGGCAAGATATTAAGCGAATCATTAGTAGTTGGTTTAAGGCTTTGCCGTTTGTGCCCGCTGATAAGCGTCTTGCAACTACCAACCCTGATGTGCGTCTAGGGTGGATTGTGATTTTTGGGACTTTGCCGATTGTGGTGCTAGGACTATTGCTGGAAGATTACATTGATACTGTGTTTCGTAACCTGTATATTACGGCAGTTTTGCTGGCAGTGTTTGCTATCTTCTTAGCTTTGGCGGATAAGTTCTCTAGCCGTCGTAAAGAACTAGCAAGCATGACGATTAAAGATGGTATCTTGCTTGGTTTTGCACAAGCGATGGCTTTAGTACCAGGTGTTTCTCGTTCTGGAGGCACTATTACGGCTGGTTTAATGTTGGGCTATACTCGTGAAACTGCGGCTCGTATCTCGTTTTTACTAGCTATTCCAGCCATTATGGGTTCTGGTTTTTACCGGCTTTTATCTGATAGTAGTGCAGATACACAAGTAGGTGCGTTGCCATTATTGGTAGCCACGGTTACGGCGTTTGTGGTGGGCTATGCAGTGATTGTGTGGTTCCTAAAGCTGGTACAAACTAAGACTTACACGGTGTTTGTGGTTTATCGTTTAGTGCTGGCTGGAGTTTTAGTGGCTTTGCTAGGTTTTGGTTTACTTAGTGCCTACTAATTAATGAAAGTGCGCCCTAAATTTATAAACTGTGGATAAGTTAAGAATTTTTGTGCTTCTGCTGCTAGTATGTTCCTTTGCATGGGCTTAAACTTTTCCAGTTGTGCCCATGTTAAGGAGTACGCCTTTTAGTATTTGCAAAACTTGCACTTACTTTTAAGGGGTCAGGGGAGCAATCAATATAGAAAAGAGAAGCAGGTAATGCATAAACCAGAAGCCATACTTTTTGATATGGACGGCACTTTAACCGATACGGAAAAAATCTGGTATCGGGCAGAAGTGGAAGTTTTAGCTCGTTATGGAGCGGAGATTACCCCTGAGGTGTCGAAAGGTTTTATTGGTTGTTCTTTAATGCAAACTGCTGAAACTGTACGTTCCCAGTTCAACATTCCGGCTAGCGCCACTGAATTAGCGCAGGAATTAACTAGCACTGTGGAAGCGATTGCGTTACGGGAAGGTATGCCTTGGCGTCCCGGAGCATATGAATTATTAGAAAACTTGCTCCAATGGGGGATACCAAGTGCTTTAGTGACTTCTTCATATTCCAGTTTTGCAAAACAAGCTTTACGACAAGCTCCAGCTGGTAGTTTAGAAGTGGTAATTACGGGAGACACATCTCCTTATGCTAAACCACACCCTATGCCATATCAGTTGGCTGCCTACCGGTTAGGAGTAGATATTAAAAACTGTATCGTGTTTGAAGATTCTATTCCTGGCTTTACTTCGGGAGCTCGTTCCGGAGCAATCACGGTAGGTATTCCGTTCCAAGTAGAATTGCCTAATATCCCTGGTACACATTTATTAGAGTCTTTGACTATGGTAACGCCACAGTATTTGTCTGAGCTGATGCAACAGCGTCAAACAGTGGCTTAACTTGTAAAACTATAAACAAGTAATTACTCAAAGATAACTAGCGCGGGGTGGTTGCCTGTTCTACTGTGAGTAGTTGGGTGAGTCCGGCTTCATTTATCTCGGGGCTAATACCGGCAAATTCTGGGCAAAATTTTTGGAAATCACACCAATTGCACAGTTTGGATTTTTTTGCTTCAAAATGTTTGGCCATAATTCTGGCTTTAATTTCGCTCCATATTTGGGTGATTTGCTGAGTAAGGTTAGTTACATCTTTCGCAGTAGGGTCGTAGGTGAGCACTTTTTCATCGCCTAAGTACACTAACTGGGTGCGTTTAGGAAGGATACCGCGCTCATAGTAAAGAACGGTAGCGTAGAAAATCATTTGGAATACGGCTTCTTGCATATAGTTAGGGTGAGGAGCTTTGCCAGTTTTATAATCTACTACTCGTAAATCTCCGTTTGGCGCTGCGTCTATTCTATCCACGATTCCGCGCACGGCAATGCCGGTGGGAAGGACAGCATTCACATACTGCTCACGGGATTGTGGGGCAATAAATTGTGGATTCTCTAGCCGAAAGTAGCTTTCTAATAAAGGACGGGCACTAGCTAAAAATTCGGTTACTGTTTCTGCATCGGTGAAACTTTCTAAAATTTCTGGGCTTTCGCTGAGAAGTGCTTCCCAACGCGGAAGTAGTAAATCTTGAGCTGCGCTTATAGTGCGTTGTGTTGGTTTTACTAAAAATAGATACTCTAAAACAGAATGTACTAAAGTGCCGCGTAGCATTGCTAATGATTTTTGTTCTGGCAGTTTATCTATTACGCGATAGCGAAACTTTAAGGGACATTGTTGAAAGTCTTTCGCCCGAGAAGGAGAGATAGCAGAATTTATTGTGGTCATAGTCCTAGCCTAACGGTTGTTTAAGAAATATTGGGGAAGAACAACGTAGAATGTGGATTGTGAACAATGATTATCCACACCCATTAGGGGCAGAACGACGTCGCGGACCTTTCCGAGCTGGTGAGCGTGTGCAATTAACCGATAAGAAAGGCCGTAAATATACGGTCATGCTTTCGCAAGAAGGTTTTTTCCAATCGCAAAAAGGTAGTTTTCGCCATAGCGAGTTGATTGGTAAACCAGAGGGCACAGTGTTGGAAACTGCCGATGGGCATTATTTATTAGCTTTACGTCCATTGGTAACTGATTATGTGCTTTCCATGCCACGTGGGGCGACGGTAGTTTATCCGAAAGATGCTGGACAAATCATTCACCAAGCTGATATTTTTCCAGGCGCAAAGGTGGTAGAAGCTGGTTTAGGTTCAGGGGCGTTAGCCTTATCGTTATTAGCCGCAATTGGTCCGCACGGTCATTTAACATCGGTGGAACGGCGAGCTGAGTTTGCTGAGATTGCAGTAGCTAATGTGGAGTCTTGGTACGGTAAAGATATGCCCCCTTGGGATGTGCGTTTAGGGGATTTAGCCGAGGTTCTCATGGCTTTACCAGCTGGGTCGATTGATAGAGTGGTGCTGGATATGTTGGCGCCTTGGGAAAATATTTTTCCTGCCGCGCAAGCTTTAACTCCAGGTGGAGTAATTATTGCGTATGTAGCCACCACCACCCAGATGTCGCGTTTTGTAGAGGAGTTACGCGACTCGGAATTGTTTACTGAACCGGAAGCTAATGAAACTTTATTGCGCACTTGGCATTTAGACGGTTTAGCAGTACGTCCAGATCATCGTATGGTGGCACATACTGGATTCTTGGTGGTAGCTCGGCGTCTAGCTCCTGGCTCACAGCCTTTAGAGATGAAAAAGCGTCCTGCGCCGGCTGCGCATAGTCAGCCTTTGGCGTGGGAGGATTCCGAATTAGCTGAACGTCCTATTTCTGAGAAAAAGTTGCGTAAGGTACGCAGAGATGTGGCACGTAGAGCAGATGTGGAAAACACTGGTACTACACAGGCTAATGCGCGGCAAGAGCAGATGAATTTACAGCTGGAACTGGAAGCTAAGGCTCGCAATCAAGAGCGGTATTTGCAACGTCGGAGAGAACGTGAGGGCTTAGTAGGTAGTGTGAAGCCGGACGAACAGCTGGATTTAGCAGATAGTTAAGTAGATAGCGTAAAAAGTTACTTGCTAAAGACGGGTATATCTTACTGGTATAGCTGAGTTTGCTTGATACTGGTTGATTTGTATATCAGAGCCATGTGTTAGGGCACTTAAAACAGTTGAGATGAAATCGAAGTCGTCTAGTAATAAAGGGCGGGCTTGCTAAAACGGGGAGGTAATAGAAGATGACTGATAAGCAAGAGTTAAGTGCACAAACTTGGGCTTTGCAGGAACTAGTGGCGTCTTTAGAAGAAAAAAATGGCCGGCTGGCGCTGGGGCTACAAGAAGCGCAAAAAACTATTAAAGAACTTTCTGAACAGCTAGAAATTTTATCTACTCCTCCTGGTAGCTTTGCTATTTTCTTGTCTGCAAATCATGTGAAACGGACGGTAGTAGCAAATGTGTCTGGGCGCAAAATGTCGCTAAAAGTAGACCCGTTAATAGAGTTAGGCACATTAAAACCAGGACAAGAGCTATTACTTAATGAGCACCAAGTGGTGATAGGCGTGGGAGCTTATGAGCGCGTAGGTGAATTAGTGGTAATGCAAACGCTTTTAGGAGCAGACCGCGTGCTGGTAAAGCTAAGTGGTGATGATACCCGTGTATTGCGTTTAGCGGGGCGTTTACGGGAACAAGAAGTAAAAGTAGGGGATTTATTATTAGCTGATTTACGCGCTGGTTTTGCTTATGAAATTATTGACCGTCCTGATGTGCAACATTTAATGCTGGTGGAAACACCGCAAGTGAGTTTTGCTGATATTGGGGGGCTAGGTGCGCAAATCGAAGAAATTAAAGATGCAATTGAATTGCCGTTTTTACAACCAGAATTATATGCGCAACATGCCTTAAAAGCTCCCAAAGGGCTGTTGCTTTATGGCCCTCCTGGTTGTGGTAAAACCCTGATTGCCAAAGCTATTGCTACTTCTTTAACGGAAAAAATGCGGCAAAAAACAGCTCAAGATTTAAGTATTAACTCTGACAATGTGGGCACATATTTCTTAAATATCAAAGGCCCGCAATTACTAGATAAGTATGTGGGAGAAACCGAACGACAGATTCGGGAAATTTTTGCCAGAGCTCGCGATCGGGCAAGTAAAGGTATGCCAGTAGTGATTTTCTTTGACGAAATGGAAGCACTATTTCGCACTCGCGGTTCAGGGATTTCCTCAGATGTGGAAACCACAGTAGTGCCACAGTTATTGGCAGAAATTGATGGGGTAGAAGCCTTAGAGAATGTGATCGTGATCGGGGCGTCCAATAGAGAAGATATGATAGACCCTGCTATTGTGCGTCCTGGACGGTTGGATGTAAAAATTGCTATTTCGCGTCCAGACGCCCATGGTGCAAAAGAGATTCTTTTAAAGTATCTATGCGCAGATCTACCGATCCATTCACAAGAGTTAGCGCAATATGGTACTGCTACGAAAGCAGTAGAGGCAATGGCTGCTCAGTTAGTGTCTACATTATTTGCTAAAACGCCTGCTAATCAGTTTGCTTTATTGGAATATGTAGATGGAACGCAAGAATTTTTATATGTATGCGACTTAATATCGGGAGCTTTGCTGGCGGGTATGGTAGATAGAGCGAAAAAACTCGCTATTAAAGATTACTTAGCCACTGGCATCAAAGGAATTAGCATGGAGCATTTACTGGCTGCTATGCGTTTAGAATTGGCGCAAAATGAAGATTTGAGTCAAGTGCATAATGTTAAAGAATGGGCGCGTATTAACGGCAAAGGTCGTCATCGTGAAATTAAAAATGCGACTTGGTTATTTGACGCGGAAAGTGAAAATGTTTAGATGGTATGGCAGCGAGTTATTGGGCTAGAAACCGAGTTTGGCATTATTGATGCAGATAATATGCAGGCTGACCCTGCGCAATTATGTGAGGAAATTGTGCAGATTTATCGGAAGCATGGAGATGGGGTGCCTAGTAATAAAACTATTTGGTGGGATTATCGGAGTGAAGACCCCTTAAATGATGCGCGGGGGTATCGTTTAGCTCGCCAAGGGGCGCACGCTTCGCAGCTAACTGATGCTCTAGCGTTCTCCCAGTCTGAAGCAGTTTTATTTGACACTTTGCCTACACTACATGCTTTACCAGCTCAAGCGCCTAGTTATGCGTATAATTCTCAGCGCTTAAATACCGTATTATTGAACGGGGGGAGATTTTATGTGGATCATGCCCACCCTGAGTATTCTGCGCCGGAAGTAGCTAATCCTTATGAAGCTATTGTGTGGGATCGGGCAGGAGAATTAATTGCTAGACAAGCCATGCAGCTTTTACAAAATACGGGCAAAAATTACGTGCTGTATAAGAATAACGTGGACGGCAAAGGTGCAGCTTATGGTACGCACGAAAATTATTTAGTGTCTAGAAAAGTAGATTTTACTGATATTGTGCGTTATTTGACGCCGTTTTTTGTAAGCCGACAGGTGTTGTGCGGAGCAGGTCGGGTAGGTTTAGGGCAAAAATCCCAGCAGAGCGGTTTTCAGATTTCGCAACGCGCTGATTACGTGGAAAACGAAGTAGGTTTAGAAACTACTTTTAACCGTCCTATCATAAATACACGGGACGAACCACACGCTGTAGCACAGAATTTTCGTCGTTTACACGTGATTGGGGGAGATGCAAACCAGTTTGATGTGTCTAATTTGTTGAAAATTGGCACTACTAATTTGGTGCTGTGGCTTTTAGAGCAACCAGAAATTCCTTTAGAGCTGGAAAGTTTAATGCTTTATGAGCCAGTGCCGGCTACTTGGGAAATTTCCCACGATCCTACTTTACAAGTAGCAGTAGAAATGCATGACGATACTACAATGACGGCTCTAAATATACAAGAGGTTTATCATGCTGTGGTGGCTCAGGCTTTAGAAAAAGCTGGTGTGCATGATGCTGATATTTGGCAGTTTATGCAGCTGTGGCGCGCAACTATTGATGATTTAGCTACTGATATTACTAAGGTTGCCACGAAAGTGGAATGGGTAGCTAAGTATTTGATGATGCAAGGTTTGCAGAAACGTGTTGGCAATTTAAAAGGTGGTAGAGCTAGTTGGGATAGTGATGCGTTGCGTGCCTTAGATTTGCAGTGGCATGATTTGCGCCCACAGTATTCTATCGTGCAAAAGCTAGTGCAGTTAGGGCAGGTGACGCAGTTAGTTTCAGATGCACAAGCCCAAGCAGCAGTGTTAAACGCGCCTACTACTACGCGAGCTTATTTGCGGGGAGGTTTGATGCAAAAGTTTGCGGCACAAGTAGTGGCTACTAGCTGGCGAGGTATTACGGTAGCCGCAGGTAGGGATGCTACTTGGCAATATCTGGATCTGCCAGATCCGACTAAAGCCGAACAGGATACTTTAGCGGATATGCTAGAAAGCAGTAGCGATTTGGCGCAATTTTTGGAAAAGTATCAGGATTTAACTACTAAACATTAGTTAAATAGGGCGCTGAGTCAATAGAATGTGCCGGGGTAGCTTAGGAATAGAATTAGTGGTTTTGACCCATGTGGGTATGTTTTAGGGGCAGCAAGCTATGATGGTGATAGATAAGGTTTTTGGATGGGAGATAAGTGAGTAATGCAGGAGCAAATTTTTCCGCAAACTGGTGGTAAAAAAGAAACCGAAACCGAAAGCGATTTTACATTTCAACTACCAGAAGTAAAAGCAGTTAATGATTTTAATGTAGATGCCTTGCTGGATAATATCGAAGAATTATTAGAAACAAACGCGAGCGCATTTGTGCAAGGTTTTGTACAAAAAGGCGGGCAGTGAGCTTAAGTGTTAGCACGAGTTTTTGGGATTGAAACAGAATACGGGATTACGTGTGCTGCTTTAACAGGGGAGAGTTCCTTAATGGGGGCAGAAGAAGCAGCAGCGCTTTTGTTTGCCCCGTTGAGTGCGCGCAGTGGTTCTACTAACTCTTTTCTCACTAATGGAGCGCGGCTATATCTAGATATTGGTGCTCACCCTGAATATGCTACTGCGGAGTGTTCTACTTTAGGCGAATTACTGGCTAATGATCGTGCCGGTGATGTGTTGTATGCTCAAATGGCCGCTACTGCTAATCATGCTTTAGCAGCACAAGAAGTGGCAGGCAAGATTCATCTATTTAAAAATAATCATGATGCACAAGGCAATTCATATGGGAGTCATGAAAATTATTTAGTGCGTAGAAGACGTGATTATGCTACGCGCTTGGAGGAAATGATTCCGTTTTTGGTGACGCGCCAAATTTTGGTGGGAGCAGGATATTTGTGCCGTCAAGATGGGAAAGCACATTTTGAGCTTTCTCAACGTGCTAGTCAAATGTATGAGGCAGTGTCCACTGCTTCTACTAATGCCCGTCCTATGATAAATACGCGCGATGAACCGCATGGTGATATGGAGCTATATAGGCGAATGCACGTGATCGTGGGAGATTCTAATATTTGTGATGCTACTACGGCTTTGAAGATTGGCATGACCCGAGCTGTTTTGGATTATATCGAAAGCGGGAAAAGGCTTAAAAAATATCAGCTGCTAGAACCGATGCGGGCTATCCGGCAAACTTCTTTAGATTTAAGTGGTAAAGCAGTTTTAGAGTGTGTAGACGGAAGCACTATTACTGCATTAGACCTGCAAGAGTACGTGTTTGAGCAGGTTTTGAGTTTTTATCAAACTCAAGCTTGGTTAGATGAGTTAGATCCGTTGCAAACCTACGTATTCCAATTGTGGGAAAAGGCTTTGCTTGCTTTACGCGCGGGAGATACCAGTAGTATTGAGTGTGAGATCGACTGGGTGGCGAAATTAAAATTATTACAGCATTATCAAGAAAAATTAGGAGTTTCTTTAGCAGATGTGCGTATGGCACGGCTTGATTTAGCTTGGCATGATATTACTAATGCTGGTTTGCGTACCAGTTTAGAACAGCAAGGTGGTTTGCGTACTTTAGTTACTCCAACACAGATAGCTTCTGCTACCACTTTACCTCCGCAAACTACGCGCGCTAAAGTGCGGGGAGATTTTATTGCGGCAGCTTTAGATGCTAGACGGGATTATGAAGTGGACTGGGCTAGTGTAGGCTTATTTACGGGAACAGGCATACAAAGCGTGAACTTAAAAGATCCATTTGCGGTGGTAGATGAAAAGGTGGAAGCCTTAATGTGGGAGTTGGAAAGTTGATGAATCAAGTGCCTAAGAAACTTTTAATGCCGCGAATTTCTTTGAGTCTAGCTTTGCTTTTTTGTTTATTGGTATTTGCTTTATCGTTGGGTTTGAGTATTTGGGGGCAAGCGTGCAAAAACGTAGATTACGGCCCGTTTAATTTCGCGGTAGCTGGTGACTTTGGGGCACCTTTAGCTTTGACGGTATCAGGTGGGGTAAAAGCTAGTGATGTGCAAGTAAAGGAACTTATAGCTGGCAAGGGAGAAAAAATTACGGAAAACACCCAGTTGCTCTATAAGGGAGAGGCTTTCCGCTATCATCCTGCTACAGGGCTAGTAACGAGTAATGAAGTAATTTTTGGGGGAAATTTACAAGATATTCCGCCTGGGCAACTACATGATGCTTTAAATGGGGTAAAGCAAGGTTCGCGTATTGCGGTAGTGAATATTCCTGACGCGAAAGGAAATACAGAAATTACAGTGGTAGATATATTGCCCACTACAATTACTGCTACTAGCCAAACTCCGCTTACTCAAAACGGTTTCCCGTCTTTTAGTTTTAATCAGGAGCAGGTACCAGTGCTCTCCCAAGATGTTACCCCGTTAGATACGCTAACCCATTGGGAAATGACTACGGGGAGTGGAAAACTGGTTACTTTGGAAGACACTATTTACGCCAATTATTTAATTGCCGATACCAAAGGTGTGGTATTAGAAAATACTTGGGAAAATACTCGTCCAGCAAAAATTGTGATTTCAGAAGTGTTTGCGGGATTGCAACAAACAGTTTTAGATAAAACTGAGGGCACAAAGTTAATGATTGCTATTCCAGGAGCACAAGCTCAAGGGCAAGATTTAGTGATGATAATTGATATTTTGCGGATTGCTTCTTAAAGTTCTAATGCGCAGAGCCTATAGATTTTTAGAAAAGCACGTGCTTTACAGTTAGTTAGATAGTTACTGGTAAAGTAAGGTAAAGAACAGAGAAACTAGGGGAATTATGTTGCTTACTTCCATTCCTTCACCTTCACAAAACATATGGTATATCGGGTTTTTGCCGATTCGTGCATATGCGTTATTAATTATCATTGGCATTTTTGTGGCTGCTTATATTGCTGATCGTCGTTATCAGAAAATGGGTGGACACAAAGAAGTGGTTTTTGATGTGTTAGTTTGGGCAGTGTTATTTGGGATTGTGGGAGCGCGTATCTATCATGTGCTTACTACTGCCCATATTTATTTTGGTGCAGATGCTAATCCAATGCAGATTTTTAAGATTTGGGAAGGTGGCATTGGGATTCTGGGTGCTATTTCTGGGGGTGCTTTAGGTATTTTCTTAGCTTTGCGTCGGCGTGGTTTACGTTTTGGTCCTATGGCTGATGCTATAGCCCCTGGTTTACTTATCGCGCAAGCTATTGGACGGTTAGGTAATTATTTTAATCAAGAATTATATGGCTTACCTGCTGATTTGCCTTGGGCTTTGGAAATTGATGCTGAACATTTAGCTCCTGGTTATGTAGTGGGCACTACTTTCCACCCTACTTTCTTATATGAGATCCTATGGAATTTAACTGCTTTTTGGATTTTGCTGCGCATTGCACGCAAGTGGAAGCTGGGCGGTGGGCAGGTTGCGCTGGTTTATCTTTTGCTTTACAGTTTTGGACGCTTTTGGATTGAAATGATCCGGATAGATACTTCTTTAGAGTTTTTAGGACTGCGCACTAATTCTTGGGCGGCATTATTTATTTTCCTTGGTGCTGGTTTTGCTTTGCAAAGATATTCGCGTTATTTAGCGGAACATCCGGAGCAACGGGAAATATTTTTACCTGGTGGGGAGCAGAAGTTTCAGCAATTCTATGGGGAAGTTGCTGTCCTAGACGAAGCCGTTGCTGTTAAAGAAAGTGTAGATACTAAAGAAACTGCTCAGGTGGCAGATGCTGTTGATACGGCTGAAGTGGTTGGCAACAGAGAAGATGAAGCTAAAGCGGAAACGGTATTTTTATCGCCAACTCCAGAACGCAATGAATCTAAGTCAGATATTGCAGGCTCTGAATCTTAAATTAATAGTTGTAAGATTGAATAAAAGTGGTGCGTAAGTTAGCGTTATTTACCATTTGTTAGATAGGATAAGTAGTATGCGGAGAGCTAAAATTGTATGTACTTTAGGGCCTGCCGTTGCTTCTAAAGAGCGGATTGTGGAATTAGTAAAAGCGGGCATGAATGTGGCTCGTATTAATGCTTCTCATGGTTCTCATGCAGAGCATGAAGAAAGAATCAAGTGGGTGCGAGAAGCGGCAGCGGAGTTGAACACTCCAGTTGCTATTTTAGTTGATTTGCAAGGTCCTAAGATTAGGTTAGGTAAATTTGCTGGTGGCCCGATTGAGCTCAAACCTGGTGATATTTTCTCAATCACAATTGATGATGTGCCAGGGGATAAAAATATCGTATCTACCACGCATAAAGGTTTACCGGGGGATTGCAGCCCAGGCGATATTATTTTGATTGACGACGGAAAAGTGCAGGTGCGGGTAGTTTCTGTAACTGACACTACTGTTACTACGGAATGTGTAGTAGGTGGCCCAGTATCTGATTCTAAAGGCGTAAATCTTCCCGGAGTGGCAGTGTCTGTGCCTGCTCTTTCTGAGAAAGATAAGGTCGATCTGGAGTGGGGTCTAGAGTTTGGTTGCGATATTGTAGCATTGTCGTTTGTGCGTTCTGCAGAAGATGTAAAAGACGTACACGCCATTATGGATATGGTAGGTCGGCGAGTGCCGGTAATCGCCAAGATTGAGAAGCCACAAGCAGTAGATGTGTTAGATGATATTGCGCAGGCTTTCGATGGTTTTATGGTGGCACGCGGTGATTTGGGTGTAGAGCTTCCTTTGGAGCAAGTGCCAATGGTGCAAAAGCGCGCTATTATGATTGCTCGCCGTCATGCTAAGCCAGTAATTGTGGCTACTCAAGTGTTAGAGTCGATGATTAATTCTCCTACTCCTACTCGTGCTGAAACATCGGATTGTGCTAATGCGATTTTGGACGGCGCAGATGCGGTAATGCTTTCTGGGGAAACTTCCGTGGGTAAGTATCCAGTGAAGTGTGTAGAAACCATGGCTTCTATTATTGAATTTAATGAAGAAAATGGTTTGGAGTCTATTCCGCGGGTAGGCAATTTGCATCGTACGCGCAATGGAGTAATTACGCGGGCAGCTATGGATATCGGGGAAGCGCTTGGGGTTAAATATTTAGCGGTATTTACTTCTTCTGGGCAGACGGCTCGACGTATGTCGCGTTTACGTGCCCGTATCCCGTTGATTGTTTTTACTCCTTCTGAAGATGTACGTCAGCAAATGGCACTCACTTGGGGTGTGCAGTCTTTGATTGTGCCTGAGGTAATGCATACCGACGATATGGTAGATCAAGTGGATCACGTATTGCGGGAGCAAGGCATGGCAGTAGACGGGGATCGGGTAGTTATTATTTGTGGAATGCCTCCTGGAAAGGTGGGCTCGACTAACACTATCCGTATCCATAAGATGGGAGAAACTGTTTAGAGTTAGTAGTTTAGAAGTTATTAGGGTGGCTTTGTTGTGCTGGATTGGTGCAGCAAAGCCACCTTATTTTTTAAGGCACATTTTGTGAATTTTTTTCCTATGTCGCGGGTGAAGGTGAAGGAGTGAATATGGGTGGAAATATCAGAGAGATGTGGGTGTAGTGGTGTGATGCGAATACTGTCAGCGAGTTTTAGAATGATTACAAATAAATAAAAAGGCGGGGTAAACCCTGCAAAATATAGCACTGTGATTTATGCTACCCGGTTATTAGTTGGACACTTTACATTAGAGGGAATATTATTTATCTGTTAGCTCTGCTCCTGTGGTGGAATTGGTAGACACACTGCACTCAAAATGCAGCGCCCACAAAGCGTGAGGGTTCGAGTCCCTCCGGGAGCACCGATTAGCGTTCATTATTTAATAATGGACGCTATATTTAATTAAGTAATAGTCAGCAAAGTAGCTTACTTTAAGGACATAAAGTGGTAGAGGAACAGAATATCGAACTCGAAACGGTAAGTGACGCAGAGCTACCAGAAATGGGAGCAGAAAAGGTGCGCACGATCGTAGTGGAGGACGAAACTCTTATTCGCCTCGACATTGTAGAAACTCTTACCGAAGCTGGATTTACAGTAGTAGCCCAAGGCTCTACGGGAGAAGAAGCGATTGCTTTAGTTGATGAGCATGAACCAGAGCTAGTCGTGATGGATGTTAAAATGCCTGGTATTGACGGTATTACAGCTGCTGAACAAATTTTGGCAAAGCACAATTGTGCTGTTGTGATGCTAACGGCATTTTCGCAAAAAGACTTAGTAGATCGGGCGCGTGATGCAGGTGCAATGGCTTATGTTATTAAACCATTCACCCCAGCTGACTTAATTCCAGCGGTAGAAATCGCTATTTCCCGTAAAGCTGAAATGTCTATTTTGCAGCAAGAAGTAGCTTCTTTAACTGAACAGTTTGAAACTCGTAAACGGGTAGATAGAGCCAAAGGCTTACTGCAAGAAAAAATGGGGCTTACCGAGTCGGAAGCATTCCGGTGGATTCAGAAAACCTCCATGGATCGCCGTTTAACCATGCGCGAAGTAGCAGACGCCGTAATTGAACAGGTAGGATAATTTCCCCACATTCTTCAACTTTTCTAACCTAGCTACCTTGGGTAGGGTAGAAGAGTGAAGAAAGAAACCTTGCTCCTAATTGATGGTCACTCGATGGCGTTTCGGGCGTTTTACGCGATTCGTCCAGAAAGTTTAGTTACGCAAAGCGGTAAATACACAAACGCTGTAGTGGGCTTTGCCAACACATTATTAAAACTGTTGGATACGCATAAACCCACTTATGTGGCAGTGGCATTTGATTTACCTGGGGGCACTTTCCGTACCCGCGAATACTCTGCTTATAAGGCAGGGCGGGCAGCTACTCCTGTAGAATTTATTGGGCAGATTGAATTGATTCAACGTCTGCTGGACACTCTGGGAATTACTTGGCTTACTTTAGCTGACTATGAAGCAGACGATATTATCGCTACTTTAGCTACTCAAGGAACAGCAGCAGCTATACCAGTAGTGATTGCTTCGGGAGATAAAGATTCTTACCAATTAGTAAACGAGTATGTAAGCGTATCCTATCCCACTAAAGACGGAATGAAGTTAATGACTCCGCAAGCGGTGTTAGAAAAAACGTATGTACTTCCTGAGTTATATTCTGATTTGGCTGCAATCGTAGGTGAACAAGCCGATAATTTACCAGGCGTGCCGTTAGTGGGACCGAAAACTGCTGCTAAATGGTTGCATGAATACGGTTCCTTGGCAGGAATAATTGAGAATGCGGATAAACTGACTGGTAAGACTGGAGCTAATTTCCGTGCCTCCATTTCGCAAGTGTTGCAAAACCGTAAACTAAATCAATTAGAACGGCATTTAACCGCGCTGCCAGATTTTCATACTTTAGAGGTGCAAGGGCTGTCCCTTACCCCATTTTATAAATTATGTGAAGAACTAGAAGTAAACACTTTGCGCAATAAAATTTTGCAGCAAATTCCTTTGCGAGCTGGAGAAACATCGCAGGAAGTAGAGTTATCCACTCGGTCTGATAATGCTGGACGGACGGTAAAACTCGCAACAGATAAATTGCCTCTAAGCGAATTTTTGCAAGTTTCTACGTCAAACTGGAGTATAGCCGTAGCTGGCAATACTCAGCCAGGACGGTCTAGTTTAACCCAGTTAGCTATTGCTCAAACAGATGGCACAGTTTTCGTGCTAGAACCTGAAGCATTATCTGCAGAGGATATAACGGAATTAAAAGATTGGTTGCAAAATACTGAAGTCTCAAAAATAGTACATTCCTATAAGGATGTAATGCATGCTTTGAGTGCGCAAAACTTGCCATTAGCGGGAGTGGTGCGCGATTTAGAATTAGATTTGTATTTATTGCACCCAGATTTGCGCAACTATTCTTTGCCCTATATGTTGCAACGTTACTTCTTACCTGAATTGCCAGACGGGAATAGCGATGGCTCTTTAGGAATTAATTTGGCAGGTGAACTAGTTGATTCCCAATATTTAGCTCATTGTGCAGTGCGTATTTTAGATTTAGCAGATTTGCTAGCGCCTGAAATTAGTGCCCAAGTACCTGAAACAGCACTTTGTGCGCTAGAACTAGCAGTAGCTGAACAATTAGTGCATATGGAACAAACCGGTATTGCCGTTAGTGATACTGGGTTATTTGAGTTGCAACAACGTTTTGCGGCGCAAGTGGATTCAGCAAAACAAACGGCTCACCAAGCCATTGGGGACGAATCAGTTAATTTAGCAAGTCCTAAACAGTTACAGCACGTGCTATTTGAGCGCTTGAATTTACCTAAAACGAAGAAAATTAAATCTGGCTATACCACTAATGCGGAAGCATTAACTGATTTGATGCATAAGCTGGAATTTAAGGAAGATACGCAGTCGGTACAAGGATATGAGTTTTTAGTAGCTCTGAAGCGTCATCGTGATAGTACGAAACTCTTGCAATCAGTAGACGGTTTGATTAAAGCTGTGCTTACAGACGGACGTATTCATACTACTTATCAGCAGACGGTAGCAGCTACTGGGCGGTTATCTTCTACTGAGCCTAATTTGCAAAACATTCATGCACGTACTGTAGAGGGGCAGCAAATCAGGGAAGTTTTTGTGCCTGGTGCAGATTATGATTTGCTTTTAACCGCAGATTATTCCCAGATTGAAATGCGTTTAATGGCGCATTTATCTCAGGATGCAGAGTTAATTTCGGCTTTCCAAGCAGGAGCAGATTTACATAATTATGTGGCAGCACGAGTATTTGGAGTGGCAGAAGAAGCAGTTAGTGCTGCTCAACGTACAAAAACAAAAGCCATGAGTTATGGCTTAGTTTATGGTTTGTCAGCTTTTGGATTATCTGCTCAACTAAACATTACCGTGGGTGAAGCTAAGGCTTTGATGGACGATTATTTTACCAAGTTTGGCAAGGTAAAAGATTATTTGGATTCTTTAGTGGAAAATGCGCGTAGAGTGGGATACACCGAAACTATTTTAGGACGGCGTCGTTACCTGCCTGATTTATTATCTGATAATCGGGTGTTGCGAGAAGCTGCGGAACGAATGGCGTTAAATGCCCCTATTCAAGGCTCAGCTGCTGATGTAATTAAGGTAGCTATGGTAAAAGTGGCACGTGCTTTGCAAAATGCCCAGTTGCAGTCGCGTATTTTATTGCAGGTGCATGATGAATTAGTACTAGAAGTGAAACGGGAAGAATTAACTAGAGTGCAAGAAATCGTGATACGGGAAATGGAGAATGCTGTGGCTTTGCGAGTACCTCTCGCGGTAGGAGTAGGAGTGGGAGAAAATTGGCGTTTAGCAGCGCACTGATCAGTAGGCATTAATTACGGGGTTGCTTTACTTAATACTTTTGTCGCCCTTTTCCTTACCTACTTGCACTTTGTTTTGATACTTCGTTTATTTTTTGGTTTAGGGGAGTGCGATAGACGATAGGGCAGATAGGTTTAGTGCCTAGATAATATTGTAAATATCTAGGCACTATATATAACTAATTTGGTAGTAGTTATGGTGTTTCCATTCTAAATCATGTCGGTTTTTGACTTTTTAGGATTAAAGTACCGGGTAGAAATTGGGAACGGTAAGGCCCCCATCCGCCCCAAGTAATTTTTCGCCCTGCTTGCCATTGTGGTTCTATACATTCTTGAATATGGAAGCCGGTACTTGCGAGAGAGTTAATATGTTTAGCTAAAGAATGGGGAAATTCTGCGTAAGTTAGTTGGTTTTGAGCATCGCGTTCTTGATATGGCTGGTCTTGAAAGTAGGAATTAGTGATAGTCATTCCTTTAGGGCTAGGGTCGTCAGGAAACATCCAACGTACTGGGTGCATAGCTGAATATACCCAAATACCACCAGGGCGTAATACTCGTTTTACTTCTAGATTTAACTCATCTAAATCTGCGATAAAGGGAATTACTCCGAAAGAGGTGAAGATGATGTCGAAACTTTCTGCTGCAAAAGGTAAAGCTAAAGCATTGGCTACGGTAAGTGGAAAATTTACTCCAGCTTTTTGATTTAGGGTTTGGGCATGAGCCATCATAGCTGGGGAGAGATCAGTGGCGTGTACGGATATGCCTAATTGTGCTAAATAGCGTGAGCATTGCGCTGCTCCGGCCCCGATTTCTAATACGTGTTTGTTTTTTAACTCTTTTGCCGTTCCTAAGAGTTGAATGTCGGCTTCTCGTAGTCCTTCTGGCCCCCAAAGAAAATCGTTGTCACCTAGGATTTCGCCATGTTCTGCTAGATAATAGTTAGCGTTTTCGTCCCACCAATTTTGGGAGGCTTGTACAGCATCATCTTGGGGTGCTAAAGGAAATCTGCCAAAAGAATCCATTAGGTAACTCTTTCTTAACGGAGTGTAGGTAAAGCAAGTAGTGTGAGAAAAGTTTAGCAGGTGTAAGGTGTGGGTAGTGGACGGAGTTATAGCAAGAAAAATAAATCAAGCAGAAATACCGAGTATAAATGTGGGCAGAGTTAGAAAATGTGCGCTATTAGGCAGCTATAATCTGCTTTCGCCCTTGCTACTTAGATAAACATTACGTAAAGTTGTTTATTGGTATGTTCACATTCCGGTGAAAGCGCCATTGTCCGTGTAAATTCTAGTATTAGTTTGAAAGAGTCACCAACTCTATGACCACTTACAACACTTCCTCCAACTATCCGGAGGTCGCAATCAACGATATCGGCACCACTGAAGATCTCATTGCTGCTGTTGATGAAACTATTAAGTACTTCAACGATGGCGACATCGTAGAAGGTATCGTAGTTAAAGTAGACCGCGATGAAGTTCTACTTGATATTGGCTACAAGACTGAAGGTGTAATTCCTTCCAAGGAACTTTCCATCAAACATGACATCGATCCTGATGACGTTGTCAAAGTTGGTGACAAGGTAGAAGCTCTCGTAACTCAGAAAGAAGACAAAGAAGGACGTCTACTTCTTTCCAAGAAGCGTGCGCAATACGAGCGTGCTTGGACTGAAATCGAGGCTATTAAGGAAGCTGACGGTATCGTTACTGGTACTGTTATTGAAGTTGTTAAGGGTGGTCTAATCCTAGACATCGGTCTACGTGGCTTCCTTCCAGCTTCACTTGTAGAAATGCGTCGTGTACGCGATCTACAGCCATACATTGGCGATCAGATTGAAGCTAAGATTATCGAACTAGACAAGAACCGCAACAATGTAGTGCTTTCTCGTCGTGCATTCTTAGAGCAGACCCAGTCTGAAGTTCGTTCTCACTTCCTCAACACCCTACAGAAGGGTCAGGTACGTGAGGGTGTTATTTCCTCTATCGTTAATTTCGGTGCGTTCGTAGATCTAGGTGGCGTGGACGGTTTGGTACACGTTTCTGAGCTATCTTGGAAGCACATTGATCACCCATCTGAGGTTGTTGAAGTAGGTACTCCAGTAACCGTTGAGGTGCTAGATGTAGACTTTGATCGGGAGCGCGTATCCCTATCTCTTAAGGCTACTCAAGAAGATCCTTGGCAGACTTTTGCTCGTACCCATGCTATTGGACAGGTAGTTCCAGGTAAGGTTACCAAGCTAGTACCATTTGGTGCATTCGTACGTGTAGAAGACGGTATTGAAGGTCTAGTACACATTTCCGAACTGGCTCAGCGTCATATCGAACTACCAGAACAGGTAGCTAAGGTAGGCGGTGAAGTATTCGTAAAGGTTATCGACATCGACCTAGAGCGTCGTCGTATCTCGCTTTCGCTAAAGCAAGCTAATGAGGGTGTAGATCCAGCTTCTGAGGACTTCGATCCATCCTTATACGGTATGCAAGCAGAATATGACGAAGAGGGCAACTACAAGTATCCAGAGGGCTTCGATCCAGAAACTAATGAGTGGATGGAAGGATATGAAGCAAATCAGGCTGCTTGGGAAGCTGAATATGCTAAGGCCGAGGCTCGTTGGCAGGCACACCGTAAGCAGGTAGCGCTAGAGAAGGAAGCAGAAGCTGCTGAGGCTGCTGCTGCTCCAGCAGTAGTGGAAGAAGAAGCTGCACCAGCTTCTTACTCATCGGAAACCACTGATGTATCTGGCACCCTAGCTTCTGATGAGGCTCTAGCTGCATTACGTGAACAGCTCACCGGAAACTAAATAATAAAATAGTTTCAAGTTAAGCTAAAAAAACTTGGGTAGGATAAGGAAACTTATTCCTACCCAAGTTTTATTTATATTGTGAGCTACCCGCGCTAGGGCTTGTAGGGTGATAAAAACAAATTGTTTTAGACTAAATATATGCGTTTATTAGTTACCGGTTTTGTAAGTTTTGCTCACCACGCGGTTAATCCTACTCAACAGATAATTGAAGTTTTAAGTGCGAAAACAAAAACCGTCCCTGCTACTACTGCAGCAGAGATAGACTGGCAAATACTGCCGGTCGAGTACAGCAAAGCGCGGCAAATAGTGCAAAATTTAGGCGCATATGATTTTCATTTAGCCTTAGGCTTAGCTGCTGATCGGCAGATACCTACTTTGGAACGCTTTGCGTTAAATAAACAAGAAGCCACCATTGCGGATAATGCGGGAGTACAAGCACAAGGCACTCCTATTACAACTGGTGCTTTAGCTTTAGAACCTAAACTCGATATTAACACTGTGATAACCCAAGCCAGAGCAGCAGGACATTCTTTAGACGTTTCCTATAGTGCGGGCTTATACGTGTGTAATACTGTGTTTTACACGGCTTTAGAAACTTCCCGAGATGCTTATTTCTTACACTTGCCACCTGTAGAAAAGTATTCTTTAGCTAAACAGCTCTCACTGGTGACTTGGTTGTGCGATAATATATTAGCGCAGTTAAGTAGGGAAGAGCAGTTTTAATGTTTCGTATTGTAGTAACTGGACAGATAGCAAGCGGTAAGTCGCTAGTAGCAAATTTCTTTGCTCAGCAAGGTTACCCTCTTATCGACTACGATACTTTAGCGCGCGAAGTAGTTGCTCCGGATTCCCCAGGTTTAAATTTGATTCGTAAACAGTGGGGGCGAAGCGTAGTAAATGCTAACGGACATTTAGATAGAGCTACTTTAGCTTTAATTGTGTTTTCTGATGCAACCCAATTAGCGAAATTAAATCAAATTACGCATCCGTTGATTAGCTTGAAAGCACATGAGTTAGAGATGCAATATCAAAAAGACGGATACGAGTTTGTGGTTCATGATATTCCGTTATTGCGTGGCTCTTGGATGGAATCTAGAGCTGACTATACTTTGCTGGTAACTGCTAGTGAAGCAGTACGGCGAGCCAGAATGCAAACTATGCGCAATATGAAAGATATTGATATTGATCGTCGGATTTCTAGTCAAGTATCTGAAGAAGAATTACGTAAAATCAGCCATGCGGTGATTGAAAATAATGGCTCTTTACCACAACTGGAACAGCAGCTAAAACGAGTATTACCACGCATTAAGGCGGCAGCTAAACTAAAGGTTTCGCCCCTGATTTTGCCTTAAACTTGAAACTAGAAACGCTCGATTCCTTATCTAATAATTTGAGCTTATTAATCTACACTGCGCGTCTTTATATATTGTGATTTTTGGGAGAAAGATAGTTATGAGCACTTCGCTTTCTCGTCCGGTACTTGCCCCAGCTAAGTTTGCTGTTATTTCAG
>CAMCHI010000012.1 GCA_945874735.1 uncultured Arcanobacterium sp. | reverse complement strand
CTATACGCGCTTGGCTACCAGAAACAGTAGAAGAATGGATCAAAAATCGTCCGGGACGCGGAGCAAGAACAGATCTGAAAAAACAAGACTGAAAACTACCCCCCCCCTCCCTACCGTTCAATAGGGAGGGGTGTTTTGGTATAGCCCCGTTCCTATAAACGCCCGCCGCCGTTTAAGGAAGCTGATGGACGGCTTCGCCGTTTAACTCTATTTATACTGATTTATATTTATTTTATATGTATAATATATTTATAAAAGGCAGTGAAACAATGACATTTGAATGGGATGAAAATAAAAATCAAGTCAATAAACAAAAACACGGCATAGCCTTTGAAGAAGCACAAACGGTATTTTATGATGAGCAAGCACTATTGGAATACGACAAATTACATTCGGAGAATGAAGATAGATTTCGTATTCTTGGTCGGAGCGATAAAGGTAAAATTCTTCTTGTAGTGCATTGTATTCGTAAAGAAACAATTATTCGTATTATTTCATCAAGAAAAGCTACTGCAAAAGAAAAAGCGGGTTATGAAAGGAGTATCAGACGATGAAAGAAAGAGATGAATTTTTAGAAAAAGAATTTGATTTTAGCAAAGCAATAAAAAATCCGTATGTAAGGACTATTAAAAAGCCTATTACAATTAACCTTGATGAAAATATAATTATTTATTTTAAGAGCAAAGCGGAAAGTACAGGTATTCCATACCAAACATTGATTAATCTTTACCTCAGGGACTGCGTAGCGAACAACCGAAACCTTGAGGTGTCTTGGAAGTAAAAAGCGAGAACGCAATAAAAAGGCAAACTTGCAAGTGGAGATTTTCGGCCGTAAGGAGAAAATACACCCGTACTCCCCCTGATGAGGTAGACGATCGAGCTACCTTAGCCCCACAAACTAATAAAATACACAGTATTAAATAGTTTCAGTTGCTTTATTCTAAATTTATATCTCTACAACTATTTAATACTCCAGCAGTAATATATAAAAAATTTTCTTAGCTAGTATTGAAACATGGTCACACAAGATTTAACCCCTTTGAATTCAGCTCCAACTTCTTTGCCAGATACTCCCACGGAGTCATTACCCTCCCAAACAAGCAACTGTCAGCTTCCTAATTCTATAGCAGAGCAGGCAGATGCGGGCATGGCATCTTCCGCTACTGCTTCATCTAATCGCTATGGAGGACGGATACTAGCTATCGACTTAGCTCGTGGTATAGCCATATTGGGAATGTTTTGGGCACATGCCACTTTCATTGCCCCTACTTCTTATTGGGAACAAATCTTAAACGAAATTCCTAAAGGCAGATCTGCATTACTGTTCGCTTTCTTAGCCGGTATTTCTTTAGCGATATTATCGGGTCGTAATGTGCCTTATACTGGCACTGCCATGCAGACAGCTAAACTACGTATTGTAGGGCGTTCTATCGCTTTATTCTTTATCACTGCTTTGCTTTACCTGCTGGAACACAATATAGCAATTATTCTTGGTTATTATGCAATCTGGTTTTTGATAGGCATTTTGTTTTTAGAACTGCGCGTGAAAACCTTACTTATTTCTGCTTCTCTTTTAGCACTAATCGGGCCCCAAGTAGTGCAATTGTTAGTGTGGGCTAATTTAGCTTTGCAACTAGGATTGGATAGTGGAGACGCTACCGGACAATTATTCACCACTGCTTTTATTACAGGTATGTATCCTGGTTTGTCCTATTTAGCAGTAGTTATTTTTGGCTTGGCTGTAGGACGAATGAATTTACGCAGTCAGCTTGTGCAGTTGCGTTTAATTATTGCTGGAGTGCTTATTGCCGCAGTAGCTTACGGCGTTTCTTGGGGTGCTACGCATACTTTTGCTAAAACTCCAGATACTGAAATGGCATATGCTGCCTCAGGAGAGGGGATAGCGCAGACGGGAGGGATGTTAGGGGAAAAGGTATCGGAAGTTCCAGCTGGCTTCGAGTCGTCTTACATCAATAATTTAAATGACCCTGTATCGCTAGAAATTCTAAAAACTACCCGCGAACATATGTTGCAAGAATTAAATGCGGTTGAGAAGATGATTAATTACGGCACAGAAATGTCGACAGATGATTTCTACTACAACCTCAGTTTAGACACTTTATCTAATCCTACTTCTCTAAAAACTATGGCTGATGATCCTGCCCAAGAGATAATAGCGCCAGAACTTTATACTTTTTTCACCTCAGATCCGCACACTAATACTTCTTTCGAGATTTTAGGAGCTTTGGGAATTTCCTTAACTCTCTTAGGTTTGTTACTGCGAGCGGAACGATATGTGCGTATATTGTTACAACCTTTAGCTGTTTTAGGCTCTATGTCTTTAACGGCTTATGTATCGCATATCGTATTACTGAGTTTATTCCCTGATACTTTCAATAATGCAGAAGTAAGTGGATTTTTCTGGCTGTTACTCGCCTTAATACCACCTTGTTTTATTTTAAGTTTCTGGGTACAAAAAGGTCCGTTAGAGTTTTTGTTGAGTAAATTTACCAATTTAGTGGCACGTAACAAGAAACAAAAATAACTAAGGTAAATAGTTAGAGAGCCTAGGTTACTATTTTAGTAACCTAGGCTCTCTAACTATTAGTAGGTTAAAATTAGTTTTACTTAATTTTTAGAGCATACAAGATACACAACCTTCTACTTCAGTACCTTCTAAAGCTTGTTGCCGGATACGCATATAGTAGAGGGTCTTAATACCTTTCTTCCAAGCGTAAATATAGTTTTTATTTACATCACGGGTAGTTACGGTATCGGGGTAGAACAAGGTTAAGGATAAACCTTGGTCTACGTGTTGGGTGGCTACCGCATAGGTGTCGATAATGGCTTGAGGGCCAATTTCATAGGCATCACGATAATACTCTAAATTATCATTAGTCATGTAAGCAGCTGGATAATATACCCGCCCAATTTTGCCTTCTTTACGAATCTCGATACGCGATACGATCGGGTGGATAGACGAAGTGGAATTATTAATATACGAGATAGAACCAGTAGGCGGAATGGCTTGCAAGTTCTGGTTGTACATTCCATACTTTTGCACGGCTGCGCGCAATTCTTGCCAATCTGTTCGGGTAGGTATCTCGATATGCGCAAAGAGTTCTTTCACCCGCTGGGTTTGGGGCTCCCAAACTTTTTCAATGTATTTATCGAAAAAAGTACCTTTTGCGTAATCTGAGTTAGCAAAGTTATGGAATGTTTCACCGCGCTCTTTCGCAATTTCCATAGATGCCCGAATAGCATGATATACCACGGTATAAAAGTAAATATTTACAAAGTCTAAAGCTTCTTCACTACCGTAGTGAATCCGTTCACGCCCTAAGTATCCGTGCAAGTTCATTTGCCCTAATCCGATGGCGTGTGACATACGATTTCCGCGCTCAATGGAAGGCACTGAGGAAATATCTGATTGATCAGATACAGCGGTTAAAGCACGGATTGCAGTGGAGATGGTATTTCCAAAATCTGGCGAGTCCATCGTTTTTGCAATGTTAAGAGAGCCTAGGTTGCAAGATATGTCTTTGCCTACTGTCTTATAAGTAAGATCAGGGTTAAATTCAGACGGAGTGGATACTTGTAGAATTTCAGAGCAAAGATTAGACATAGTAATTCTGCCCTCAATTGGGTTTAGGCGATTTACTGTATCTTCAAATACGATATAAGGATAACCCGACTCAAATTGCAACTCAGCTAAAGTCTGGAAGAAATGACGCGCGTTAATTTTAGATTTTCTAATGCGCTTATCGTTTACCATTTCTTCATACTTTTCCGTCACCGAGATTTCAGTAAACGGCATCCCGTAGACTCGTTCTACATCGTAAGGGGAGAATAAATACATATCCGCATTGCGTTTTGCTAACTCGAAAGTCACATCCGGCACGATTACACCCAAAGATAGCGTTTTGATACGGATTTTTTCGTCTGCGTTTTCTCGTTTGGTGTCTAAGAAACGCATAATGTCTGGGTGATGGGCATGTAGATAAACCGCACCTGCACCTTGACGTGCTCCTAATTGGTTAGCATAAGAGAAAGCGTCTTCCAGTAGTTTCATTACTGGATTAACTCCAGAAGATTGGTTCTGGATTTTCTTAATCGGTGCGCCCATTTCACGAAGGTTAGAGAGGTTAAGAGCCACTCCTCCTCCGCGCTTGGAGAGCTGTAAAGAAGAATTAATTGCCCGTGAGATAGACTCCATGTTGTCTTCTACTCGCAATAAGAAACAGGATACCAATTCACCTCGTGCAGCTTTGCCAGCATTTAGGAAAGTAGGGGTGGCTGGCTGGAAACGTCCGGTGATAATTTCCGTCATTAATGCACGGGCACGTTCTTCATTGCCCTCCGCCAATGTTAATGCCACCATGCATACTCGGTCTTCATATCGTTCTAAGTAACGAGTACCATCGAAAGTTTTAAGTGTATAAGAAGTGTAGTACTTAAAAGCACCTAAGAAAGTGGGGAAACGGAACTTATGCGCATAACATTCTTTGTATAGGCTCTTGATAAAGCTGAACTCATACTGGTCTAGTACGTGCTTTTCATAGTAGCCTTCTTCCACGAGGTAATTCATTTTTTCTTCTAGGTCGTGGAAGTACACGGTATTTTTGTTTACGTGTTGCAAGAAGTATTGACGAGTAGCCATACGGTCTGCATCAAATTGAATTTTTCCATCTTGATCATATAAATTCAACTGCGCATTTAACGCATGGTAATCCAAAGCCGGATCGGTTAGTTCTTCTCCGATGTCGGTTAGAGTCGTGTCCAATATTCTTCCAATCCCTCTTGCACTCTTTGCACATCTAATGGCGTGCCTAGAAGCTCAAACTTATACATATGTGGAACTTTAGTTTTTGCGGAAATAATATCCCCAGCTAGGCAAAACGCTTCTCCGAAGTTGGTGTTACCCGCAGAAATAACTCCACGAATTAAACTGCGGTTATGCTCATCATTCAAGAATTTAATTACCTGTTTGGGAACTGCTCCGCGCTGGTTTCCTCCCCCGTAAGTAGGCACAATCAGCACATATTCTTCCGTTACATGCAAGGCTTGTTCGTGGGGATAAAGGGGAATGCGTTGCGCAGTAAACCCGAGTTTTTCTACAAAACGCGCAGTGTTGTTGGTCGCCGACGAAAAATAGACGATGTGTACCATCTGCTATACCTCTTTCTCGCCGATTAAATACAACTACATTATTCCTTGTTTTAGCGATAAACAGCGCTTGCCGAAGTTATGCTTTACTACACAACTCCGGCAAGCTGCTCTTTTACAGCTAGTTACGCGGTAGCTACCTGCTCAGCAACCTTTACTAACGCCTTGATCTTATCTGGACGGAATCCTGCCCAGTGATCGCCGTCAGCAAAGATAACTGGAGCTTGTTGATAACCTAGTGCCTTAACGGTAGCTAGTGCCTCATCGTCTTGGGTTAGGTCTACTTCAACGTATTCCAGTCCGTACTTATCCAATGCGCGCTTAGAAGCATTGCACTGAACGCAGGAGGGCTTGGTATAAACCGTGATGCTCATTTGCTCTCCTTTTTGTTTATCCTTTCTCGGTCTTGAAAGCATCTTATGGCCGAGAAAGAAGTCATGTTTGCTATCTTCGCCGTTTCTAAAAACGATTCGATATAAACACTACACCTAGTGGTGCAAATTTTTTAGACCACAAGATAGCGTGCCTGTGCGGGCTTTCTCACGCTATTTTTAGTTATCTCAAATTGCTATTGTGGAGCAGCTGTGAAAGAGAAGCGATCCGCAGATATTTATGCACAAATCTTGCACTAAATACTCGCAACTAATCCACTAATTTCTCTCTTGCACAGCCACTCATCCATAGGAATCTGAAGATATTTTTATCGTGTCAGACTCACCGGACAAAAATTTTTATCACTTTTCAACTCCTACCTCTCCCCACACCCAAACCACTTTTATCCACAGAAAAATCAAAACTTCCGCAACTTTCCACAACATCTCTTAAAGTTATACACATCTGTGTATAACTACCGGAAAATTTCTACAAAAATCCACCTAACAATTTTTAACATTCCGGCGCGTCCGATTATTCGGCGTGTTGCTATTATTTTCTGCTTCACACCTTAAACCTAAACAATTCCAATAAAATTTAGACATCTAAAACAAAAACGAAAAAACGCCACACAACTCTGGATAAAAGCGACAAAACTGCTGGCAAACCTAGGTAAATATTAAAAATTCCTTGATTTATCCGGTAAAGTTTTGACACAATAAATTCATGAGTAAAGATTTTACGCCGCATTTAAAAGCAGTTGGATTACGTGTTACTAAACCAAGATTAGCCGTATTAGGAGTATTAGCTCGCAAACCTCATGCCACCGCTGAGGACGTACGTTTAGGAGTAATAGACACCCTCGGATCAGTATCCACCCAAGCCGTCTACGATGTACTACACGCTTTAACTGAATCTGGAATAGTACGCTGTATTGAACCAGCTGGTTCCGTTACCCGTTATGAAATTTTGTATCAAAAGAATCATCATCATTTAGTGTGTCGCAACTGTTACACCATTATTGATATTGCCTGCGCTATCGGCAGACCACCTTGTATCGATATTCCAGATGACTATGGATTCGACATAGATGAAGCAGAAGTAACATTCTGGGGATACTGTCCGAACTGTAAAGAAAACAAATAACGCACTCAAAGCAGTAAAATCTCAGTATGCCTAATTTTTCTACCCTGTTTATCACCGCTATGCCAGCGGAAGCTGAGCAAGTCAAAAAAGTTTTACAAGAAAACGGCTTTACCCTCACTGCATACTCAAGCAACCCTGCCTGTCAAATAGCTGAGGCACAAAACATTGATTCTTCCTCAGCAATTAACCAGCCAGAAAACCCTGCTACCATTCCGGCAAATTTTGCCGGAGAATTATGGAGTGCCAGCAACGGTAAACAACACTTCTTGCTCGCTACCACTGGTATCGGCATGGTTAATGCCGCAAAATCCTTAACCCAACTCTTAACCCACTATCCAATCCGCAAAGTATTATGCGTAGGATCAGCGGGAGGATTACGCGCAGACACTAGAGTAAACCAAGTAGTAGTTGGCGATATTTACCGCCACAGCGGAGCAGACGGCACTGCTTTTGGTTACCAACCAGGGCAAGTCCCAGGACAACCAGCCGTATTCCCTGCCTCTGCTACCCTACTAGCATTAGCCAAAGAATTGCTATCCACACTTTCACCTGCCCAATCTGCCCAATATCGCATTGGAGAAATGACCTCCTCAGATTTCTTTGTAACCGAGAAAAACGTAGGAAATATCCGGCAACTTTTCCCGCATGCCCTCACCGCAGACATGGAAACTCAAGCCTTTGCCCAAGTACTACACACCTATCCACATACAGAATTTTTAGCTATCCGTGGTATTTCTGATTTGTGTGGAGAACCTGATGCCCAAAACATTAGTTTTCATGCTGAATTAGCTACCGTGGTATATAGCGCAGCCCAACTAGCTGTACCTTTAGCTATAAAGGCAGAAAATTCACTATAACGGAAAATCTGTGGTTAGCTGACTCTTAACCAACTTTTAACCGAGCACTAAACACACAACCAGTTCGCATTATCTGTTTTCCATACAACTCAAAAACTAATCAAACAAGTATTTAATAAAATAAAAACTGCGTTAGTTACTTATAAATAACTAACGCAGTTTTCTCACCTATCTAATTAGCCCGCACAGTTGCAACCACAACCAGATTTAACCAAACCTAGTTGGTCAAAAATAAAAGCTAACTCGCGAGCGCGTGACTCCCAACGCTTATAGCGTCCCGAGCCACCACCGTGCCCAGCCACCATTTCCGTATGCATCACAATCGGACGAGCAACTTGGTCGTTAGTGACAGTTTCCCGTAACTTAGCTACCCATTTAGTAGGTTCTACAAAGCTAACGCGCACATCGTTAATCGAAGTAGTAGCCAAAATAGCGGGATATTCTACTGCTTTAATGTTTTCGTAAGGAGAATACGACTTCATCACCTCATAAATCTCAGCTGATTCAATCGGATTACCCCATTCTTCCCACTCTCCCACGGTAAGAGGTAGCTCTGGCTTCAGAATCGTGGTGAGTGCATCTACAAATGGCACCCCAGCATGAACTACTCGATATAATTCTGGAGCTAAATTAGTGACTGCACCCATCAATAAGCCACCAGCCGAACGCCCCTCAGCCGCGATACGTTGCGGATCAGCTAAACCTACTGCTACTAAATGCTTAGTTGCTGCCACAAAATCTGAGAAAGAATTCGGCTTGTTGGCAAACTTGCCACCCTCATACCAAGCGCGACCCATCTCTCCTCCGCCTCGCACGTGCGCAATGGCATATACGATACCACGAGAGAAAATCGGGATACGATTAGCATCAAACCACGGATCAATCGACACTTCATAAGACCCGTACCCATACACAAAAGTCGGGTTTGTGCCATCAGGAACTACATCAACATGATGCACCACCGTGAGCGGAATTTGCGTGCCGTCCTCAGCCGTGGCCCACATACGATATTCCCGATAATCTTGAGCATTAAAACCAGGCACTTCTTCCTGCTTCAATACTCGCACTTCTCCAGTATTTACCTCATAAACGCACACACTAGGAGCTTGTAGCAAGGATTCACTTAAGAAAACCAATTCACTAGTATGCCATTGATAATTAGGACCAATCTCTACTGTGGCTGCTTCTGACTTTGGCACTAATACTGGCTCACCCCACACTGCCTTATCTAGCAGCGACGAATTTTCTGCCACGTCCTCTGGAGTGACCAAACGTGGCAATACCTGAATTGCGGTGCCCCCGTTTTGACGCAAATAAACGGCTAAGAAATTAGCAAAAGCAGCTACTCCGTTGATACGCTCCCCTGCTTGTGCTTCTAACACCGTTTGCCACTGCTCAGGTTCACTACTTCCTAAAGGCGCAGTAGCTACCGTGAAATTCTGGTTATGTAGATTATGCACCACCACCAAATGATCTCCAGAAACTTCTACCGCATAATCTAAACCGTGACGCCGAGGACTTACCAAAATAGGTGCAGCATCTACATCTACCAAACTAAATAGGCGTTCTTCACGAGTAAGAGTAGACACAATATGCAAAACTAGCCACTTACCGTCCTGCGAAGGGCTAAAGAAAATCGTAAACAACTCATCGTCTTCTTGGAACAACAACTGATCTTGGCTAGGATCTGTACCTATCTCATGCCGCCACAGCTGATAAGAACGCCATGCTTCATCATTGCGCAAATAGTAAAGATGCTTTCCGTCATTACTAAAACAAATTCCGTACCCTAAATCGCGCACCGACTCATCTACAATTGTCCCTGATTCAACCTCATGAATCCGCAACTGGAATTGTTCACCACCGGTGTAATCCACTCCTAGAGCACAATACTTACCGTCTGCTGTAAACGCTTTAGCGCCAATAGCAAAAAATTCTTGTCCTTGTGCTAACTCGTTGGCATCGTAAACTAAAGTCGCTTCACCAGACACCAAAGCCGGATCGGGACGTTGTGGATAATCTTGTACTGCTACCCGGTACAAAGCCGGATAACTTTTACCTTCCCAAGTTTGCGTCCAATACCAATATTCTCCGTTTTGGATAGCTGGAGAAACATCATTTTCTTTAGTATGGGAAGCAATCTGTTTAGCGATATTTTCTTGCTCCGTCTGCAAATGCGCAGTACGTGCAGCAAACCACGCATTTTCCGCCTCAATATGGGCTTTTACTTGTGGATTATTTTCTTCACGAAACCACTCATAGTTATCTACAAAATCATCGCCATGAAAACTGCGCACCACAGGCTGTTTTACTGGCACTGGAAAAGAAATTTCATTACTCATACCCACTAGAATAACAACCTTATGTCCCAACTGGTATTGGGCACTTTAACTACAAGCTGATATTTCCCTGCTAGCGCAATAGTTTATTTAAGCAAAACCCTAATTGTTTTGTTTGAGCAGAGCTCTATTTTTTATTAAGGTAACGAATATGGAACACGAAATCGTTATTCACGCTTGGATAGATATTGTTTGCCCTTGGTGTTGGATAGGCGCAAAACGGCTAGAAGCTGGAATTGCTCTCTCCGGCAAAGCTGTAGCAGTGGAATATCACGCATTTCAACTGCGGGCAGATGCCCCGAGTTCCACCACAGAAAGTATGCTAGAGCATTTATGCCAACAGCAAGAATGCTCTATAGAGCAAGCCACTCAACACTTAGCAGAAATTAGCAAACTAGGAGCGCAATACAATATAGATTTTCAATGGGAAAAAGTGCAACCCGTCAATTCTTTCTTAGCACACCAGCTGATATATGCTGCCAAAGCCAGCGCTCACACCCCCACGCAAGCCGCCCATTATGGCACTGTAATGGCAGAAAAACTGTGGAATGCTCACTTTAGTGCAGGAAAAAATATAGCCGACACTGATACTTTAGTAGAGTTAGCTACCGAATTTGGGTTAGAAGCAGGGCAAGTATTTGAATCTTTAGAAGCCGGAGAATTTGCTGATGCGGTACGGCGCGATATTCAAGATGCAAAAATTTTAGGGATAAGAGGCGTGCCCTATTATGTGATTGGTGGCAAACTAGGTTTAGCAGGCAACCAAAGCCCGCAAGTATTTGTTCAAGGCATCAATCAAGCCTTAGAAATCATGCGCACCGAACCGCAACTCTAATAGAGTATATCGACCATCCTACTTTTGTTATGTTATTACTTCCGTACTGTGGTTTGCGCTACCGCCAACTGATCGGCTAGTTCATTAGCAGCATCTCCGTTGTGCCCCCGCACCCACTCCACATCAGTTTTACCAGTACGAGCTTCATATAAATCTAAAATATAGGCGATTAACTCCTGATTTAACACCGGTTTGCCATCAGATTTCTTCCAACCTTTTGCCCGCCAAGTCGGCGCCCACTTAGTAATCGAATTAATCACATAAGACGAATCTACTCTAAACAACACATCTGCTTCTGTCCCCACATACTCTAAAGCCCGCATAAAAGCAGTAAGTTCCATAATGTTATTTGTAGTATGAGTACTGCCACCACTGCGATATACACCGCTAATCTGCTCTACCCACGCCCAACCCCCTGGCCCAGGATTACCAGAGCAAGACCCATCGGTAGCAATAATATAGTCGTAACCTGGCACTATATTCCCAATAGAGTTTTGACCCATAACTACTCTCCCGTAAAATCGGCACAATACTCAACCGCTAAATTCTAGCGCAGATTGCCCGTATGGAATGTGAAATTTTCTAAAAATACCTAAAAAGTATCCTACCTGTATCTTGTGGAAATTATTTTACGTTGTAACCTAGAAAGGTAGCATAAAGAAAGGGCCCACCATGCTCCAGCTTGCAGACTATAGTGAAGCCATAAAATTAAATCAAAGTTTTCCCACCCCGGTAGACGATACCCGTTCCGACTACGACCTGCTCATGACCGCATTAAGTGGTTTGCGCGACAAGCACTATACGGGCAATTCTTCCATGGCACACTTATCTACCGACGATAGTTTAATGCGTTGGTTGCAAGCAGAACTTTCCATTCGTAAACCAGGGATTATCGACCCTATTACCTCGCGGGCCATCAACACTTTGCTTTACCGCAACCTAGCAAAACGTGGACGAGTAGAAGCTAAACACCTGCGCAGAGTTTCAGAACAAATGCCAGAATGTGACTTTATAGGCGCTAATAATCTCGTGCTTTATCGCGGTGACATGACCCAACTCGTAGTAGACGCAGTGGTAAACACTGCACTACCAGAAATAACTGGGTGCAATATCCCGTTGCACGGGTGTTTAGATTCAGCAATTCACGCCCAAGCTGGCCCTTGGTTGCGCAATGATTGTGCCCTAATCGTAGAAATGCAAGGCAAACCAGACCAACCAGGAGTAGCTAAAATTACTCGCGGCTACCGTATGCCAGCAAAATATATCGTACACACCCATATGCCGAAGTTAGCAGGAGAAAAAGTCACTGCCGATGACCGCCATCTACTCGCACAATGCTATACGAACTGTTTAGATTTAGTGCGTACCAAAGGCGATATTCGCTCTATTGCTTTCCCCGCTATCGGTACTGGCTGGAACGGTTTCCCCACCGAAGAAGCTGCCCAAATCGCACTGCACGCCACTGAAGAATGGTTGCGTCACCACCCAACCGTCCTAGATTTAGTGGTGTTCTCTGTACATTCAGAACGCGATGCGGAGATTTACCAACACGCATTAAGCACTTGGGTGTCGGATTAGCCTAAGTTATTATTTCTGGTTTTAAGTACGACACTTTTAGTTTTAAGCACAACGCATCTCAAACATAAGCTGTCAAGCGCCAGAAACTAAACAAGTTAATATAAGAAAACTTCACTCTCAACAGCATCGGATATTTAAGTGGAACCAGAAGTTCTTTTTCGGATAGTGGACGTTACCGGCGTGATTTGTAACGGGTTACTAGGCGCAGCCGTTGCTAGACGGTACGGCTTCGACATTATCGGTTTCCTCGTGTTAGGTACAGCCACTGCTTTAGGTGGCGGTTTACTACGCGACATGATGTTAGGCACTGGTTTCCCAGTGGCTTTAGTAGACCCTTGGTATTTAGGAGGAGCTTTCACCGCTGCCGCTATTTCTTACTTTATCCCTTTAGAAAACAGATGGGCACAACGCGGACTAGCGTTAGGAGATGTGTTGGCACTAGGGTGCTGGTCAGCTACTGGAGCATCTAAAGGTATCTCTGCTGGCTTAGGAGTAGTACCCGCTATTTTTCTAGGAGTAGTGACAGCTTGTTGTGGCGGAGTAATCCGCGATGTACTAGTAAATAAAATTCCTGCCATCTTTGGCGGATACCCACTGTACGCTACTTTCTCGGTACTGGCTTCTGCCCAAATGGTGTTCTTCCAAAAACAAGGAATGTACGAAGTTGGCATGGCAACAGCAATCATTAGCTGCGCTATTTTAGGTTTAGCAGCCCGCCGGTATCAGTGGATATTACCTAAACCATATAATTTAGGTATCCGACAAAAGAAACCTAGCAAAACTTCAGAATAAACCACAGAAACGGATTTAATTAGGTAAGTATAGCGCTATATAGTGAAACGCAGTTTATAATCAACGCCACCACGTATCCTGCGGAGTTACAGGCATAGTGCGCTTATGCCGAGTACGCATAAAATAGTTTTCTAACTGGTTCGCCACCGCTACCGGCACATCTTCTCCGCATAGATAAGCGTCAATATCCGTATAGGAAATACCTAGTTCTTCTTCATCTGCTCGCCCTGGTTTGCCGTCTAGCAAATCAGCGGTAGGCATTTTTTCCACCACATTCTTACTGCCACCTAAGTATGCCACCAGTTCACGCACCTGTTTTTTAGCTAAACCAGCTAAAGGCATTACGTCTGCCCCACCGTCACCAAATTTAGTGTAGAAACCAGTGATAGCTTCTGCAGCATGATCCGTACCCACTACCAACATTTGCGCATCTCCTGCTAAAGCATACTGTGCCACCATACGCAAACGGGCTTTCACGTTACCTTTGTTGAAATCCGATAACGGCACTCCCGTAGCCGCATGATAGCTAGCACTCAAACCTTGAGTAGCTTCCGCAATATTTAAGGTGATAGTGATGTCAGGGACAATAAAGTCTAGCGCTGCTTGCGCATCTGCTTCATCTTGCTGAGTTAGATAAGGTAAACGAACCGCCATGAATTTTGCATCTCCACCCAAGGCACGTACTTTCTCTACCGCTAATTGTGCTAATCTACCACCCAAAGTGGAATCCACACCCCCAGATATACCCAGCACATAACCTTTAGCTTTAGTGAACTGCAAATAATCCACTAAAAAATCTACCCGTGCCGCTACCTCGCCAGCTGGGTCAATTACCGATTTTACCCCTAACTGGGCAATAATTTGGGCTTGTAAACTACGCATACCCCCAAGTTTAAGCTAAAAAGCCTGATGGAAGATAGGTGGAGAGATACGGATTTCAGCATAAGATTAAGAGTATAGGGGTAAGGGAAAGGATTTACTGAACACATTAGTATTCACAAAAATAGGAGTGATTAACTCATGCACCCATGCGCACTATAAATGTGCAAATATCGAAAGAAAATGCGGTATTAGTACATAAATTCCCAATTTTCAGGGATAGCACTTTCTGACTTTATCCGCACGATTATAGTACGCCTGAGTATTACATACCCGCTTCACGATAAACGATTTTACTGCTATTAACAGTAATATAGTGGCTTAATATTTAATGTAAGTTATCTTAGTTTTCTTTCATGCTTAGTACAGTTTTGCCACGTGAACGTCCGTTAGCAACCTTATCCAATGCCTCATTAATGTCTGAAAAGTTGAAAACAGTATCAACCGATGGTTTTATTTCAAGTCTGGTGAATATATCTGCCACTTCTTGCAATTGTTTACCGTTGCTTTCCACAAATATAAAGTCATATTTGGCTTGGTATTTCTGAGCTAACTTGTCAAATTTACGTCCAACCAGTCCAAAGAGTAACTGTTTCCACTTTGGCAAATTCATGCGTTTAGCAAAGCTACCATTTGGCATAGCACGTAGCGAAACAAGATGACCGCCCTTTTTAAGAATGCTGAATTGTTTTTCCGTTTCAGCTCCACCGAGCGTGTCTAAGACAAAATCAATATTAGATAAGGTTTTGCTGTAATCTTCGGTTTTATAGTCAATAAACCGATCAACTCCAAGAGCAAGGACACGGTCACGATTGTCAGCATCGCCATTTGTATAAACCATCAATCCTTTGGCTTTGGCGAGCGGAATAGCCATAGCACCCACCCCGCTCGTTCCTCCTGAGATGAAAAGAGTCTGTCCTGTTTTTGCTCCCATTAAATCTAATGCTTGCATAATGGTCAGTGCTGTTAATGGTACGCCTGCGGCCTCCTCATCAGTTAGATAAGCTGGCACTTTAGCAAGAGCGGCGGCGTCTACTGCTACGTATTCAGCGAAAGCACCAGTTCTTGCTAGTGGCAAACGTCCAAAAACACGTTCACCAACTATAAAGTCAGTTACGTTTTCACCCACGACTTCGACCAGTCCTACCACTTCATTTCCCGCAATAAGGGGAGTTTGATATGGAAGAATCAACTTAACCTCACCGCGAGTAATCATGTTATCAAGTGGATTGACACCTGCGGTTAAGACTTTTATAAGTACTTGATTGGCTTGAACGTGTGGTTTTGGCACTTCAACTATATCGAGATTGAGATTCTTTTTGTTATACGACTTTAATTGTGCTGCTTTCATATGCATTATTCTTTCTATTTGCATTTTGTTGGTAGGAATAAATTACGGTTTAGCCTTTACTGTCTGTTATAAAGGTCGGCGTTTCTAGTATTTGATAAGTGCATAGCTACTGAAGTGTGGGCAATTATTTTTTGATTTAGCTGCTGTACTACGCTCCAATAAAAGCCTAACGGTCACGTTTTACGGCAAAGCCAATAATTATTAATTAGTACTTACGTGTTCTGCCTGCTTGGACATAAATATTGTTAATAATATCTGCCAGTGTATGAGCCTTAAGTTGCTGTGCTAGTTCCCCTTCCACCTTCCTAAATATAGGGCTTATAGCGTTCTCGATATGCTCACCAACTGGACATTCAGGATTAGAATATTGATGGATTTGGAAAAGACTAATGGCGTTAATCTCTTGTGTGGCAAAGTAAATATCTAAAAGACTAATTTCTGCCACTTTCTTAGTCATCTCATAACCAACTTTTCCTTGGCTTGAAGAAATTAATCCTGCGTTTTTCAACAGAGCAATAACTTTGCGGATATAGCTTGGATTAGTGCCCACACTATTAGCGAGCGCTTGAGAAGAAAGCGGTCTCTTACTTTCAGCAATCATCGTTAAGATATGCAAGGCAACGGAAAATTTGGTATCCACAGAAATTACTCTCCAATGATTCTTTACTAACCTTAACTTGTACTTGTTTATGATACAAGTCTAAGTTAATTAAAAATAGAAATCAATTTCAAATAAAACCGCTGCAAATTTAGAGGTTAATGCACATTAGACTCTTCCCCACACCCAACACCTAAAACCTAACCATATTTCATGAAACTTAAACCCATCACCCCACACAACCATATAAGGCCTTACAAAACCATAGCTAAGCAGTATTTTCATCCCAATCTTTCTATATGAAACCAGAAATCCTAGGCACTTGTAATAAATATTTTGACAAGCTCTAAAATCAGTGATACTTTAAATATTGTCCAAGTGGTAATATAAAAAATTACAAGTTTAGGAGAAGAAACCACATGAAAATTGCAGTCGTTGCAGCAAACGGAAAAGCAGGAAAGCTCATTGTGCAAGAAGCAGTAAATCGTGGCTTTGACGTCACAGCTATCGTGCGAGGTGAAAACAAAACCGTAGCAAGCAGTACCATCAACAAAAATCTCTTCGAGCTCACCAGAGAAGATATTGCCGGATTCGATGCAGTAGTAAATGCATATGGAGACTGGACTCCTGAAGCACTTGAACTTATTCCGGCAGCAACCGCTCATCTAGCAAAAGAACTTTCAGGCACTAAAACGCGCCTTTTGGTAGTAGGAGGCGCTGGTAGTCTTTACGTGAACCCAGAGCACACCAAGACCGTTCTTGACGTCACCAATTTTCCTGAAGAACTTCTCCCAGTAGTAAAAGGTCACGCAAATGCACTGGCAATATTGCGTAAGGTAGAAGACACTCAGTGGACTTATATTAGCCCCGCGGGAGATTTCCAGCCAGAAGGTAAGCGTACTGGCATTTACATCATTGGCGGTGACGAGCTAGTATTGAACAGTAAAGGAGAAAGCGTAATCTCTTATGCTGACTATGCAGTAGCTGTGGTAGATGAAATTGAATCCGGAAACCACATTAATGAACGCATCAGTGTAGTCAGCGAGTAACGCACATAAAACTTATGCAGATAACAAGCAGATTCACCATTGCCATACATGCTTTAGCATTCATAGACCTCTATAAAGACGAGATGAGGGTTACAAGTAATGTGCTAGCTAGCAGTATTCAAGTAAACCCCGTCATTATCCGAACAGTCTTATCGAAACTTAAAGCTGCGGGGATTATTGATTCTCGACAAGGCAGTGGTGGATTTTTGCTTGCTAAACCTCTGCATAACATTTCTTTTTATGATATTTATGAAGCTGTTGAATCAATCCACCAATCTGGACTTTTCCACTTTCATGAAAATCCACACCCTGATTGCCCTGTCGGTAAAAACATTCATGCGGCTATTAACGACAAAACTCAACGTGTACAACACTCAATGGAAGCAGAACTCAAACAGATATTCATGTCTGACGTCGTAAATGATCTGATTCTTGAAATAAAACGGTGTGAACAGAGCAAATAAACCACATTAACTCAATACAGCAAACCCACTAAATCTCAACAAAATATTACGAACGATTTTAAAAAAATCAGTAATCAACCATAAAAACAAAATAGGACTACCTTGGTGCATTCATATCACAAAGGTAGTCCTAATGGTGCTCGAAAGGGGACTCGAACCCCTACGCCCGTGAAGGCACACGGACCTGAACCGTGCGCGTCTACCAATTCCGCCACTCGAGCTTAAACAGCGCGCCTCCACTCACCTAATCGCTATTTCTTCCTTGATAAGCAAGACCTGCTAGCCTACCAGCCACCATAGTAACCACTACCGCAAGTCACTGTAGTGCCCCTGCTTAGCAGCTAAACTTTTAGAAACTTAAGTAAAGTATCAGCAAGTTTAAGCATACTATTACTGCTGTGATGTTGTCAGCTATAAGCACACTTTTATCCACTATTCCTGCAAGTTCTCCCACGCTGCACTGGAAAACCAGTAAAATAGATGATTAACTCCACCTTTAATTCACTGAAATCTAGGAAACCTGCCAGCAAGGAGCATAATGGGAACTTTTGAGCGCATCGAAAAAAGCGTAGAAAACGCGGTAGATAACCTCTTTTCCCGCGCGTTTCGGTCTAGCCTAAAACCAGTAGAGTTAGCTACCGGTATTAAAAAAGCGATGGATGAGCGCGCTACCGTGATGTCTAGCAGTCGCACTATCGCCCCTAACATTTTCCAGATTTCCCTGTCCGTCCATGATTACGAAAAAATCAACGAGTGGGGTGAATACGAGTTAAGCACTGAACTTGCCGCAATTGCTAAAGATCACGCCCAAGATCAGCGTTACACTTTCTTAGGGCCTATCAGTATCGAATTTTTAGAAAACGAAACACTCCCTAAAGGCAAAATCACAGTAAAAGGCACTTCTCGTCGCGGGGCGGTAGCTCCCGCCGTTATCGCCCAAGCATCTGCCCAAAACCCTATTTTAGATATTAACGGCGAGCGCTATCTACTCACCGGCACTATAACCGTTATCGGACGTGGCTCTGCCTGCGATATTACTTTAGACGATAACGGTATTTCCCGCCGCCATCTCGAATTAAAAATCACGCCTAATGGCGTTATTGCCACTGACCTTAACACCACAAACGGCACTTTCGTGGAAGGGCATCGCATCTCTGCTGCCACTTTAGTAGACGGAAACACTATCACTATCGGGCACACTAAAATCATGTTTTGGAGCACCCCGGAGTAATTATGAACGTGTTTATTTTTACTCTACTCCGCTACGGTTTTCTCGCCCTAATCTGGCTGTTTGTACTGCTCATAGTGTGGGCAGTAAAGAACGATTTAGCTGGTACTCCTAGTAAAAAGTTCCGCAGAAACCGTAAATCTGCTCCCTCAGTTTCTTCCGCTACTCCCGCTTCACCAGATTTTTCCGCAACTCCAGGCGCACTTTCCAATTTCCCTGACCCGCGCCTCGTAGTAGTAGCTGGCCCACTCACCGGCACTATCTTACCTTTAGGCAACCACCCAGTGATTGTAGGACGTTCCCCTGATTCTGCTTTAGTGTTGGACGACGGCTATGCTTCCTCTCGCCATGCACGTTTCTTCCACCAAAATAGCCAGCAAGGCACGGTTTTTTTCGTGGAAGATCTAAATTCCACTAACGGCACGTGGATAAACCAGCAACAAATCTTCCAACCCTACCCGCTTAGCCCTGGGTTACAAATAACTATTGGCAAGACCGTATTGGAGTTTATGCAGTGAGTATTACGATTAAATATGCTGCCGGTTCTGATATTGGACTTGTACGTAAAACCAACCAAGATTCCGGCTTTGCTTCCTCTAATCTCTTAGTGTTAGCTGACGGCATGGGAGGAGCTGCTGGGGGCGACACCGCCTCAACGGTAGCTGTCACCTATTTGAGCACTCTTGATAACGTATATCCAGCTGAAGAATTAGTGCCCCGTTTGCGATACGCAGTGGAACAAGCACATCAAGATTTAATACAACGCTCCCTTAACAATCCGCAACTAGCTGGCATGGGTACCACGTGTATTGCCTTATTGCGTTCCGAAAATAAACTAGGCATGATCCATATTGGCGATTCACGCGCTTATCTGCTCCGGAAAAATAAACTAATCCAAGTAACGCATGATCACACTCTCGTGCAATTAATGGTAGATACCGGGCAGATTACCGCTGAAGAAGCCGCTAAACACCCGAAACGCAATATGGTTACTCGTGCTTTAGGGGATTCACCAGAAGTAATCAAACTAGATGAGTCAATCCGAGAAGCTGTGCCAGGGGATCGCTGGTTGTTGTGTTCAGACGGTCTATTTGGCGTGGTAAGCCATGCTGCTATCACGCAAACTCTCACCAACCAACCAGATTTAACTAAATGCGTAGATGAACTAATCGGCATGGCTTTAGTGGCTGGAGCACCCGATAATATCACGGTAATCGTGGCAGATATTGTAGAGCAAAATCCCTCTGCTACTCTATCAACTAACATCACAACGGTTGATTCCGCGGAAGTTAATACTCCGCCAATTAGCTCTACCTCTCCTAATTCGCACTACAAGAATTTACCGTCTAACAATACTGATTTTTCCCGTTTACCTACCCCAGTGAAAGTAGGTGCGGTAGCTACTCGTAGCATTGAACCGTTAATCACCACTCCTACCCCTGACTTTACTCTCGGATACGGAAGTCCTCCCGCTGGCTTTACCCAATATCCCGCCAAGGACGCTAACCCATTTAGCACACATCCCTCTGAACCTTCCATTACTACTAAACAAAATAATATCTTCGCCAAAATTTTTGCTGCTCTAGGAGTATTAGTGCTCCTATCTGGCGGGCTTTTAGCTGGCTATAGCTGGACACAAACCCGCTACTATATAGCACCTGCTGGTGAATATGTAGCTATCTACAAAGGTGTGCCCTACGATATTGGCCCGCTTTCCTTAAATCAAGTACATGAAATTACCAACTTGCCAGTAGCGCAGTTACAGTCCTTTGCTCGAGACCGCTTAAAATCCCCTATTACGCGCGATAGTTTAAGTGCAGCTCGAGAAGTAGTGGAAAGTTTACGTAACTACACTAACGTGAAAAACACTACCAGCAACTCCCCTACCTATCAGGGCACACAATCAGAATCAAGCAACTCCTCTAATTCCACCACTCCGAGCGACACCAGCAGTACTAACCCTGTCAATGATACTAACGAAAGCACAGGGAACTGATGAGTACCCAGCTAAACAACCGTCGGAACATAAAAGTAGAATTCGGGCTACTATTACTGGCTGTCAGCACAGTTTTCCTAGGTTGGACATTAGTAGATTTAGCTTTCTTAAAAGACGTAAGCAACTTTAGCTTTCCCGCTAATTTCTGGCTGAAATTCGCCGGCATTTTCGCAATACTACTCCTAGCCCAAAGAGTAATACGAAAATTTACCCCGTGGGCAGATCCGTTAATATTCCCAATCGCCGTAGTGTTAAACGGTCTGGGCTTAGTGATGATTCACCGGATAGACTACGCTCTCCTTGCCCATGGAGAAAGTAGTGAAGTAAGCGAACAACTTATTTTAAGTTTAGCGGGCATTATCTTAATGCTCTTAACGATTTTTTTCGTAAAAAATCCGCGCAATTTACGTAAATTTACTTACACCAGCCTGATTTTTGGCTTCATAATGCTAATTATGCCGCTCACCCCGGTTTTAGGGCGAGAAATATACGGGGCAAGAATCTGGATAAATATCGCTGGATTTTCGTTTCAGCCCGCTGAAATAGCCAAAATTTGCTTCATTATTTTCTTTGCCGGTTATTTAGTACAGCAACGCGATAACCTCGCCTTAGCAGGTAAAAAAATACTAGGCATACAACTTCCCCAAATGCGACACTTCGCTCCAATTCTATTAGCTTGGCTAATAGGTTTAGCCGTACTAGCTTTAGAAAAAGATTTCGGTACTGCCCTACTCTTTTTCGGAGTGTTCGTGGCAATGTTGTATGTAGCTACCGAACGAGTTTCTTGGCTAATTATTGGCGCATTGCTGTCTGCTGGTGGTATTTGGGTGCTATTAAAAGCAATGCCACATATTCAAGCCCGTTTCGCAATCTGGTTAAATGCTTTCAACGATGATGTATATAATGCCAGCTTTGGCTCCTACCAGATTGTGCAAGGCTGGTTTGGTATGTCGTCCGGAGGAATGTTAGGCACTTTCTTAGGAGAAGGCTACCCCACTATTTCCTTTGCCTCTAACTCCGATTTAATCTATGCATCTTTCGGAGAAGAACTTGGCTTTGTAGGAGTAAGCGCAATTCTATGCCTCTACCTACTCCTCATTTTCCGCGCCTACAAAACCGGCATCATTCTACACGACAGCTTTGGCAAACTACTTGCCGCAGGAATTGGCACAATTATTGCTTTACAATGCTTTGTGATTATCGGAGGCGTGACCCGCGTGATTCCACTTACCGGTTTAGCGCTTCCTTTCCTAGCTTTAGGTGGGTCTGCCTTGTGGGCAAACTGGATTCTAGTAGGCTTAATGCTACGCCTTTCCCACCAAGCCTACGACCCAGCTTCTTCCCAGCTCACCTCAGCAATAACTACTGCCGAAATGCAAGAACTATTAGCTGCCCATATTTTAGAACCAGAAGACGAAACAGCAAACCTACTCGCCACCCCTGAAAATCCCATTGTGGAGCGAGTGAGTATTCAGCATGCCAATTGGGATAATGCGTCTGCACAGCCTGTAGAAAACACTCCGCTTTCTACCACTTCCCATTCACCCAGCGCAGCCAACACTACCAGTGCACATCCCGCTAACCATGCTGATGCGCAAGTAACGGAGGCGGTAAAACTATGAATCGTCCCTTGCAAAAACTCAGCCTAGTAGTAATCCTCATGTTTATCACCTTGCTGATAGCTACTACCTATATCCAATTTTTTGCCGCTCCCGCCTTAAATGCCGATATTCGCAACGTGCGTACCCTGTATAAAGAATACGGCGTAGAACGTGGCCCAATTATCGTGGGCGATACTGCAATAGTCACCTCCACCCCCAGTGAAGGAACTTATCGCTTCCAACGCACTTATAAAAACGGGGAATTATATGCGCCCGTCACCGGCTATTTTTCCGTAGCACACAATGCTATGACCGGCATAGAACGATACATGAATCCAGTGTTAGGTGGATCTGATCAATCCTTATTAACTACTCGGATTAGCAACTTTTTCACCAATTCAGAAGTAAAGGGAGGAGCAGTACAGCTCACCTTAAACGCAGCAGCCCAAGAAGCTGCCTATCGGGGATTAAATGGTAGACGGGGCGCAGCAGTAGCCATCGAACCTAGCACCGGCAAAATTTTAGCTTTAGTGTCTACTCCGTCTTTTGACCCGAACGGAGTGGCTAATCACGACCAAGCTACCGCTCAAGCAGCCTGGAGTGCTCTAAATGAAGACACTAATCACCCTACCCGTAACCGTGCCATTGGGGGCGATTTATATGCACCTGGCTCTATTTTCAAAATTATCACTGCCGCAGCCATGATTGAGCGTGGCGATACCCCTGACACTTCCGTAGCTGCTCCTACCACTTGGAGCCCTAATGGTACTTCCATTGCAATCGGCAACTACGGTGGATCCTGCGGAGATGGCAGCGGGCACACTACTTTACGCACCGCTTTCCGTGAATCTTGCAATACTCCTTTCGCTATTGCCGCTACCGAAATGGGAGCAAATACGCTTATTAAAAAAGCAGAAGCTTTCGGGTTTCACCAAAAACTACAAATCCCGCTTCCAGTGACTCCTTCTCGTTTCCCACAACCAAGCGACGAAGCATCTTTAGCAATGGATGCTTTCGGACAACGTGATATCCAAGTGAGTCCCCTACAAATGGCAATGGTGGCAGCAGCCATAGCCAATAAAGGCACGCTAATGCAGCCCTATTTAGTGGAACGCACACTTTCTCCTGATTTAGAACCTCTTTCAGAAACTAAACCCAAAACATTAAATCAAGCTGTATCTGCTGATACCGCCTCACAAATAACAGCCATGATGATTGATGTAGTGGAATCCACCGGCGTAAGCGTGGCAGCTATTTCCGGGGTGAAAGTAGCAGGCAAAACCGGCACAGCAGAAGTTGCAGAAAAAGACCCACACGCTTGGTTTGTGGGTTTTGATGCTAGTGAAAATTCACGTGTAGCAGTAGCCGTATTTTTAGAAAACGATGGATTTGGCGTCACCCAAGCCGCACCTATCGCCAGAGATATTATGAAAGCGGTGCTAGGCCAATGATGCAAACCACGAATTTTACCGCTAAATACTTAGCTTTTATCCCTATAGTTACAGACCTAGTTTGCTCTGCATTAACGCTAAAGCCAACGTGGAAAAAAATTTGTAACCCAATTGCAACTTTATTAGATAGCACTTTTACCCAATTTTTTGGCAAGATTGACCAAGAAGGTGTTTTACATGCCAGCTCTCAACGGCAAAGCACCAAAGGAGAAGCAGAAAAATGACTGAAATTCCTCGTATCCTAGGATCCCGATACGAAATCGGTGAATTGATCGGACGTGGCGGTATGGCTCAAGTACATATCGGCTACGACACGCGCCTATCACGCACAGTAGCTATTAAAGTATTGCGCGCAGACCTAGCCGCCGATCCTACTTTCTTGGCACGCTTCCGGCGCGAAGCTCAATCCGCTGCAGCATTAAATCACCCTGCAATCGTGGCAGTTTACGATACAGGCGAGGAAAAAATCGAAACTTCCACTGGGCGCATCGTATCGTTACCATACATCATTATGGAGTACGTGCGTGGACGCACTGCGTCGAAACTACTCTCCAGCGGTGTAGCTTTACCGATTGAAGAAGCCGTACAAGTAATCGTGGGTGTGCTCTCCGCTCTAGAATATTCACACCAAGAAGGCATCGTACATCGAGATATTAAGCCAGGTAATATCATGATGACGCAAGACGGCAAGATTAAAGTGATGGACTTTGGTATTGCCCGCGCTATTGCCGACTCTGCTGCCACCATGACCTCCACTAACTCCGTGGTAGGTACTGCTCAGTATCTTTCTCCCGAACAAGCCCGTGGAGAAGTAGTGGACTCTCGTTCCGACCTTTACTCTACCGGCTGTTTATTATACGAACTCCTCTCTGGAAAGCCCCCGTTCCAAGGTGACTCTGCGGTAGCCGTAGCATATCAGCACGTTTCTGAAGCTCCCAAGCCACCTTCCACTATCGCGCCAGATATTCCAAACGTGCTTGACCGAATCGCAATGAAGTCTTTAGCAAAACGGCGCGAAGCACGCTATCAAAGTGCGGCAGAAATGCGCACTGATCTACTCAACGCAATCCAAGGTGGCGAAGTAAGTGCTCCTCAAGTGAATGCTTGGCAAACCCAAGTAATTCCCACTCCGCCTCGCCCAAGCGACGCCACTGCCGTATTAAATACAGCAGAAGCTGCTCCTAATACCGTTACCAGTATTTTTGACCCAAACAACGGGCCAGATACCACTACCAACACTGCCATACCAGCAGTTACACCTAAAAAACGTATCTCTTGGCTGGTATGGATTGCCATTATTACTTTCCTATTAGTAGGCACAGGTATAGCTATTGTGATGGGAGCATTTGGAGAAGATGCTCCCACCGCTCCGGCAGTAGCAATGGTAGACGTGCCTGATCTTTCCAATACAGACGAAGCTGCTGCTCGGCGTATTCTAAAAGATGCCGGACTAGTGTTTAAGCTTGGAAAACCAGTGGAAGATGATGAAATTCCAGAAGGCATATTCGTATCCTCTAATCCAGCCGTAGGCACGCAGGTAAAGAAAAATAGCACTATTACCGTGCATTTCTCAGGTGGTAAAGCAGAAATCACCGTCCCTGATTTAACTAAACGGAATCTGACCGAGTCCCAGGCACGTGCCGAACTAGAAGCTCTCGGGTTGCGCACTGGAGCGGTAGAACGGGTGGATGAACCGGGTGTCCCAGAAGGAATCGTATTTGATATGACTCCTGCCCCTAACTCGAAAGTAGCTAAAGGCGATATTATTACTATCGTGGTGGGCACAGGTAAGGTACAACTACCAAACCTGGTGGGTGCTGGTTTTGAAAGCGCTCAAAACGAAATTAATGCTCGCAAGCTGACTTTCGACACCATCAGAGAAAACTCCGACCAGCCAGAAGGCACAGTAATTCGGCAAGAACCACTAGCTGGTATGGTGTCTTACGATACGCGCGTGAAACTCGTTATTTCTAGTGGCCCTGCCGCTACTCCTACCCCTGCTCCTACCCCACCTAGCACCGATACCGGCGGTAATAATAGTGGTGGCAGTAGTGGCGAAGGGGGAAACTAGCAACGGCTAAGTCTAGTCGCATAGCAACGCAACTACGCATTAACGCAACTATACTAAGCACAGCCACAAAGCTAACACAGTTGCATAGTTGCAAAACAAGTAACTAAATACAAAAGTGGGTTGGGGATTTCCCCAACCCACTTCTCTTAATCGAAACTCGTATTAACCGAGTATTCACTTAAATTCAGGGCGGTAAGTAAGATGCTCTTAATTCAATGCCCAAAATAGCTTCTTACCAATATTTTCTTAATATAAGACTTTTTATCCTAAATGCGTCAGCACTTTAGGGTAAAACTAGTCCCTGCTATAAAGTGATGTCGTTTATTCCCATGTAATCCACAAACCACGGAAAACCAATCTTAAACAGAAATACTATCACCCCAGCTAATAAAGCTAAGCACACTAATGCTTTAAACCATTTAGGGCCAGGAATTAACCTCCACAACAGACCATACATTAGCTTGCCTCCACTTTATTTCCGTTATCTAATAATTCCTCTGGTGTGCCCTCTGAGCGTTTCATCCAATAATCTAGCTCGGCATGAATAATTAAACGATGTGAAGCTACCAAAGGCGGATCGCAAGTAGTTAAAGTTAAAAGCCGTCTAGTAGGCTCAGTGATCTGCCATTCTTCCCCTCTAGCCACTGCGTCAGCAGCTAAGAACGGATCAGGCGCAATCGCCCACACATCTGCAGGAAGCACTGTACGGGTTTCCACCACTTTATAGACCCAGAAATAATCCTCGTTTTCCACAATAATCGCATCGCCCGTGGTGAGTTCATCTGCGTTCCACATACGCGAACCATACATATCGCGGTGGCTGGCAATAGAGAAATTACCAAGTGCTCCCGCATTTACTGTTTCCGGATAATGCCCAAATGCGCCTGTATCAAGCACATTAGCACCCACGCCGGAACGAATCGGAGTCACATAATCTTTTCCAAATCGCGGAATATAAACCAAGCCCATTACTTCATAATCCGCAGCATCTTTCATCACAGGTGGTTCTTCTTTATGCTTATTACCTACCCGATCAATAGCTTGACCATAGGTGCGGGAAATCGCGGTAACTTGTTTATTTAGCACATTGTTTGCTTCAATGTTTGTCCACCAAATCTGCCATACGATAAACAACCCGATAAGCAAACCAATAGTGATAAGAACTTCCCCAATAAGCCCTAACACTTGATAAAAATAGTAGCGGGCTCCGCGGCGACGCTGATGACACCCTTTACTACCTGCTAGATGCCGTCCTGGTTTCTCCAGTTTAGGCTTGCCGTCTTCTAGGCGTTCCGACTCGAGCACTGTAGCTGAAATCTGCTCTGTTGGCATATTTATTCCCAGGAGAGACTCAGGGGTGTTTTGCATGGCACTTGTTCCTATCTCTTTATTGTGCCTGATGTTATAAAGATATAGATATACTAAAAGTTAATACCAATAATTTCACCTTTTGCGAAGTTGTGGATAATCTAAAATAGTAGCAATTTCTAAACTCAAAGGAACGAAAATGCCTGAATCGAAAAAGCGTAAGAAGGTTATCGAGCGCGAGCGCGCCCAAGCTCGGGTAAAAACCAACACTAATGAAGAACTTACTTTTGAGCGTTCTGCTAAATGGTGGGCACCTACTATGGTGGCATTAGCAATTATCGGTTTGCTCGTAGTAGTTACCGCATACGTAACTAATGGCGCTTACCCAATCCCTAATTTGTCTAATGGCAACATTAATCTTTTCCTAGGATTAGGTCTAATGTTTAGCGGGTTCTTAATGACGATGGGTTGGAAATAACCTAAAACATCTAAACGGGAGAGCAACCCGAGTTTTGAGTTAATAAGTCTGCTATCTTAGCTGATGACTTAACTCGTCCATGTTTTTAATAACGGCGTTCTTGTAGCTTTGCTATAGCTATCAGGAACGTCGTTATCATTATTCCGCCTAATAGCCCACCTAAATGCGATTCCCAAGAAATACTAGGCAATATAAAACTAGTTGCAAAATTTATAGCTAATAAAACTAAAATTCCACTTATATTACCTGATACTTTGCGTGTGATTACTAATAAGGCTCCGAATAGTCCAAATACTGCTCCGGAGGCCCCTACGGTAGCGGTAAGCGTGTCATAAAACCAAGGAGTCAAAAAATATACAGCTAGATTGCCAGCTATCGCGCTACCAAAATATAGCAGTATAAAGCGCCACTTACCCATAACCCGTTCTAGCTGAGAACCGATTAAGAAAAGTGCATACATATTGCACATGATGTGCAATAAACCACCATGCAAAAAAGCAGAGGTGATAAACCGCCACGGCTGTTGGCCTGCTATTGGCGTATAAAACATAAGGTTTACGTATAACCAGTCGCTTAAAGAAGTAAGCATAAAGAGGAATACGCAAGCAATGATAAGTAGTTTAGTTACAAAATTATGGTCAGAACTCTGCCCTACAGCGCGTTTTACGTTAGCTAAAAAACTACTATCTGACCCATAGTCAGAGTTCTGAAAAATACCCATAATTCTGCTCTTTATTATTCAGAGATTTCGATGGTTTCGATTACCACGTCCGTAATTGGACGGTCCATAGGCCCTACTGGAGTGGTAGCAATTTTATCTACCACGGCTTTGGAAGCCTCATCAATAACTTTGCCAAAAATAGTATGGTTTCCTTGTAGCCAAGGGGTAGGTGCCACAGTGATAAAGAACTGTGAACCGTTCGTACCGCGGCCTGCCCGCTTGCCAGCATTCGCCATTGCTAATAGATATGGCTCATTGAAGTTTACTTCTGCTGAAATTTCGTCGTCAAAAACGTATCCTGGGCCGCCCATACCTGAACCCATAGGATCGCCACCTTGGATCATAAAGCCGTCGATTACGCGATGGAAAATAACTCCGTCATAGAGAGGACGGGTGGTGGTTTCGCCCGTGAACGGGTCTTGCCACTGGCGTTTACCGCTAGCTAGTTCCGTAAAATTAGCTACCGTTTCTGGAGCATACTGTGGATATAGTTCTAGGGCAATATCGCCAAAATTAGTTTTAATAGTTGCTTTCATGCTTTTATTGTCCCATATTCAGCAAAGCCGATGGAAATGCTGATAGCAAGCTAACTTTCTACTCCTAATTTTTGCTTTCTGCATTACTCTCATCAAAATCAGTGCAAAAACTGGCAGTATAACTATAAATATGCTGAGGGAAGAAAAAGCATACCAGTTTATTGCTCCTGCTAGAATAGGAGTAAATAGTATCTATTAAACGGGGAGAACACTATGTCTAAGCGTAATCCGGCTCAACCTAAGAAAAAGCGTAAACTGCTTTGGACTCTATTAGGACTAGGAGCAGCCACTGCTACTGGAGTTGCTTTATGGAAAAGCAGTGAACCAAAAGAAGACCCTTGGGCTGATGACTACTGGGAGAATGTGGCAGTATCTGCCGATTCTGCTGATAACGCCACTGACAGTGCAGAACCAGCTGAAGAAACAAAAGCTGAGGCTTAATCTCGCTGAGATTAGCGCTTAATCTTTGCGCATAATACCAGCTTGAGCAAAGTTGCGCACCCAAGCATCATCTTTATAGTGGGCAGGCACTGCACCCCCTAAAAGTTGTTTCATCAAGGTGCGCATAGCTGGGTCTTTTTCTGATGGCAACGGCGCAAAAGCACCGGCAATCACCACATTGCCTTTGCGACGTCCTTTCAGCATAGCTGGATCAGCAATTATGCAAGTGTACGGAAATACTTGCGCAATAGCCGCCGCATCAGCTCGCACCCCTTTCAACTCTCTAGTATCTCCTGAATTCACTAAATACAACCCATTATCAGCTAATTTACTAGCCACTATCTCAGTGAATTCTAAAGTAGTGAGCGGACGCGGGGTCACAAACCCCGCAAACACGTCCCGTATGATTACGTCCCGTGATTGCGGCAAAAACCCAGTAGTCACTTCTCGTGCTTCCCCTACTCGTATTTTTAGTTGCGGACTACGCGGCAAAGCAAACCATTGCCGTACATACTGAGCGAGTTTCCCGTCTAATTCCACTACCGTATTACGGGATTTAGGATAGCGGGCACAACAATAACGAGCCATCGAACAAGCTCCCCCGCCTAAATGAGTGATACGTAATTTTTCCGCATCTAAATAAGACTCTGTGTAGTAATCCAGCAAAGTCGCAAACCAGCGCATATACTCAAAATCGAGTTGCAAAGGCTTATCTAGCACAATATGGGACGATTCCATGCCATTAATTTCCAACACCCACCCGTTTGGGGTGTAATCATCTGTAATTAATTTAGCAATGCCGGTATCTATCGGATAGCTACCCTCTAGCAAGGTTCCTGCTTTTATTGCCTCTGAATTAAGGGAAACAAGCTCAGCTAGTTTCGTTTTACGTGCCATCTTAGTTCCTTATTGCGCCTGCTGTTTTAAAGATATAGCTCGCTCATATTCCGCTAAAGTAGCTGGCAATACGTTTTGCCAATCCTGAGCTGGAGGCGTGCTAGCACTATTTTTAGCTAAACGTAGACGCAAAGCCCTATCTTGCAGTAAACGTATTAGGGCTTCTACTAATTCTTGATTATTAGCTCCTAATAAACCAGTTTCACCCTCTGTCACAAAATCATCTACCCCTGTATTACTAGGGGCTACCACCGGAATACCCGCTGTACGAGCTTCCAAAGTGGCAATTCCGAAAGATTCTTGCAAAGCAGTAGAAAAATAAATATCGGCACTGCGGTAAGCATTACGCAATTGGGCGCGGTCTACCCGTCCCGCTAATTTCACCCAAGGAGCATTTAGTTGTGCGATTAGGCGTTCTAACTTAGGACGCTCTGCGCCGTCCCCAAAAATCGTAAATTCTACTTGCCCTTCCATGCCCGCACTACGCACTGCCTGTACTGCTAGTTTAATTAAAGCTGAGTTGCGTTTCCGGCGGGCTAAGCGACGAGAAGCCACTATTTTAATGGTCTGCTGAGGAGAGTTGGGAGCTGACGGTACTGGAGTTGGAGCTGGAGCTGAAGCTGACGGTACTGGAGCTGGCGTTAGCTGCTCTGACCAAAGCATATCCATCGCAGTGCGCTGTTTAGCAATATCTAACCAATCTGCTAAATCAATCCCGTTATAAAGCACACTAACTGGTTGCGTAGCCGAAAAAAGACGCTGAATTTCTTTAGCCATCACCGTAGATACTGTATTCATCGCTACCTGTTTACGCGCCACCCACTGCATAAAAGGGAAAAGACGAAACAACCAATAAGCATGATGTAAACGGCAATGCCAAGTAAGAGTAGTAGGAGTGTGACTGCGTGCCGCAATTAAAGCTGCATGATGCGCAAATGGAGAAATAATTCCGGCATGAATATGCACCACTTCAGCTTGTGCAATTACTTGTCGTAAGGCTTTTCCGGCAAACGGATTAATTGGTACACCGCGCATTAAGGGGTGAGCTAAACGTAATACTTGAAAACCGTGCAGAGTTTCTTGGCTAGTGCCAGTATTGGTAAGACTTGGGGTTGCCGTCACCACTGTCACATCGTGTCCGTGTTTAGCTAACTGGGTAGCTAAATCCTGTACTTGGGCTTCAATTCCTCCTAAGCGGGGAGCAAAACAATCCGAAATTAAAGCAATGCGCATGATGTCAGTTTAACTGAACGAAAAAGACTCGGGCAGTATTACTACCCGAGTCTTTTCTTACACCTAGTTAGTTATCGAATTTAACTAACTGTAATAGTGTTTGCTACTTACTGTTGCGTCCGGCGACGGCGTTCTAATACCGTACCAGCTGCGATTAGTCCGAAGCTGAGAGCGAAGAATCCGCCTAAAGTAGCACCGGTGGCTGCTAGTCCCTTCTTAGTGAATGCACCACTTGGTGGGGTAACAATTCCGGTGGTAGGAGAGATTAGCTGTGGCTTAACTAGGTAAACTAGCTCAATCGTGCCCTCAGAAGGAGCAGTGAACTCGTATCCCTTATCTGTTAAGCGGAAGTTAATCTTCACCTTAGTACCCGAAATATCGGTGAAGTAGATTGCCGATACTGGCTTCTCAGCAGTCAGCACCCACTTGCCACTATCAGCTAGTGGAGCACCAGATACTTCGATATTCTGGCCACCCTCTACATCCGTGCGGGTTACCTTTAGCTCTACATCCGCTGGCATATTAGCGGTATAGCTTACACCGTCATTAGATACCGAACGCTCCGGATGCTTTAGAGTAACGGTGATTTCCTTAGTAGTAGTTACGTTATGCGAGTCGCGTGCAACTACCTCCACCTTTACCGGAGTATCTACCTGAAGTGCACTCACATCTACCGACGTGGTTACCTTGGTATCAGCATTGTTATCGCCATCGTCATGCGAATCAGTAATCGTAAGCGCATCAATGATTGCTTGAGCACGAGCAGCTTCATCTAAAGCTGGATCGAGTTCGAGCGTATCTGGCCCTTCAATTACTGGTGGCTTATTCACCACGAAAGTAAGTGCCGAGTTGGTTACATTACCAGCCTTGTCGGTGGCTTGTACCGTGAACTCGTGGTTACCTTCTTCAAGTGGCTTATTCAAAGTAACCGTGAATAGCGTGTGGTTTTCAGCTGAATTAGCAGCTGGTGCAGCTGGTGCTGGGTCATTAGCAGTGTTTGCTACATTATTTGCATCAGCAGCAGCACGAGCGGCAATACCTGCTAGAGCACTTGGCTGATTTGCACTCACTGTATCTAGGCTATTTACGGAGTTGGTAGGCTTACCTGCAACGTCCTTATCAATTGCATTTTCATTACCCTTGGTGAGCGATTCTGCACCGGCTGCCGGAGTTAGCTCCACCGCACGAGCAGCAATCTGCGTACCATCTAGGTAGAAGTCAGCAGATGATAGGTTAGCGTCAGTTACCAAAGCAGAAATGGTGGTATTTGGTTCTACTACTGCAGTGTTAGTAGCGCCGGTAAACTCTACTTCTGGCTTTACGTTATCCACAATTACTGGGATTAACTGTAGGTAAGCGTTATCAATCTGATCGTATAGTGCGAGCAGAATCTTATCGCCGTCCTTTGCTGGTACCTTAGTGGAGAAGTCACGCTTGTTGGCCACGTGCGTTGGATCGTCCGTGTTCAAGAAGTTTTCTACTAGGTTGCCGTTTAGGGTCAAAGCATATCCGAATGCGTTATCCCAAACCGAACCAGCGAAAGTAACATCTCCTGCTTCCTTTAGGTAAATCGCGCCGTCCGCATTAATCTGCGGATCAGTGAGATCTAGACCCGGAGCATCAGCGTCAAAGAATACCTTTAGACCAGTGTCGATAGCGTAGGTAGTGTCCTCAATCTTGAGGTTGAATCCACTAATTCCTTGCTTAATCGTCAATGGCACCGAGAAACTGCCGTCTGCCGCTACCGTTACCTGCTTACCATCTACTGCGAAGTAGTCTGGTACACGGTTGAACTTACCACTGTAAGTGAAGGTGTAGGTATCAGTAGCTGAATCATAGCTAAGATCAGGGTTATCTGCGGAAATCACGTTGAAGGAACGGTTGAATCCAAGATTAGCCTTTAAGTCCAAGTTGGCCTTGTCTGCGCTTGGATCATTAATGTTTATTACCTTCACAGCACGATTCCAAGCGCCGTCATATGCGGTAACGCTAATAGATGCCTGACCAGGGAATACATCAACTTCAGCACGGAAAGTACCGTCATCGTTTACCGTAATCCGGTTCCAGCCAATAGTAATTTCACGAATCTGGGAAAGATTATCAGTTACCTTACCGGCTACCACAATCTTGCCATTTTCTGGAGTTACTGGATCAGTAGTTGGGCTAGTAAGCTCAAATACCGGTGCAGTACCGTCATAAGTGAAGGTGTAAGTCTTGGAAGTTACCACTCCACCATTAGCATCTAGTGCTTCTACCACTACGGTGTTTTCACCTTCAACTACTGGAGCACCAATCCGGAAACGTCCCGGAGCGGTAATTCCTAGTTCCTTAGCTTGTTCTGCAGTGTGTGGTACGTCTACTACCGTCTGACCGATACGGATTTGAGCTACCTGCTCTGAAGCACGACCAGTAAGAATTAGCTGACCGTCTTGTACAAGTAATTCATCGGTCTGATCCGAAGTAGCGGTAGCGTTAATGGTTGGGCTAGAAGTAATAGTTTCTTCCGACTCTACTACTAATGCGCCACTGTTAAGCATTACCGTCTTGCGTACCACGTTAGTAGCGTAATCAGAAGCGTAAACTTCAATATAGCCAACCCGATCTGCAATCGTGCCATTAACGGTGATGGTATAAACATTATCTACTGGAGCATTAGGATCACTAGCCACTACTGCTGGCCAAGTGAAACGACCCTGTACTGCGTTTACACCAGAGCTGGCGTCAGTAGCACGCACCTTAAGCTCGTAGTTGCCGTCAGCATTCTTAGTAACACTTACTACTTCTACCTCAGGAGCAACCGTATCAATACCAAATGGTAAGTGGAGAGTTTGTGGCTCAAATCCATCAGCGATTTGGGCTTGAATACGGTAGTAGTAAACACCATCTGGTACGTTTACAAATTCGCCAGTAGCAGCATCATAAACCTTGCCATTAAAGGTAATATCGGAAAGATCTACCTGGAAAGTATTTGGACGCTCTGCCAACTGATTCTTTACCGTAAAGCGACTTACATCTTCATTCTTGCCAAGTTCGCGTACCACATTGTCGTGTTCGTCCACAATAGCAACGGTTAGACGCTTAGCATTACGCAACATTGCTAACTTGGCATAAATAGCATCAGCAAAACCGTCATCGTTTGGAGAAATGTACTGCTCGCCATCACCTAGCGTCATTTCGCCATCATTAATCATGGTGTAAAGCGAAGTGGTGGTAAGAGTGGTACCTAGAGCAGTATTAAGCACAGATGGATTGAAACCATCATACGCTGGGTAGTCGATGATTGGTTCTTCATTCCAGTTACCTGCGAAGCCAAGGTATGGAAGTACCAAAGTTGGCTGTGCAGAATCAGTAGAAGCGAACTTCACCCAACCTTCTACCCAGTGGTTTCCAGCAGCTACATTCAAAGTGTAGGTAACTTCAGCAGTACCGTTAGCTGGAACGGTCACATTAGCTGCCGAAGCAGAAATGGAATCACCCGTAGCACATAGTGTGGTGGTAGGGCTGCCATCAGCTAGATTGGTTTCATTTACCACACAAGTAGAGCCGGTATCAAAAGTGATATCGCGGTTAGATTCGTTAGTAAGGGTAACGGTGAAGCTCTCAGAACCATTTACTTCCTTTAGTTCTGCATATGGTTTTTCACCTACCGTTGCCAATACGCGAGTTTCTAATGCTGGTTCAGTCTGTACTAGACCAGCACCAATCTGACGTGGCGCAAATGGTACGGTATCGCTCGCCATTGGAATCATTGCCGTATTGGAAAGAGCAATGCGGTTGCGTAGTACCAATTCACCACGACTCTTATTAGGGAAGTCCTTAGTGGTCTTTTCCAGCATTAGAGCTGCTACACCAGCAACGTGTGGAGCTGCCATAGAAGTACCGGACTTATTACCGTAGGAATCATCGTTTACCGTGGAGTAAACATTTCCACCGATACCAGCAATTTGTGGCTTGAAGTTAAGTTCTGGAGAAGCACCCCAAGAGGTAAACTCAGATGGCTTCAAAGACGCTGGATTAGCTTCAACCACATAACGCTTATGTAGAGTCACAGTGGTGTTGGCATCAGCCTGAATTAAAGCCTTGATTCGCTCACCATCGGAGTGACCAATAGCGGCACCTGGTACGTCAAAGCTATCAATGCCAGCCATACCTGGAATTTCATCTCCACCATTAGCATGGTTGTAGAGGATTACACCAGTTGCTCCCGCAATGGTAGCGTTTAAGAACTTGTCACGGAAAGTTAAAGGGTCTTGACCAGGGTAGCCACCACGCTGAATAAGTACCCACTTACCGCGAGGGTTAGCATTATTCATATCGTCGATAGTGCCGTATCCGCCGTCTACGATCTGATGTGGCATACCATCATTAGAGCCGGTCTGTAAATCATATACGAAACGCTCACTAGCGTTGTTTCCATTAGCTTCACCTTGCAGATTTGCCTTAGTGGAGTTTTCAATGGAAGCTACCGACCATGCATCGGTGCCAGTAGATGGCGAACCTACCGTGGAGTCGTCCCATAAACCTAGAACGTCATCTGGAGTGCCGGTTGGCGAGCCGTTTTGACCTTCATTACCAGCAGCTACGATAACTTCTACACCAGCTGCACGAGCAGCTGCGATTGCGCGCTGTTCACCGTAGGCTTGTCCATCGTGTCCGTTAGGAGAACCGAGAGACATATTAATAATGTCAGCGCCCTTCTTTACTGATTCTTCGATAGCAGCGATAATGTCGTCACCAGCAGCGCCTGCAGACTTAGCCGGATCATTGGAGAACACTTTCATTGCTAAAAGCTGGGCGTTTGGTGCGATACCGTTAATGCGCGAGTTTTGCTGAATATCTGCATCAGCTCCACCATTAGCGGCTACGATACCTGCTACGTGCATACCGTGATGCGAACTGGTAAGGTCTTTTACCTCTCCGTTTTCGTCAGCAAAGTTGTAACCATAAGGCACTTTATCGGTAAAACCTGGAGCAGGAGTTAGCTTCTTGGTAACTCCGTCATCTAGGCGCATATCTTGATGCGCAATATCAATACCAGTATCAATAATAGAAACTACTAGACCTTCACCGTCTAGGCCATACTTAGTGGCAGCGTGAGAGGAACGAGTAAGATCATCTGCAGACTGCATGGTTGGATAGTACATACGTACTTTTTCTACGGTAGCTACTCCTGCTTCCCGCTTTAGCGCGGAAATATCAGCAGTGTCTACATAAGCAGAAAAACCATTCACTAAGTAACCGAAAGTACGATCTACCTCTAAACCATACTTATCAGCCAAGGAGTCGGCTAAGTTTTCTACTTGAGTAAGGCTAGCGCCTTTGCCACCTGGAACTTTTGGTTGTTTCTTCAGGGTGACAAATACCTTAGAGCGGTGAGGGGAAACTCCTTCCGCTGCGTCATATGTATTAGGCAAAGCAGGTGCATCAGGTACTGCATAAGCAGCTCCGGGAAGCCCTGCAAACAGAGCAACTGCAACTGCTCCAGCCAGGATTTTCTTAATTTTTCCCATGTCGTGCCTATTCACTAGGTTTTTACTAACACTTATAGCATTCCACATTTTCATTACCAACGCATAAGTGCTTACTATGTGAGAAAAATTTACTCTAGCTTTACCAGATAAAATACAACGATAACAAGGGAAAGAAAAACTCCTCCTTACTTATTTTTTACTAAACTGTAAGGAAAATAACCTCGGAAAAGAGTGGCATATTATTTTATATGTGTAGTTTTATTTACGTTCCCTACTATAAGCCCAATATAAAAGTGCACAAGCCCCCATCCAGGCTAACGGGTGACACACTAAAATACCGGCATAACCCCAAACCGGAGCAATAAACCACGCCGTCAAAACCCGCGCCCCTAATTCCACAAAACCAGAAATAGTGGGCAATAAAGAATTACCTAAACCTTGTAAAGTATTGCGATAAATAAACAATAAAAGCATTTATTACAGGTGGTGTACTTTCTTGGTTGTTA
>CAMCHI010000011.1 GCA_945874735.1 uncultured Arcanobacterium sp. | reverse complement strand
CGCGAACTCGCCGAAAAGCTGCCCCAACCGTCTGACTAAAATGACCTAAGTCAGGCCAAATACGAAAAACGCATCTGGCGGTGCAACCACAAATACTCAGGTGGAACCCCGTGTGCGACCCCGCACGTCAGTGACGACCAGATCACGACTGCGTTCCTCAACGCCGTCCACCACCTGCTCGCCAGCAGGAGCAAGGTGGACGAGGTGATCGACCGCGCTGTGGCCGCCGAGCTCGACACCACCGACCTGCACATCGAAGCCGACCAACTCTTCGCCCAAGTAGGTGCCGCCGCCGAAGCGATTGACGCGCTCATCGCCCGCAACGCCCGCGTCGCCCAAGACCAGACCGAATACCAGCGCCGCTTCGACAAACTCACCACCGACCACGCCGCGCTCCTAGAGGAGTACCACCGGCTCCTCGATCAGATCAGCGACCTCGAGAACCGGCAAGCCGCCTACCGCTACTACAAGGAACAGCTCGCCACCCTCGACTCGGTTAGCATCGAGTTCACCCCATACCTATGGCACACCCTCGTCGACCACGCCGACATCGCCGTCGACGCCACCATCACCTTCACATTCAGGGACGGCTCGTCAATCTCGCTTTGAGACTGCCTGACGCACGGGCCTGAGATGAAGACGCCTGCCTTCCCAGTGTTCAATCAGCCAACGGTCATGACTGGCGACGATAAGGGTTCCTTGCCAGTTGCACAATGCGTCCTCAAGCGCGTCCATCGTCTCCAAATCGAGGTAGTTGGTGGGTTCGTCGATAATTAGCACGGCTGGGCGACGGGCCAATGCGATTGCGAGTTGGGCGCGACGTTGATTCCCTGCCGACAAGTCGGGAATCGGGGTGCGCCACATGGACGGATGCAAGACTCCTTTCCCAGCCTCGCCAACGCCGTTGGTCCACGTGTGCGACCCCAACCCCGGGTCTGACTCGACAGGAAGTCTCTGCGGCACCTGTCCGACGGGTTCATCGCGGGTAATGGTGCCTATGCTGGTCACCGTGGTCGGCGGGTTGCCGGAAGCAATCCAGTTCAGCAGGGTTGATTTGCCTGCTCCGTTTGCGCCCGTCACGAGGAGGTGTTCGCCTCGGCCGAGATCGAACGTGACCGGCGTAAGTCGACCTGCCACTGCCGCGTCTCTGGCCGAGACGGCTAAGCCGGATCCGGGGTCAGATTCGAGGGCGGGGAACTCTAGATCGTAGTGGCGGGGTTTTCGCACCTCGCGCTGGGCAAGGCGCTCCAAACGAACATCGTCATTGCGAGTTCTCTTTACCGCTGTGGCTGCCGCCCGATCCATGAAGAACTTCTTTTGTATGCCAACCGCTGTTTCCACCCGGACTCCGCCACGGGCAATCTTCATACTCTTGTGCCGGTGCTCGTGCAGCTCGCGCTTTTCATCCTGCTGCTCGGCATGGATCTGCGAGTGCCTCTCACGCGCAGTCGCCTTGGCCGCTAGGTAGTCCGTGTAGTTACCTGCGTTGCGGTAAACGCCCACAATCTCCTCACCGTCTACTTTGGCTAGTTCCTGCCAAACAGTGATATCCATGTCGTAAATGACGGTCGCGGTGTCCTCGATGAAAGCCCGGTCATGGCTGGTCGCGAGCACCGGACCGTCCCAGTTTTTGACGACAGTTGCGAGGAAGTCGATAGCCTCGCCGTCCAAGTGGTTGGTCGGTTCATCGAGGATCAGCACCTCAGGCCGGATGATCAGCAGCGTAGCTAGCTTCAGCCGCGCACGCTGGCCGGGTGAAAGCGTGACCAACATCCGATTTACACCAGACCCAGTGAATTCGATGAGGCCCAGCCCGGCAAGAGTCTCGTTCACGCGTGAATCCAACGACCACACATCCAGCGCGTTCAATCGAGCGAGGATCTGGTCATACTCGCTCGCAAGACCGGCCTGCCCGGAAGCGATGGCCTCAGTGACCTGCTCAAAACGCAACAGCAGCTCCTTGAACGGTGCCAGTGCCGAGTCGAGGAACTGTGCAACGGTGCCGCCGAAAGACTCCGGATCGGGAATGCGCTGAGGAGCAACGCCAGAAACAACCCTCCCCGAATCGGGCGTCAAATCACCGGTCAAGATTTTCAATAACGTTGATTTGCCGATCCCGTTCGGGCCGGTTAAGAAGGCTCGCTCACCGGTAGAAACGTGCAGACTCACCCGGTTGAGGACGAGGCGGGAACCATAGGAAAAAGAAACATCATCGAGGGCAATTGCGGGCATGGGGATCTCCGGGACGTAGTAGAAACTTCAGACACGCCTCAGCAAGGCTGAGTGGAGATCGCATGGTCACCGGAACTACACACTCCTCGATTGGCGGTCGTCATCAACTGGCAGGTACGACCACATTATACACGGCGAGCACAGACTAGAACCAGAGATGCTTCATTTGAACCACTCACGCAGCCAACGCGAGTGTGCCGCCATTTTGTATCCAAGTCGGGTTGAAAGCTTCGTAAAGTGTCCAGGATGTTTTCCGGGAAGCGTCAATATTCGCGATACCGATTAGGCGGGCCATGATGCGCGAGACTTCGGAGGGCGTGTAAAACTGCCCCTTACTCTTGCCGGACTCCTGGGCGAACTTCATCATGAAGTACTCGTAGGCGTCTCCGATGATGTCATCGCCGCTGGCGCGATTGGTTCTGAAGTCAATTGCGGGGTTCTCGAACACGGCGATGAGTTTGGTGACCCTATCGACCAGTTCCTTACCGTGGCCCAGTTCGTCCTCATTATTGAACGAGACATCGGGCAACGAACCCTGCAGCTGGTTTTCTTCAAGAAAGGCTGAAAGAATCTTATCGACTCGTTCACCGATATCCGTCTTTCCCTTGGCAGCTACCAGGTCTTCGAATGAAGCTCCTTCACGCACCGAATAGTCGCCATAGCGTTCTCCCTTGTAACGATCCGAGACGTACTTGAAGAACAGAAGTGTCAGGACATAGTCCTTGTACCGGGCAGGCTCCACGCCACCACGGAGATTGTTCGCGGCCTCCCAGAGAATGGCGTACAGTTCGGTCTTTTTCACTGCCATCAATTGATCCTTGTAGGTGTGATTATTAGTATTCGGTGATATCGATTCCTGATTGCATCAACCGCTCATAGCGCTCGATGGACATCAGTACTGCCATGGGCTTGCCGTTTTTTAGGATGAATCCGGCCTCATCTTGTTCAGAAAGTTTCGTGATGATCTTCGAGGACTGACCCCGCAAGAAGTCCGACATATTGAAGAACTCCATGGTGGTGCGTACTTTCGCTTCAGCCATGTCTAGGTCCTCTCTGTTCGCGTGACGCCCGCAGTAGTTCACTTCAATAGCAACTTAAAAAGTCATTACTTTTTATTGTATCTCCCAGCATCGTCCATGGCTGTGGACACGCCGAAGCGCCCGAACGTCGGCTCGTCTTCTCAAACTCAGCGGTCGATGTGATCGAATCAGCTGTTTGACTATGCTGCCACTTAGAGTTCGCTAGAAGCGGCGCACCCTGCAACCTGTCGCTGGCAGCGGTTCTCTTGTAGTGTCAGTTCCGCTCCCTCATCCGTTCGACCCGCCTCAAACCTTTTGACGCTTGCTAGATACTTTTTGACGCAAGCCCCATACCTTTTGGCGCGGGGTCGTACCTTTTGACGCTAGGCCATACTTTTTGACGCTTCCGGCCTCGACCGGCCGAGCAGACTCCTGAGATGGCCTTCTGAGGCTCCGATCAGCCAGCACTATGAGCCGCTCCGCAGCTCCGCGCGCCCGACCGCGCCACCCCAAAAAACCACCCCAGAACAGCGAAAACGCCACCCCGGATACTTTCCGGCCGGGCCGGAAATCCTTGTATCCAAAGTGACGTTCTATTGGAGCCGCCTGCGGGAATCGAACCCGCGACCTATTCATTACGAGTGAATCGCTCTGCCGACTGAGCTAAGGCGGCTTTGAGATACTACAACTACAAAGAAGTAATACCCCTAGGAGGCTACATAAAAACGTAACTCCCTTAATTTACCTAAAAGACTAGGTAATATCAAATACAAAAATACGGGAAAGTTATCATGCTAAACAGTGCTACTTTGCTGGACAACTAATCGCTTTCGGCACTTGCCCAGATAGCAAGTAAGCATCGAGCGGATCAGACACACACTCTGTAGACCTACCATAAGCGGTATGCCCTTCGCCTTCATAAGTAACTAACACCGCTTTATCCAAAGTTTTCGCAAATTCTACCGCCCACTCATATGGTGTAGCAGGATCACCTACTGTACCTACTACCACAATCGGAGCAGAACCCACAGCTTTATAAGCACCTACTGGTTTTGCAGGTTGGTATGGCCACTTCGCACACATAGCTTCGTCATACCCCATAACTGGGCCAAATAAAGGCGAAATTTCATTAACTAGCTTAGCTTCTTGTTCTTTCCAAGTAGTTTCATCACCTTGCGCCCCGTAGTCTGCACAATTAATAGCCCAATTAGCTTCCGTAGAATTATTAGTAAACTTATCTCCTTCGCGGGAAGTGTAGGTATCAAATAATGCTAAGAAAAGTGAACCGTCCCCATCATTCATTAGGTCTGTGAACGCTTTAGATAAAATCGGCCAGGTCATGTCGTCATACAACGCGGTTACTATACCCATCAGTAAACCGGTCTGAGTAAGTTCCCGCCCTTCCGCACTCACCTTATAAGGCGTTACTAGAGCTTGAGTCAGCATTTTAGCGATAACTTTACGCGCTTCTGCTACCGTGCCACTAAACGGACAATCTTTACCAGCTAAACAATCCTCTAAATACGCATCTAGCGAATTTTCAAATCCTTTTAACTGTGCAGCTGACTGATCGAAATTAGTAGCCAATGGTGCTACTGCACCGTCTAAAATCATGCGTCCCACATTTTGTGGGAATAAATCAGCATACATTCCCCCTAGGGAAGTCCCGTAAGAGAAACCAACGTAATATAAACGTGGATCTCCAAATACGTGCCTCATAATATCCATATCGCGGGCAGCACTTTCGGTGCCTACAAAAGGTAAAATCTTGCCAGATTTTTCCTCACATCCCGCAATTATTGCTTCTATATCAGCGGCAGATTGCGCGTCCCCTTCTGGAGTATCAGCATAAGAAGCTTCCAGTGCCCGCCCCAATTCTGCGTCATCTAAACACTTCACAGGACTGGACTCTCCCACACCTCGTGGGTCAAAACCGATAAGATCAAAATTGTCAGTAATCTGCTGTGAAAAATAGAATCCTGCATTCTCAGCTAATTCTTGCCCGCTACCACCTGGGCCACCAGGGTTTAGCAACAATGAACCTACCGCATTATTTTTAGCAGCGTTACGCTTTGCCACAATTTCAATGCTATCCCCTGCCGGATTAGCATAATCTAAAGGCACCTTAATTTTGGTGCAATCTTGTGCACCGCACTTTTCCCAAGTAATTTTTTGTTCATAGTACTTAGCTAATTCTGCTGGGTACTCTGGCATTGAAACTTCAATAGGTTTAATAGCGCTATCACTACTTTCCGCCGTTTTATCAGTAACACTACTGCTACAAGCGGTTAAACCTAATAGCAAAGCTAATGTAAATACGCTTATTTTTTTCATAATTCTATCCTAACGCAGTTCTAAATCCTGCTCGTCCTACTGAGGTCTGATAGCCAGTAGAGCAGTTTCCAACACTCCTACAGGGTTTAAGTTTTGTTGCAAGCGCACTCGTGCCTGCGCTAAGGCATCTAAAGCAGTCAAGGTTTGTGTAAGAGTAAACATACCGGCTCGTTCCGTTATTTCTTGTGCATAGTCGGCATTAACTAAATCTACTTCTGCCTGTAATTGCACTACCAGCACGTCACGGAAGAAAGCGGTTAAATAAATTAGCTCCCTATCTAAACGATCTAAGTTTCTACGAGTCTTTTTTCGCTTCTCATCATCAGCATTCACATTTACTTGTGACCGTAAAGATACGGGAACTTTTCCTGCCGGATCTAAACCTAGCGCTTCCATTTTCGCGATACGGGCTTGTTCTGCTGCAGCTTGTTCAACTTCCGCTATTTCTTTAGCACTCTTAGAGCCGTTAGATTTTCTGCTTGTTTCTCTAGAATCTGTGTTGGCATTGCTTAACATAAAGTTTTCATCTGCAAGTGCAGCGGCAGCTATTACCGCATCCCCTACCCCTTTAACGGTAAGCAATGTGTCTAAAGTATTTTTACGTAAGTTTGCTGCAAATGGATCGGTAGCTAATGCTCGCGCCACCCCGATATGTGATTGAGCAGCTTTAGCAGCTACCAGTGCTTCCTGAAAATCAACTCCATCGCGAGCGCACAATAATTCAGCTATTCCGGTGGTATCGGGAGTTACTAAGTTGATATTACGACAACGTGAACGAATAGTGGGAAGTACGTCTGCTACTGCCGTGGTACATAACACCCATACTGTGCGCGGAGCGGGTTCTTCAATAGCTTTTAGGAGTACGTTCGTGGTGCGTTGCAACATTCTGTCGGCATCTTCCACGATAAATACTCGCCATTTTCCATTTGCTGGAGCCTGATAGGAACGTGCCACTAAAGTGCGTACTTGCTCTACCGTAATTGTTACTAGCTCGGTAGTAATCGTATCTACATCGGGGTGATTTTTACTCATCACGGCTTTGCAGGAACTACATTCTCCGCACCCTAAGTTGGTGTCGTTTTCGCACTGCAAACAAGCCGCAAACGCTCTGGCAGCTAGAGAACGCCCCGACCCTGGCGGGCCAGTAAAGAGCCAAGCGTGCGTCATAGCCGAAGTGCTCACTGTATCTGTTATAAGTTCTGTTTTAGTTTTGTTGCTAGTGCTCGTGTTGGTGTCTGGAGAAGAAGTACCACTGCTTGCCAAAATAGGTAGGTTGGCGTCCTTAGATAATAGAGCGCGCGCCGCGAAAGCTGCTCGCAAGATTTCTTGCTGTGCTGCTTCTTGACTAACCAGCTCTGAAAACACACTCATGAAAGTTCTTTCTATCTACAGTAAGGGGCGCACTAATTCTTGAATTTGGGTAGCTATTTCAGTGATGCTTTGAGTGGCGTCTATTATTTTAATGCGTTGCGGTTCAGCCTCTGCTAAAGCTAAAAATTCTTGCCGTACAGCTTGATGAAATTCATCTCCTGCTTTTTCTAATCTGTCTTTTACCGCCCCTACTCTACTTCCACCAGCGTGCACAGGTATATCTAGCAAAATCGTTAAATGCGGAACTAATCCTTGTACTGCCCATAAGCTGATTTGCCGTATTTCATTTTTATTTAATTGACGGGCTACTCCTTGATAAGCGATAGAGGAGTCAAAGTAGCGATCTCCTATCACTACTTTTCCTTGCGCTAATGCGGGGGCTACTTTTTCGGCAATATGATGAGCGCGATCTGCCGCATACAGTAATGCTTCTGCACGCGGATCTACGTGCCCTTCATGCAATAGTAACCGCCGAATTTCCTGCCCTAGTTCTGTTCCGCCAGGTTCACGAGTAATTACTGTTTCCCATCCTTGGCTATTTAACCATTGAGCTAACAGAGTGGCTTGGGTGCTTTTACCAGCACCGTCACCTCCCTCAAAGGTTATGAACAAACCAGTACCGGCATTATAGGTGGGCGTTTCCATTACTTCTTCGTGGCTTTCTTAGCTTTTACGGTACGTTTTGTGGCGTTGCGTTTCTTAGTTCCCCCGTTTTCAGCTACTTTTAAGCGACGAGCCACCAGGAGTTCTTGGGCACGCTCTGGAGTGAGCTGGTTTATGTCTTCTGTGCGGGGCACAGACGCATTGGTAATACCGTCGGTCACATATGGCCCAAAACGCCCATCTTTCAACAAGATTAATTTACCAGACACTGGATCTGTTCCTAGCTCTGCTAAAGGAGCTTGCGCTAAAGAACGTCCCCGCTGTTTAGGCTGCTGGAAAATTTCTTCTGCTTCTTCAAGTGTGATAGTGAATATTTGTTCTTCACTTAGTAAAGAGCGAGAATCACTGCCCCGTTTCAGATAAGGACCATATCGTCCGTTTTGTGCAGTCACAACTTCCCCAGCAGATATTCCTACTTCTCGTGGCAGGCTTAATAATTGTAGAGCCTGCGCTAAAGTTACCGTATCTGGTTGCATAGTCTTAAAAAGGGAAGCTGTACGTGGTTTTGGTTTTACTTTAGAAACCTTACCTGTGGGGGTATAGGTAACGGCGTCATCTGGCACTACTTCAGATACGTATGGGCCAAACCGTCCATCTTTGACCACAATATCCCAGCCACGCTCATCTTGTCCGAGTATGCGTTCCTCCGGTAAAGCAGTATTCAAAATAGCTAAAGCTTTTTCCACCGTCAATTCATCGGGGGCAATATCTTCAGGAACGGAAGCTCGCCGACCTTCTCCATTAGTGGTAGTAAGAGAAGAGTTAGAGTTTTCGGCAAAGTTTGCTTCGGCAGTTATTTCTTCAATATAAGGACCATATCTGCCGATTCTAACTGCAATACCGTCCCCTATTTCGATGGTGTTAATTGCGCGAGCATCAATATCACCTAGTTCCGCTACCTGCTGAGCTAAACCAGTTACTTGCCCGTCACCGCGATAGAATTTTGCTAAATACTGTACGCGATCTGCATCGCCAGAGGCGATAGCGTCTAAATCTCGTTCCATATCTGCCGTGAAATCATAGTTCACTAGGTCGGGCAGATTTTCTTCTAATAGACGCACTACCGAGAACGCTAACCAAGTAGGTACTAAGGCTTGTCCGCGCCGCCCCACGTATCCGCGATCTACGATAGTAGAAATAGTGGAAGCATAAGTGGAAGGACGCCCAATTCCTTTTTCTTCTAAGGTTTTAACTAAAGAGGCTTCTGTGTATCGTGGCGGAGGAGCAGTTTCATGCATTGCTGCTTCTCCTGCTAGATTGTTTACCAGTTCTCCTGCTATTAACTCCGGAAGCCGTAAATCCTCATTTTCTTCATAACGCTTTTTGTCTTTACCTTCTTCATAGGCTGCCATAAAACCAGGACTAGTAATCACTGTGCCACTAGCAGCCAGAATTGCAGTATGTTGGGTGCTTTGCGGTATCAATCCGGCACTTTGCGCACTTTGTAGGGCTTGAGTAACATCACAAGATACTCGCACTGATGCGGTTACACCAGTAGCGTCTTCCATCTGGGAAGCAATAGTGCGCTGCCAAATCAGTTCATACAGGGCATATTCTCGATCTGAAAGTAAATTTTTTACTTCTTTCGGGGTGCGAAAATAATCTCCTGCCGGACGGATTGCTTCGTGTGCCTCTTGCGCGCCTTTAGCTTTAGTAGCATATAACCGCGGAGCTGACGGTAAAACTGCTTCCCCATATAGTTGCACAATCTGTGCTCGCGCAGCTGTTATAGCTTGCTGGGAAAGATTAACCGAATCGGTACGCATATAGGTAATGAAACCGTTTTCGTATAAAGACTGAGCAATGCGCATAGCATCACGCGAATTTAAGCGAAGTTTACGGGAAGCTTCCTGTTGCAAAGTAGAGGTAGTAAACGGAGCTGCCGGACGCCGCCGATAAGGTTTGCTGGTTACACTTTCCACTATCGAAGTGCCATTATCTAAAGCCTGCGCTAGAGCACTAGCCACACTAGCAGATAACACCACCACCCCATCTTGTAACGCTTTATCACTAAGTTGGCCGTTATCTGCAAAATCTTTACCAGTAGCTACTTTTGCCCCGTCTAAACTGGTCAGTTTAGCCCTAAATTCTTCATTACCTTTTGCTAAAGTAGCTACCACATCCCAATAGTTTGCTGATTGAAACGCCATACGTTCACGTTCGCGTTCCACAATTAAACGAGTAGTCACTGATTGTACTCGTCCAGCTGATAGCGATGGAGCAATTTTTCGCCACAGCAACGGAGAAACTTCATATCCCACTAGGCGATCTAAGATACGGCGAGATTCTTGTGCGTCTACTAGCTGTGTATCTAAGCTACGAGTGTTTTCTAAAGCACGGTTAATTGCTTCCCGAGTAATTTCATGAAATACCATGCGTTTTACTGGCACTTTAGGCTTTAAGGCTTCGAGAAGATGCCAAGCGATTGCTTCACCTTCTCGATCCTCGTCGGTAGCCAGATAAAGTTCATCTGCTTCTTTCAGTAACTGCTTTAATTCAGTTACTTTTTTCTTTTTATCAGGCGATACCACGTAGTAAGGAGCAAAGTTATTATCTACATCTACCGCGAATTTCCCAAACGGACCTTTCTTCATATCGGCAGGTAAATCAGAGGGCTTAGGCAAATCACGGATATGACCAATAGAAGCCTCTACCTTATATTCCGAGGTCAAAAATTTAGAAATCGTCTTAGCTTTCGCTGGAGATTCCACGATAACTAATTTAGTCACGTCGTTTCCTTTAACCTTACTTTTATTCTGTTTACCACTTCTATACCTATATACTTACCACAAGCAGTAACTATTTTTGGTACATGATAATGCTAAGTCCTGTCGTTTGCTAAGATACATTGTTTTTAGCGCATTGCAAAAGGAAAGTCCTTAAATTGTGGATAAGACGGCAAGATTTTACTGAAAAACTTCATAAAATACGCACAAATTTCTTCTTTACATATTTAATTACGGAACATTAAATTGGCTCTCCAACTGATTTTCTGGTGCTGCTTTAGCTTGGGCAGTAAGTTGTTTCCAAAAATTTTTCTGCCAATTATTGGCTTTTATATGTATTTGACTTTCTTCCTGCCAAACCCCGCACTCCACTTGCCAATACGGATACTTAGCCGTAATTTGTTGCCTAATCTCTTTACACGCATTTTGCGGAGTGTGCCCTTGCTGCACTCTTACCGCTACCTGAATAGCTGCTAAATCTGCCGTATTTTGCATAGCTGTTTTTTCGTTCAACCAAGAAATATGCGCCACCAGCAACAAAGTCAAACTCACTAAAACAAAACAAATTAAACTCATAAATAAAGTGGCAGAACCTTTTTCTTTTCTACTACCCGCTTTATAAATAAAACTCTGCTTATATTTTTCAACTAAACAAAACATTTTTCTGCTTATTCCTTTTATAACTGCACCTACCAGCCAACTGGCTCCTTTACCACCTGATAACTAGACACAAAATCAAAGCCAGCAAATCCGAAAAGTCCTATACCGTCTTTTTTAATTCTCACTTCTGCTAAATCATGGTTTTGCACAATATCTATTTCTATATCTGTGCCTAGGATTGTTTTCGCAAAATTTTTCGTTGCCTTTTCTGAATGACCCAAGCTCATATAGCGGGCAGTTTCTTTTGCCGCATTATCTACTACCGCTACCGTACTTATCTGCATAATTCCATTTAATAATGCCAATATCACCACTAGCATGGCTGGCAAAGTTAATGCCCACTCCACGCTAATCATGCCTAGTTCTTTTCTGCCAAATCCTAGTTGGTTAAGCATTTTATTCACCCTGTTATAGCTGTTGTATCTGGCTGGGGTGATAAATTCTCCCCGTTTACCACCTCAGCCAGTATTCATATCTCCGCTTTACTTATGTGATTGGTCGCCAAAATAGCGTTCGTTTAGCCTAAACTAAAGGCGGTCTTAAAGAACATAGATACTAGCTCCCGAAACCATTCTTGTTGCACTAGCCAAATTAAAATACCGGCAATGCCAGTGGTAGCAACGGTTCCTAAAGCGTATTCTGCTGTTACCATGCCAGATTCTTTACGAGATAATGGCTTTAAATAACGCATAATTTTTTGGATTTTCATGGAAATACTCCTTCTTCAGATTCGATATGCTTTTCTTAATTTTTAAGAAAAGCAGTCTGGAAAACTGCTATGCTTTCAAGACATCTTTAGCTTCTCGTATTTCTCAAATCGCTAACGGTACTCCTAATTAAACTGTGGATTAGCGATACACTTGCTGTAAATGTGTATAAACCCTATCTACTATTCACATATAACTAAACGCTATTAAAATTCAGACTTGCCAATCCATTAAATTCCTATAAATCGCGCTAAAGGTAAAAGGAAAACAAAACCAAAAACTTCCCTTAATCTAAAATGATTAAAGGAAGTATCAATACCAGCTATAAGCACTTAAACTCTATGCAGATAATAGAAATTTTAGCTTCATTAGCAACTCTTTTATTAACTAAAAATTTTACCTGCCGTAGCCACAATTACTGGCACTACACCGATACAGATAAAAGCCGGCAAAAAACAAGTAGCCAAAGGCACTACAATTGCTGCACTTAATTTTGCGGCAGCTTCTTTTGCGCGCCGCGCTCGCGTTAAACGCAACATATGCGCACTGCGTTGCAGTAACGGAATAGGAGCTGCTCCTTCACACCATGCAGGAGCTAAGGCTTTTTGTAAAAAATCCCATCGCTCAGGGGTGTCTTTCCACGCTTCCTGCCAGTTAGCACCTAAAAGCAACATTTTACTTACCTCTCCTAAACTACGCGCACTAGGTGCATTTTGTTTGACGTTAAGAGAGGTATTATTTTGCCTGCCTAAAGCGTAATCTAAACTCGCTAAAGCATTAGGGATAGATAGTCCCGCACTTAAAGCTGCCGCCATTAAATCTAATAAAATCGCCACATCTACTTCTTCAGCACCAGCTTGGGCTCTTTTCGAGGTAAATACAAACTTATAACGCTTAATCCGTATCGAGGGAGCAAATAATAACCAGATAAGAATTCCAAATAAAATAATACGTATCATTCCCGCACCGCTTTTTGCACTAACCTATACACACCCCATAATCCTGCTAACTCAAAACCTATCCCGCAGCCTAAACAGATATATCCCAGCCAAGAATTAAATAAAAAATGCAAAGCATTTACTCCCATTAAGTAGCTAAATAAAATCCCAATTAACGGCAAAGTAGCCAGCATTTTTGCAGAAGTTAAAGGAGCTGCTAACGCAATTTTGCGCGCAGACCTTGCTTCACCGGCTTCCGTGACTCCTTGCGCACACGCATCTAATACTTCCGCTAAAGGTGCACCACTATTAGCACCTAAACGACAAACAGCAAAAGCAGCAGGCAAACTTTCCCGCAAAGCAGACGGAAAACCTAGTAAGCTATATTTCCATTTAGGTAGCAACCATAAATTCCATAACACCGTTGGTACACCATCAGCTTCTAATGGCTCAGTTTTTTGCACAAAATACTTTTCTTGCTTTACCCAATAGCTGCGCTTAATACGGGAATTAAAATTATCCGTTAAATCTTGTAAGCTAAGTGCCCAAGCTGTCCCTACCGTTGCTCCACTACTTAACCGAGTAGATACTTCAGTAAAAACCATGCCTAAATCAATAATGCTGCCAAAAGATTTTTTCTTTACCCGTACTTGTTTAATTTTTCGTGCCCGTATCCGTGGTGGTTTGCTTAATATAATGCTCACTCCCACGCTTAATATCAATAATCCTGATAACCACATTTATTTACTTTCGCTATAAAAGTTGTAAAGTTTGTCGCTGCTTCTACTCAAGCAAATGTTGTTTATTCAGTTGCACTATTTTTGCCTTAATTTGGCTTCTTTCACCTTGTCTTTAATTGTTGCTCTCGGAAAAATTGCTCTTTTGCTTCACCCCATTCCAATTCACCTTGCGCATTAACTTGCAGTACACAATTGGCGTGTAGAGTACTACCCACCCGTTCCAATACCGCTATTTCTGACACAAAGCGTTTTGCACCCGCTCGTTTTATATGCACTATGGCATCTAAAGCTGAGGCTGCTTGAGCCGCTACGGTAAGTTCATTCATTTGAGCTAATGCTCCTAATGCCACTAATCGTGCTGGCACATCTTGAGCAGAATTGGCGTGTACGGTTGCCCAACCCCCATCATGTCCCGTGTTTAACGCACCCAGCACGTCACGCACTTCTGCCCCTCTACATTCTCCTAGCACAATTCGGTCGGGACGCATTCGCATAGCTGCACGCACCAACTGACTCATAGAAACCTCTCCTGCTCCTTGCACATTTGGTTGGCGCACTTGTAAATGCAATACATGCGGATGATCTGGACGTAGTTCTGCTGATTCTTCAATTACTAAAATTCGTTCTTGAGGAGAAGCTAAAGCAAGCATGGCGCTCAAAAAAGTAGTTTTCCCCGCTCCGGTAGCTCCAGAAATAATCACATTAGCGTGACATTGCACCAACTGACGTAAAATACTGGCAACGGTAATATGTACTGAACCTGTTTTCACTAAGTCTGCCAAAGAAAATTTACGTTCTTGATGCAAACGTAAAGAAATTAAAGTACCTTCTGCTGCCAGCGGTGGAAGCACAGCGTGTAAACGCATTCCACTACTAAAAGTGCCGTCCACTATCGGTGAAGCATCATCTAATCTTTGCCCACAAGCTGCCGCTAATCGCACAGCTAACGCTCTAACATTACTTTCTTCAGTTAGTTGTGGATCGTCTATTGATAAAGCAATTAAACCCGCACCCCTATCTACCCAGACTTGCCCAGGGCCATTTATCAAAATATCGGTAACTGCGCTATCCGACAGTAGAGGTGTTAAGGTATCTCCTAATCCAAAAATTTGTGATTGTACCCGATTTTGCACTCCAGCTAATTCGTCAGTAAAAATCAAGGGTACTTCTGCCAAAGCAGAACGTAGACTTTTTCCGGTGGCAAGATTTTCTCTTATTTTAGCTAGTTGCGCTAAGTCTACTTCCATTTTGTACCTCTGTTAGTTTTAAGATGTTTGCTATAAAAAACCACTTCCTGCTGTATTAGGGTTTAGTAGCAGGTATTAAAGCAAGGCATGTAAATTTGCTGATTTCGTAAAAATTAACCCTTTACTAAAATTGGTTAAAGTGCAGACAGTATAAAATCTGCACAGATTTCTTTTACATCTCTAGCACTCACACTGCGTGCCCGATCTCCAGGTGCCATGCTATGCTCTAGGTCGGCTATAAAATTACGCGATTTACGAAAACTAAAAGTGTTCTGGTGTTGTAAAATTTGGGCCATATTAGCTAGTTGAGCCCGAGATTTTACCCCAAATCCCACTACTGCTATATCTAACTTATTCTGTAAGGCTTGGAGAATTTTTTGCGCACGAATTAACGCTAAGGTATCTGAATTAGTGAGCAGTAAAAGTTGATCACACCATCCTAACCAAGCATGAGCAGGCACATCACTTAAAGTAGCACTGCGTGCCAAATCCAGAATCGTAAAATCATTTAACTGCGCCACTGCCGCAATAGTACGATTTGCTATATCTGTTTTCTGACTAACCCCGCCTCGCTCATCTGCGGTTACTATTTTTACCCCTTTCCAACGGGGTAGTACTTCATTTAATTTACCGGCTAATACCGCTCCCGTACCAGATAAGTCTGCCCATCTTTTCCCAGTTTTCTGGACGGTACTAATTACCGTGTCTACTCCAATACTTAATGGGTCTAAGTCAATAAAAGCACTGCTTTTTCCGTGACGTTTTAGTTCTCGTGCCACCCATAATCCTAAAGTTGTAGCTCCTACTCCGCCTTGCGCACCAATCACTCCAATAATTTTTCCGCGCTCTGTAGCACCCACTGCTACCAGTAATTCTAAAATTTCAGCAGTATCTTTTCGATAGTCGAGTTCTACACTTCCGGTAGTAAAGTAGCTTTGAAATAGTTCGTGAAAACTTGCTTTAATTTTGCCTTTTGCGCAGTTTTCGGTGGTGAATTGCAAAATTCCTTTTGTGCCAGCTAAACCGTCTGCCACACTGATTTCTACTCCCACTAATTCTGCTAATCTTTGCAGTTCATTAAAGGCTGCTGGCTCGTTTCCACTGTAACTCACACTAGCGATACTTAAAGCCGTTTGCGTTCTGGTGTTTGTGTTCATGTTTTATGAATAACGGATATTTTAAGGAAACTATGAAGAAAAAATACTAGCTGCGGAAAACTATTACACTTAGAAAAACTGTGCACAAACCAGCAAAACTTCTCATAACGTGCCTAGAAACACCAAAAATTTCACGGCACGCCGCTAAATATAGCTATTTTTCTCGTTTTTCCGAGTAGCGTTCATAGAAGAATTATCTTTAAGGAGTAACAGTGTCTACCCCAACCGACCCATACAATTTAGGTTCTCGCCGTCCTTTTGACGATGAGGACGAAGTATTAGCACCCATCAGTGAAGAACCCACTCCAGTACCTGCCTCTGAAATAACGGCAGAAACTAGTGGCGACTTAGAATGGGATCAAGTATTTACTGCCGAAAGTGCTGCTCTAGCTGCCGGTATAGAATCTGCAGAAGAAGTTAGCGGTGAACCTAGCTTCCCATCTGTTGCCACGCCAACCCCAGAAAATCTTGCAGAAAACACTGCACACACTGAGCCTGCCGCTAGTATTTTAGATGCGCCTATCCCTGCACTTAATCCAACAGAAAGTGCAGAAAATCCGGCCCCATTTACCCCAGTTGCGCTAGATGCCGACCCTACCCCTGAGCCAGAATTACCAGCCTGCTCCCTACCGGTGGCAAGCTCAGAAAATACTGGTTACAACACTCTACCAGCAGCTGAACGAGCTAATGCTACTTTAGGTGATGTAGTGACGGCACACTCCGCTGACGAAGCCAGCTTCCAAGATTTAGTAAAACAAGAACAAGCATTAGCTAGTGGAGAAACTTTCTCTAGCGCCTACGCACAGCAACTAAACGGCTCTACTATCTCCACCACTCCTGAAGTAGCTTCTGGAGTAAGCGAAGCAACAAGCGCAACCGACGCTACCCTAAGCACTGCCTCAGCCACGGCAGTTGGTTTTATGGCTAACGCTAATCTCTCCACTTCCGAAACTGGAACAGAATGGTTAAATGAAACGGAAGACCCACAAATCCCAGAAGCTCCTAAAGGACGCTGGGGAGCACACATCGGAATGTTCTTCCTTACTCTTCTATTGCTTCCAGTAGGCTGGTATTTAATCTCCGATGCCGGAGCACGCCTTGCCTTAGTGGCTAACAATCCTTGGGAAACCAACACTCTAAACATTTGGGCAATACTAGAATTAGTAGGAGGCTTTGCGGTATTCACCCTTGCTTTACTACTGACGGCTAGTTCCACTTTCGGTCTGCAATTCTTTGGTTTAGTACTCACCGCATTTGGTTTAACTGCAATTATTTCCCCTAGCCTTGGCAAACACATCGTGGGCGCACTAGACCAACTAATTGGCGACTACAATGCCCTAACCGGTAACGTAGTACATCATCTCAACCTAGACCTAGCATCGGGACGTATCGCATTCTATGGAGCACTCCTGCTATTGGCTGGTTTAGGTATGCATATCGCGAGAAAGAAAGGCGCTAAGCGCAGTGAAGCAATCGTGCGACGCGAATTTTTAATCTCAGATAAGTAACTATTATTAACAAAATTAAACCCGAGTTACGAGCTATAAGATGGGGTCAGGTTAGAGAATTTAACCTGACCCCACCCACATATTACTGCGTAATATATAAGTCGTAACTCGGGCATAAATCAGTAAGTGGACACTGCCCACAATTGGGTTTACGGGAATGGCACACCGCCCGTCCATGATCGATGGTACGGTGACAAGTAACAGTCCAAATTTCCGGCGGTAGCAATTTATTCAACTCATATTCTGCCTTCACCGGATCAGTTTCATAAGTCCAAGCCCAACGGCGCGCTAACCGCCCCACATGAGTATCTACGGTAATACCTGGCACGCCAAATACATTCCCTAGTACCACGTTAGCAGTTTTCCTGCCCACACCCCGCAAAGTCACTAACTCTGCTAAAGTATCTGGCACTTGTCCAGCAAAGTCTGTAACTAGTGCATGGGAAAGCTCCGAAACAGCACGCGCTTTAGCGCGATAAAAACCTAAAGGGTGCAAAATTTTTTCTAAATCCCCCAAGTCTGCTTGTGCCATTTGAGCTGGGTCAGGGTATGCAGTAAATAAAGTAGGGGTAACTGAATTTACCCGTTCATCTGTGCATTGCGCCGATAGCACGGTAGCCACCAATAGCTCAAAAGCATTTTGATGCACTAAAGCACAACGAGAATCTGGATAAACTTCTGCTAATCTAGCGGTAATAGCTGCCGCGCGGGCTTTGCGTTCTGTTAAGGAACGGGGACGTTTAGGTAACGCCGTCTTTTTCACCATTTTCCTTAAACCTTTCTACCGCTTTTTCTAAATACAACTTTGCTATGTTACAGCAAATATTTTTATAGTCTATTTTTTGGCAACTATAATTTTTCGTAACTCGCTAACCATTAAAAATAGTAATTATTCCGCTATTTTTCTAGGGAAAGCAAAAATTATCGTGTTATTCAGGTGATATTTTGCTAATATCATGGCATTATTAATATTAAATTATGACTTCCTACACAAGGTTTCTTGGGTAGTTAAATTTTCTATCTAGTAATGAACAAGAAAGGAATTCGCATGGATTCCAACTTCCTAGCGAATGTTGAGCTGTTCAAAGGCTTAACTGATGATGACCGTGCAGCACTTGCAGACATGATGGCGGAAACCAGTCTAAAGCGAGGCGAGTCACTTTTCCAAGAAGGTGATAATGGCGATCGTCTATATCTAATCGGTGAAGGTAAAGTTAAACTTTCTCATACCGCAGATGACGGACGGGAAAACCTTATTGCTGTGCTCGGACCGGGAGAAATTATCGGCGAACTTTCCCTATTTGATTTAGAGCCTCGTTCTTCTACAGTAACTGCAATTGCCCCTACTAAGCTCTATATTCTTTCCCATGAAGATATGCGTGCTTATATCGAGGCACACCCACAGTTAGCTATCTCGATGCTACGCCAGTTATCTTTGCGTTTGCGTAACACCAATCAGCAAATGGCAGATTTAGTATTCTCCGATGTACCTGGACGTGTAGCTAAAGCTCTCCTAGATTTAGCTGAGCGTTTCGGCGAGCGCACCCCAGAGGGTATCTACGTGGCACACGATCTCACCCAAGAAGAACTCGCACACTTAGTAGGTGCGTCCCGTGAAACGGTTAATAAGTCTTTAGCTGATTTCACTTCGCGTGGCTGGATTCGTCTTGAGGGACGTGCCGTGCTGCTAATCCAGGTGGCACGCTTACAGCGTCGTGCTCACTAATTAGACGCATAGCCGACTAAAACTTACACAGAACTAAAACGGTGAGGTAGTTTAATGCTACCTCACCGTTTTAGTTATAAATTACGAAAAATTCTACTAAAACTTAATTTAAGTTTTAGTTAATCAGCCACGATTACCGTTAGTTCCAATTCCACCGGAGCATCTAAAGGTAATACCGCCACTCCTACTGCGGAACGAGTGTGCTGTCCAGCTTCTCCAAAAATTTCTCCCAATAATTCAGAAGCGCCGTTGATTACTGCCGGTTGCCCTGTAAAATCAGGAGCAGAAGCCACAAAACCCGTCAAATGTGAAATAGTTTTAATATTATCTATTCCACCTGCCACTGAGGCGGCAGCCGCTAAAGCATTCAATACTGCTACTGCAGCTAATTCACGTGCTTGCTGCGGTGTTACTTCTTTTCCTACTTTACCAGTAGCCAATAACTGTCCATTCACAGTCGGCAATTGCCCAGAAGTACGCACTTCATTACCAATTCGTTGCGCTGGCACATAGGCAGCTAACGGAGCAGCAACTGGTGGTAAAGTTAAACCTAAACTTTTCAGCTTATCGCTAATCATGGCAATGGCCGTTTCATGTAGGCAACTGGATTAGCACCCTCAGGCCCTGGAATAACTGCTACTAACTCCCAGCCTTCAGCACCCCAATTATCCAAAATTGCTTTAGTGGAGTGAATCAATAATGGTACTGTTACATATTCCCATTTAGTCATATTTACAGGCTATTGCTTAATACTTAAAACAGCAAGCCTGTAAAAAAATTAGGGAAAAGCAACTCCTTTAATGCCCTGTATGTAACTACCGAGCCACAATTTTTGGGATACGTCCCTCCCGCAAATCAGTTTCTAACTGCCCATCTGAAGTAAGTAAACGATTCGACCAATCATCTTCCCCAGGATACAAACGTAAAATTGCACGCCGTTCCCGTTCCGTCAAACCTCCCCAAACTCCATAAACATTGCGGGTATTTAACGCATCAGCTAAACACTGCATTCGCACTTTACAGCTATAACATATCTGGCGCACTTCACGCTGTGCCGAACCACGCACATATAAAGCATCGGGATCCAAATTTGCACACCGAGCCTGTGCAGACCAATCTAATTCTGCGTAAGCCAACGTCATTGTTGTATTCACCCACCTAATATCAAACTAAATTCCCTGCAGTTTTATTCTCTCTACTTGTTTAATAATGCTACAAAAATCAAGGAAATCTACAAAACTAATTACAAAAATTGCACACTTTACCAAGTCCAATGAAACGTGTGGCAATAGCAAAATTATCCTAAATACCCAGTTCACCTAAGCAGACAAACTGTTAAAACTAATTAAGAAAAATACTCTTTAAGGACTTTTCACGGAAAAAATAGTAATCTATAGAGTATGCAAAACGCTTCAGGTAGTCGCAATATGACTCTAAAACAGCTTCTAATCGCCGTTGGAGCTTTAATAGGGCTCTGTCTTGGCGGAGGACTTATTATGGCAGGTACAGCCGCGCCTTTTCTAGCGTCCACCGGCACCGCTAGTAACGCCATTGTGTCCTTGTTCGATGAGTTACCTACTGATATTGACTTTACTACTCCGTCTGAACAATCTATTATCCGCGCTAAAGACGGAACCATCCTCGCACACTTCTATGCCGAAAATCGGATTGTAGTAGCCAGCGATGGTATCTCCCAATACCTAAAAGATGCCGCGGTAGCTATTGAAGACGAGCGTTTCTACGAGCATCACGGTATTGATGCTCAAGGTATCATCGGTGCCGCCCTCAACAACCTCACTTCTTCTCGTACTGCCGGTGGTTCTACCATCACTCAACAGTATGTAAAAAATGCGTTAATCGAAAAAGGACGCGTCTCCAATAACACTGAAGCAATCAAAGCAGCCACTGAAACTTCCATCGTGCGTAAACTAAACGAAGCTCGCTACGCAATCGCTTTAGAACGCAAATACAGCAAAGATGAAATCCTAACTGCCTACCTAAACATTGCCCAATTCGGGCCCTCCCAGTGGGGAGTAGAAACTGCCTCCCGTTTCTTCTACTCCAAACCAGCAAGCGAAGTTACCCTAGAACAAGCCGCCATGCTAGTAGGCGCTACCCAAGCACCTAACCACTGGAACCCCATCACTAACCCAGAAGAAGCCAAAAAACGGCGAGACACCGTGCTATATCAAATGGAAAAATTGGGCTATATTACAGTAGAAGAACGTGACACTGCTATCGCTGTACCCATTGAAGATATGTTAAACGTATCTCCCGTACCAAACGGATGTGAAAATGCGGGAATTTCTGCTTTCTTCTGCGACCTAGTAGTAAACGAAATTCTAAACAGTAACCTAATTGGTAAAGACATCGCTGAACGCACCCAAATGCTATACCGCGGTGGACTAGACATTACCACTACTTTAGACCCTAAATTCCAGCAAGCAGCCTATGATGCTTTAACCAGCGAAGTCCCAATTGACGATCCGTCTAACGTAGACGGCGCAATCTCTACCATCGAACCAGGCACTGGGAAAATCTTAGCAATGGTAATGAATCGTGAATACGGACAACCTACCGAAGAATACCCAGAACGCACTATGCTTAACGTAAATGTGGGACGCGACCAAGGTGGCGGTGACGGATTCCAGCCCGGATCTTCCTACAAAATTTTCTCCCTGGCTGAATGGTTCCGCTCTGGAAAGCCAATGAACCAAGCCTTAAACACCAACCCGCGCACTTTCTACACCGGCGACTTCAAAGCCAGCTGTAATCCACAAAGCGTAGTATTACCTCCAGAAGGTTGGCGTCCACAAAATAATGAAGGCGTCGCATACGGTACTCTTCCCTTAAGACAAGTGCTTAACTACTCCCTCAATATCGGTACGCTAGAAATGAGCACCAAACTAGACCTATGTGACGTATCCAATCTAGCCCGCGATATGGGCGCACGCCGAGGAGAAATCGTTACCGCTGAAAATCGTAACGATTGGGTACGCACCCTTGGAAATCTTCCCGTACAACTAGGTAAACCAGTACCACTAGCCACCAATCCGGCTTCTCTTATTGGTTCTAGCAACGTAACCCCGTTATCTATGGCATCTGCCGTAGCTACTCTTGCAGCTGAAGGTAAAGCCTGCAAACCTTACACCGTGCTAGAAATCAAAGACAACAAAGGAAAAGTATTAGCCACTGGCAAAGACGACTGTAGGCAAGCCTTAGATGCCGATGCAGCACGCGCCACCACTAGCGTATTAAATTACGTAGTAACAGGCGGTGGTGCAAGCAATGCACAAATCTATAATCACCAAACAGCTGGCAAGACCGGTACCACCGATAGCGCATATAATGTTTGGTTTGTAGGCTACACCGCTAATTTCGCTTCTGCCGTCTGGATGGGACATATAGGAGCAAATGAGAGCCTACTAGATATAACCATTAACGGCCGCTACTACCGTGTAGTACACGGTGGCGACTTACCAGCACGCGCTTTTGGCAAATACGGCAATGCTGTCCTAGCAGATTTACCAGCCACGAGTTTTAAAGCTCCCACTAGAATCACTAAGACCGATGAAGAATTAGAAGAAGAAAAGAAGAAACGAGAAGAAGAGGAACGGCAAGCCCGCGAAGGCACGCAAATCCCTACCAGCATAATCGGTATGGAATACAATGAAGCCGCTGAAGTGCTACGCTCAGCAGGCTTTGTGCCCGACACGGAAGGGGCATGGTCGGATGAACCAGCCAATAGCGTAATCGGCACTAGACCTGCTGCCGGTGATAATGCCCAACCTGGCTCTACCGTAGTGCTAATCGTTTCGGTAGGCCCAGCACCAAATAGCCCATAATCCCTATATCTAAACCTAGCTGGAGATTAGACTACAAGGAACCCACTTCCTACAGCTGATCTCCAGCTAGTTATTTAATCCACTACTTTTACCTACCAAATTCACCTATCTGCAACTATTTAAGTAGGAACTATGCTCACCTGTTCTACTCTAAAACTAGCTGGCACTATCCTAGCTGCCACCGGATTAAGTATTACCGGTACTGCCTACTTAAATACCAGAAAATACAAACTACATAAGCGCACTGTTTATCTTCCCCACTTATCTAGCCCTGAGCTATCTGCAAAAACTCAGCTAAAAACACTCTCCCCTTTACGAATTTTGCACATATCAGATCCACATTTGCGCGCGAAGCAAGCTCACCGCCTCCGATTTTTACAGCAACTACACCATGCCCGTCCCGACTTCATAATTTTGACCGGCGATTTAATATCCGAAAATCAAGCAATTACTCCTCTTATTACAGCTTTACAAGAATTAGCCGGTATACCTGGAGTATTCGTGTACGGCTCTAACGACTACTACGCTCCGAAATTAAAAAATCCATTGCGCTATCTATGGAAAAACTCTAATCAAGACCTTAACACTCCCCGCAAACCAAACTTAGACACTCCCTATTTAACTAGAGAATTAGAAAAACTGGGGTGGATAAATCTTAATAACACTCGCACCCGTCTTACGGTAAAAGACTGGGAAATAGAATTAGTAGGGGTAAACGACCCACATTTACAATACGACCGTTACCCAGCACCTACCGGCTTTTCCACTACTTTACCGGATGTAAAAATCGGGGTAACTCACTCCCCTTACACTAGAATTTTGCAAAAATTTGCGGACGAACATTGCCAACTCACCTTTGCGGGGCATACACACGGCGGGCAAGTATGTCTACCACCCCACCAGGCTCTAGTAACTAACTGCGATCTACCCACCCCTTATTGTGCGGGAATGTTTAGTTGGCCTTTACAAACCGACCAAGCTATGCACGGCAACGGCAAATTTATTCCCCAACCGACCACCCAAATGGCGGTACAAATCTCTAAAGGTATCGGTACTTCTCCTTACACTCCACTACGCTTGTTTTGCCCACCAGAAGTAATATTGAATGAAGTGCTTCCTAGTCATATTTAGCTTTATTCAAGCCATTATCATTTCCCGCATTTTAGAAAAGTCAGGTAAACTATTTATCGTTGCAACACGAGCACCTCGGGGTATGGCGCAGTTTGGTAGCGCGCTTCGTTCGGGACGAAGAGGCCGTGGGTTCAAATCCCGCTACCCCGACCAAGTATTTAACTGGTGAATCTGCCAGCCAAACTGAACACAGCTTAACTAGCAGATTCTTTAACGTCTGGCTCTCTTAAAATATAGGAGATATATTGAAAATCGCCGTCTTATATAAATGGGCATATGATCCACAATTTGCTAGCGTAAACGAAAACGGAATTGTAGATTGGGGAAACAAACTCAGTATTTCGGAATACGATCCGGTAGCTTTCCAAGTGGCCAGCACTTTTGCTAAAACGGTAGATGCCCAGATAATAGGCGTTACCGCTGGTATTGCTAATGCTGGCAGCCCTAAAGCAGTACAATCTGCTGCTGCGCGCGGAGTAGATGAGTTAGTGGTAATTGCTGATGATGCTTTAACTACCGCCAGCCCTGATATTATTGCTCAGATTTTAAGCATGGAGCTAGCCAATTTAGAGGTAGATTTAGTATTGACGGGCGAGGCTTCCGCTGACTCGGGCGCACAAGTAATCCCAGGGCTAGTGGCAGGATACATGGGAATACCAAGTATCGCGGGAGTAACCTCATTACGCTGGGAAAATAACGCCCTAATAGTAGAACGGGAAATGCCAGAAGCACTCCAGACTTTACGCATTAACGGCAAAGCAGTGCTGTCCCTTACCAGCGATGCTACTTCTGTACCGTTAATTGGCATGAAGGATATGTTGGCAGCACGCAAAAAGCCAGTTACTGTAAAAACCTTAGCAGACCTATCTCCTGTTTCCTCAGCTAGTGGCAATGGAGAAGTGCTTTCTACTTATAAACCAGTAGTAAAACCTCGGAAGAATATCTTGTTCGATTCTGATAATGCTGTGCAGGAATTAGTGGCAGCTTTAGAAGCAGAAGGAGTTATCTAATGACTACTTGGATAGTGGCTACTGAGGCAAATATTGCACAGCTAATACAAACCGCTGGAAAAGACAGCAAACTTATAGTGGTAGGCAACGAAGAACTCTATAACGCTTTAAACTCTGCTAGGGTAGCAGAAATAGTATTTTTCTCTGTTACAGGAGTAATTGAAAATGCAGCCAGTAGCATTGCTAAATATCTTGCCACCCAAACGGTAACTACCGTAGTAGGAGCAAATACTTTAGTAAACCGGGCTATCCTTACCACTATTACCAGCACCTTAAAAGCGCATTGGGTGCCTAATGTGGTGAGTTGGGATCCGGCTTTACAACAAGTAACTAAGCAAATTGCTGGATTAGCCAGAGAAGTAGTGGCTTTAAGTGGAGTAAACGTATTTACGTTACCTGTTGATAGCCAAGATTATTTAATTGATTCTGCTAATCCTCCTGCGCCTAGCCAAACCATAACGATAACAGACGAGCTAGGAGTGGAGTTAATAGCTACTAACCCAATTAACGATACTCATACTGATATTGCTAAAGCCAACAAAGTAGTGGGGGTGGGACGTGGTATCGCTCAAGAAAGCGATTTAGTTTTAGCCACTCAATTAGCGCAAGTGTTAGAAGCTAAAGTGGGGGCAACTCGTCCATTAGCAGAAGGACATGGCTGGTTTAATTCTTATATTGGGCTTACTGGCCACCAAATCGCTCCGGAACTTTATGTGGCTATCGGCATTTCTGGGCAGTTACATCACACAGGTGGTATTCGCGGTGCTGAAGTAATTGTGGCGATTAACGAAGATCCACAAGCCCCGATTTTTGCTGAGGCAGATTACGGTATTGTAGGCGATTTGTATGAAGTTGTGCCTGCTTTTACTCAAGCCTTAATGGCAGTAAAAAATAACGGATAGCCAGAAACGGATTTATTTTCGTTTAAACTGTAACTTTTTAGGCTCTAAACAAAGTTTTACAAAAGAAAGAGGAGCGACCATCCACGCAACTGGTCGCTCCTCATAAAATGTGATTTCCTAGAGGCACTAATTCCAAAAAATCACATATTCATTTGCACTCATACACACGACTTGAGGAAAATATCGGAGAGGTTTTTCTATCCTCGTTTTGTCTACATATGTAAGTATTCAGGAGAAACCTTGGAAAGCCTGCAAGTATTTCTGGGAATATCCTGAGAATTTTTTTATCAGGATTTTTTCCTTGATTTTTCAAGGAATTTTCCCAATTAAATACTTGTATGTTTTAGGTCACACCTAAGCGTTATGAGAGTCTACCGTTCTTTTCTGCGCTAATCTCCACAAAAGTTCCACCAAAACGGCTGCTCCTACCCCTACCAATAAAGCCGTAGTCATCATGGCACTATTACTAGAATCAAGCATGAATATCCGCTGTGTAAATGGCAAAGTAAAAATCAAAAAGTAACCCACTAGCGGCAATAAAATCAAAACTGATTTCCACCAATTCCATGGACGGGCAATACAAGCCAACACCCAAGTAGCTGGCACAATCAACGCTACTAAAGCAGCAGTGCTTTGAGCAGTATAGTTCTCTACATACTTATCGGAAAGCACCAACATGAAAGTGGTAAAAGAACTAATACCCACCACTACTCCAGCTGGGAGTGCAAAACCTAATACACGGCGCACAAACCCGCCACGCGCCCGCTGATAATTAGGGGGCAAAGCCAACACGAAAGCTGGAATACCGATAGTGAACCAGCCAGTAATCGTCACATGAATAGGCTGGAACGGGAAAGGCGCCGAAAATAAAATTACCAAAATAGCGATCGTAGCCGAATAAATAGTCTTAGTTAAAAATAGATTGGCTACTCGCTCAATATTCCCAATCACTCGCCGCCCTTCAGCTACAACAGCTGGCAAAGTGGCAAAACTATTATCCAACAACACGATATTAGCCACAGCTCGAGAAGCTGGCGCACCGGCTCCCATCGCCACCCCAATATTGGCATCTTTCAGAGCTAATACGTCATTTACTCCATCTCCAGTCATCGCCACATTATGACCCTGCGCTTGCAAAGCAGCTACCATTTCTTGCTTCTGCGCGGGCGTAACACGCCCAAACACGGTACCTTCCTCTACCGTTTGAGCAAAATTTTCTGGGGTTAAAGTACGCGCATCTACCGGATTACTTACCTCCAGCCCTAACTTACGAGTAACTGCTCCTACCGAACGCGCATTATCACCAGAAATAATTTTCACTTCTACTTCTTGCTTAGCAAAATAAGCCAAAGTATCCACCACATCTGGACGAATCAACTGCTCAAATACTAGTAACGCTACCGGCACAAAATCTTGGTCTACTTGCGCTAACTTATTTTCTAAAACTATAGAGGACGATAAATTCTCCGCAAGTTCTGCCTCTGCTCCAAACATCGCTGCCGTTTGCGATATATAACCAAAAGCTAACACCCGCAAACCTTGATCAGCCACACTTTGTGCATAACTAGCCCAATGCTCATTCACATTTGCCAATAGCACTTCCGGAGCACCTAACAAGTAAATGCCTTGGTCTAGGAAAGCAGTAGCCAGATATTTATCTGCCGAATTAAAAGGTTTACGACCCTGCACTTCCCATAACTCACTTGGAGCAGGTATAGCTGCCAACAAAGCGTTCATGGTCAAATTTGGATCTGGATCATTCCATACCACCTGAGCTAAAGCAGACGGAATTTCTGCTAACTCTTGTCCAGTAGCATCAAGTGCTTTAGCAAAAATTAATTTATTTTCGGTGAGCGTACCCGTTTTATCAGCACACACCACATCCACTCGTGCCAATCCTTCAATAGCAGGCAACTCATTTACCAAACACTGTTGGCGTCCCAACCTAATCACCCCTAAAGCAAAAGCAGTAGAAGTAATCAAAATTAGCCCTTCTGGAACCATCGGCACTAACGCACCCGTGATTGCCAAAATCATGGAACGCCAATCATGCGTAGCAGCAGAATACTGCATATAAATAGTGAGTAAACCTACCGGCACTAATACCCACACGATATATTTTAAAATCGCGTCTATTCCAGCTTGTAACTCAGATTTTGCCAAACTAAATTTACTGGCTTGTGCCGTCAATTTTGCCGCATAAGAATCTTCTCCCACTTGCGTAACCACGTATTTTCCAGTGCCCATCACCACAAAAGAACCAGAAAGCACTTGGTCGCCGGGAGTTTTCAACACTGGATCAGATTCCCCGGTAAGCATCGACTCATCTACCGCCAATGTTTGGGCTTGTGCCACTACACCGTCTACTACAATCTCATTTCCAGAACCCACACACACCACATCATTAACCACTAAATCTTCTTGGTTTAATGCCACCGGTGTGCCATTACGCAGCACTAATGGGTGTTCTTCCCCAATTATTGAAAGATTAGCGAGAGTCTGGCGAGCGCGTAATTCTTGCACAATTCCGATGCTAGAATTAACCACAATCAGCAAACCAAAAGCACCGTTAATCCATGAACCAGTAATCATTACCAGCACAAATAAAATACCTAAAATAGCGTTAATCCGAGTGCATACATTACTGTAAATAATTTGCCCCACGGTTTTTCCGGCACGTGACGGAAGACGATTTTGTAAACCAGCTGCTCTTTGTGCAGCTACTTGCTCATCATCTAAACCTTGTTCAATTAAGTGAGTATCAAACATGACGGTATCCAGTTCCTTTTTATTCACCTTTCCATTTTCACACGACAAATAAAAGAAAAGTGCAATAGCTATCCACCTAGAAACTGAATTTAACACCTAAGCACTAGTGATCTATTATCTAGCCAGCTAAACACCAATACCCGTAATAACACATAAAATTAAGGGCACACATTTACTTTCTTAAAGTTTTAGTCTTTCACAGCTAATTTTTACGCTGTTTGCAACCATGAACCAATACGATAAAACCCCGAAAATTCAAGATTTTCGGGGTTTAATGGCGGTGACGATGGGATTTGAACCCATGGTGGCTATTAACCACACAGCATTTCGAGTGCTGCACCTTCGGCCGCTCGGACACGTCACCTTCAACTAAAAATCGTAATACCTCACTTAAACAATAGCCAACTTACGCCCCCTAAACTGCAATAGACCTCACAAATAAGGCGCGTTTTATTTACCTAGCGTTTAACACTCCCTAAATTGACTATGCTTAACGTAGTTTCTTCACAAACCAATTCCGCAAATCTTCACTAATTTGCTCTGCCAACACCCCAGATACTACTTCCACCTGATGTGGTAAGCGACTATCACGCAACACATCTCGTATTGAACCCGCCGCCCCCGTTTTTTCTTCCCATGCCCCAAACACTACCCGGGAAATACGCGCATTAATAATAGCCCCCGCACACATCGTACAAGGCTCTAAAGTAACCACTAAAGTACAACCACTTAAATTCCAAGTATCTAAACTCTGAGAGGCTTGCCGTAAAGCATTAATCTCCGCATGGCCCACAGGGTCTTTATCCCGCTCTCGCGTATTAAAACCTTGACCAATCACTTTACCAGTAGAATCAAGCACTAATGCCCCCACTGGCACATCTTCATTTTCACCTGCTAAATGTGCTAACTGCTGTGCTTGACGCATGAACGCTATTTCTGTTTCCCGCATATTTTAATATTATTACCCTTAACACCCTTCCTCGAGATATGATAGAAATTATGAAAGTTACGGTAATTAATCACCCGCTAGTAGCCCATAAATTAACTGTTCTCCGTGACGAAAATACTCCGTCACCTATCTTCCGCCAATTAACTGAAGAATTAGTGATGTTATTGGCTTATGAATCCACTCGCGATATTGCGGTTACTCCACACGCAATCAACACGCCAGTTAGCCCGATGACTGGCTCTAAACTCTCCAAACCTCGTCCGATTGTAGTGCCAATCTTGCGTGCCGGACTAGGAATGTTGGAAGGAATGACGCGGTTAATGCCTACCGCGGAAGTTGGTTTCCTAGGATTAAAACGCGATGAAGAAACACTAGAAGCAGTCACCTACGCCAATCGCCTTCCCGATGACTTAACTAATCGGCAATGTATTGTGCTAGATCCTATGCTTGCTACCGGTCACACTCTTATTGACTCTATCGACTATCTACTAGAACGAGGAGCTAAAGATGTGACCGCTATTTGTATCTTGGCAGCTCCAGAAGGTCTAAAGAATCTAGAAGAACATCTAAAAGACCGTGGCGATGTAAAAATTATCGTGGCAGCTCTCGATGAAAAGCTGAACGAAAAAGGATACATTGTGCCTGGACTAGGAGATGCTGGCGACCGCCTATATGGAGTAGTAGACTAACCAAAACATAATTAAAAACTAAGTGGCTAAGGGAAAACCTTAGCCACTTAACTTTTAAGCAATAATATGTTTAACGGTTACGCCACCATTTACGCACCAACACCACAATTCCTAAACCCATAACTATAAAACCAGCAATACGGATATTTTGCACGATTGCCGGATCGGGAACGGTAAGAGGCAACAATAAACTTAAACGAGAAAGTTTGGCATACAAAAAATTCATTTAATTCTCCGTTAAGTTATGCGATATTACTTTCTTACAGTTTTCAGTATATCTATGTATCGTAAATTTAATAACCATGTGGTTTTTTGTAAGAAAGATAGGTTAGGAAACTTACGCTTAAGTTTAGTAAACTTAAGGCGGTTATAACGATACAGATACTAAAAATAGCCTGCACTATCTGGTGTAAGCTAACTATTTTGTTTCAGGAGTGAAATGGGCAAGCAAAGCCGTCGCAATAAAGAAGCTAAGCCAAAGCGCGTGCGCGTGCAATTCGTGGAACGACCTTTTGCAGGTTTACCATTTGAGAGTGAATTAGTGGCAATGCGGGAAATTATTCCTGCTGCTACTCTGAAAGCTAAAACTAACGCCAATTATGGTGAGGAAGAATTTTATTTTGTCACCATGCTTCCGCAAATGGCGGCAGCTGTGCGTAGAAGTGACGGCGTATTATTAGTGGCACTCCAAACCGTCACCAACAGTGGCGACCTTTCCTTAGATGTGGCAGACCGGATTATTAATGGTCTAGAACTAGCTGATAACGAAACTTATTTACAACCAGACATTCCCGAGTCTACTCTTCGTTTACCAGATGTGCTTGATCTAGATTTTGCGCACGAGTTTACCTTAGAAGAAGATTTCCGATTCTGGGTAGGCACTGATGAATTAGCTAAAGAAGATGTGGCTCAGGCAGTTGCTCAGACCAAAGAACAAATAATTCCTACCCAAGCGGTACCAGGAGTTCCTGGCGCATACTGGACTAATATGCAACGCCAATTCGTGCGCTGGGTGCGTCCAGAAAGCCAAGATGAAGTGCTTGATGCTCTTGCTCGTTTACAGCAACGCCGTGAGTTAAGTTTCGCGCAGGCTCGTTTTGTGGGAGCTTTCCGTGCTCTGGGCTTGCTTATTCCGGTATTTGAGCTAGCAGAAGATACTACTGCTCAGGCTCTAACTACCCCTATGCAAGAATTTACGAAAGTGTTTGAGGAAGCCATTGCGTCCACTACTGCACTTACTGCAGAAGAACGCCGCGCTAAAGCTGGCATTATTTCACGTCAGGTAACTTTACGCTAAATTTACTCTCGGGTATGTGTTTAGCAAATGTTTAAGTTTTACCCAAAAACATTAGCTACACTATACAACTAACTAAAATTACAGCTCGCTATTTAGAGAGTTTCTCCTCTTTAGATAGCGAGCTTTAACAATAACTGAGATAAAACTGGCAAATCATTTATCTTTTCCAAAAACATATTAAGATAGAAACGTGAACATTCCAGAAAATCAACGTGTAGCAGTTATCATTCCTGCAAAAGATGAAGCGGTGCGAATCGGTGCCACTATCCGAGCGGCTAAAAGTATTCCGTGCGTTGATTTAGTGATTGTAGTAGACGATGGTTCAGAAGACGACACTCAAACTGTTGCCCGCGCAGCCGGAGCTACCGTAGTACGTCACTCTGTTAATCGTGGCAAAGCCTCCGCAATGGAAACCGGAGCAGGAGTGGCCAGTATGCGCGACCCTGACGGTGTTCCTCCTCGTTTACTTCTTTTCTTAGACGCTGATCTGGAAGATTCCGCCCTAGAATGTGCACCTCTAGTAGTTAGCGTACTAGAAGGAAAAACTGATTGTGCAATCGCTGCTCTCCCACCTCAAAAAGGTGCAGGCGGTATGGGAATTGTGACAGGTCTAGGAAGAAGCACTATTAAACGTCTAACCGGCTGGACTCCCACCCAACCGCTCTCAGGACAACGCTGTATCACCCGTGCTACTTACGATGCCGTACAACCATTAGCCACTGGTTGGGGAGTAGAAGTTGGAATGACTATCGACTTACTCGTAAATGGTTTTACCGTACAAGAAGTGCCTTGCAATCTCAAACATCGCGTAAGCAAAAACGACTTAGCTGGACAGTTACATCGCGCCAATCAATATAAAGATGTGTGGCTCGCAGCTATGAAACGTCGCCTACAAAGAGTATATGTTCCTAAAGAAGCACGCACGAAAATACAACCAGCAGCATATAAGCCCTATAATGCTTGGCAGTAAATAAAAACTTTCAGAAAGGTATTCCTACCAAGGAATACCTTTTCATTTTAGTAACACTGTTACCTTCAAGTTAGCGTAAAGCCCGATCTGATTTATACGACTTAGAAAAAATAACCAACAACCACAACGGCAAACCATATAACAATGCGGTAAAAGGTAACACTAAACCAGAATCGTTAATCATAAATCCAGTTAATGCTAAAGCGCAGACGCCTCCCCCAGCGGCTTGCTCCCCTAGCGTTAAAAGACCCCAAAACTTAGTGCGCAACATCGTCAATATACTTTGCATATGACGCGGGAAATAGCGAGAAAACACGAAAATAGCCCCTAATAGCAATCCTAAACTCAGCCATACTCCCCAAGGCATATCCCCAAAAACTTGCCCTAATTTACGCATAATCACCATTTCTGCTTCTCCGGACACTACCGAATTAAAGAAATTACCTAAATGTGAACGAGAAGCAACTGGTTGCAACCAATCTACATAAGAAATCAGCAACATAGCCGACAAACCAATAGTTAGCCCGCCGACAGCTAAACGCCACGAAATTCCTTTCCGGAAATAACGCAAAAATAACCAAGTGAAACCTACCAATAACGCCGGAGGTCCACCAAAATCAGCACCTACCCGCGGAGCGCCATCTACAAACGCGGTTAAACAAAACATCCCAGCAATAAACACTATGCCCGTCCACCACGCAATACGTACACTTAAATAATCTAAGCCTTTAGCCGTCAAATACAGCATAGCCACTGCCAATAGCACAAATGGCGCATTAGCAATACCGTAGAAACGACCTGCTGCTTGCGGCTGCACTCCCAACACCGCAATACTATGCAAAGGCGTGCCCAACAATAAATCAAACACCAACAGCACAGCCGTCACTAGCGCAATACTGGTAGCTAAAGAGAAACTGAACAAATACAGCACTCCTAACAGTAATGCTCCTAACCCTAGTAACACACCTAAAAATGCCAGCTTAGAGTAAGGCAAATTCCACCACGGCACTGCACTAGCTATAAAACTAGCCACTGGTAAAAGCGCCATAATTCCCAATAAAATCTTGAGCGCTCTAACAACTTTTTTAGAAGCAGTAACTTTTCTACTTAATGCCGCCCAAACTGCAAAACCTAGACTTAGGCTAACCGCAATACCCCAGAAAATATAAAACACTGCCACTACGCCCCGCACATTATTAGCACGCGCTAGCTTAGCTTGCAGATAGGAAATACTATGCTTATTTTCTAAAGAATCATCTGCCTGAGCTAAATAAACAGGAGCACCCACCGTAAAATCCAGCTGGTTTATCCCAAAATGTTTCGCAATAGTAGGAGCAATATCTGTGTTTTGCACTAATCCTAATTGCCGAGTGGAATTAGCACTCGCTAAACCTCCCGCAGTGTTTTGCGTATCAGATAAAGCAGAAAAATTCAGATAACTAAAATATTGTAATTGAGAAAATTGACGATCTATATCAGCTAAAGAAACCGCGATAATCGCTGTGTTAAGTGGTAACTGAGCTAAAATTTTTCCCACTTTTGTGTCTAAAGCACGCACTTGCGCCTGCACCTCCAAGGAAGGAGGATTAGGTGTACTTAAAGCTGCGCTAAACTGACTTCCCACTATTTCACTAGCCGCTACTCGTGAATCACGCACTGCCCCTAAATCCACTATCAACAAATCGTGCTGTTGTACTAAAACTGCAAAATCAGTAGTTTGCCAATCAGCATAATGCGTAATCAAGCTAGGGGAATTAGGATTAGAGTTAGCTGATGAAGCGGGGGAAGTATTTAACTGGTTAATACTTTTAAGTTCCTCTATCGCATCTAAAGTAACCAGTTGAGCACCCGTCCCCAAAGTAGCTAACGAAAAAGAATGAGCAGTAAGAGTTTTTGCTAAAGCCGCTAATTGCGGTTGAAAAGCATTACGCTCATTAGCGGCACGATAAAAATCAGCTAATTCTTTCGGAGAATTACCTACCCCAGTAAAATCCTCTTGACATTTTTCGGCGCTGTTTTCTGCCCCTACAGCCCGTCTTCCCGCACCTAAAGTAAGCCAACCAGCCGCAAAACAAGTAGTGGTATCCGCAGTTTTCACCACATTATTAGCCACCATGCCTCTAGTGGCTAAATCCCATAAATGTGGAGTGTGAAGCGGGTCTATACTATCCCAAGTAACGCCAGTAAAACCTAGCACTACTAACGGAGTTACCTGCCGTCCACTATCTTCGCTAATTTCCACGTTTTTCGTGGCAATGCCCTTAGAAGCACTTTCTGTTAATGAAGAAGAACTAGAAGGGGAAAGAGAACTTTCATGGGTTGCTTGCGTCGCCTGTTTATCTACCGGTTTAGTGAAAGCGCTATTTCCTAGCCACCCTAATTGTAGAAATCCAACAATAAACACCAGCAAACAAAAAGGAAGGAATACCAAAGCCCATGCTCGCTTTACCCCCTGAGTAACTCTAGGGTTTTCTAAACTTAATTGCACTGCCGTTCCCTCCCTCAATAAAATAGTATTCTTCTAAATAACAGTTTATAAGATAGCTAAATAATAAGTTAAACACCTCAAAACCAGCATCTTAATTTTCTTACCCGCGCAGAACAGCATATTCTGTAAGTATGATTGATATTCGTTTTCTTCGTGAGAATCCAGAAGTGGCCCGCGCTTCCCAGCGTGCTCGCCAAGCTGATGAAAATTTAATTGATGAAATTATCGCTGCCGATGAAACTCGGCGCGCCACTTTAATAGCTTTTGAAGACGCCCGTGCTGAACAAAAAAGTATCTCCCGCAATATCGGTAAAGCAACACCAGAAGAACGGGCAGAAATTCTGAGCAAAGCTAAAGAACTAGCTGAGCAAGTTAAAGAATTAGAAGTAAAAGCTAATTTAGCAAATGAAGCATTCACTACCGCTATGTTTAAGCTCCCTAATTTGATTGAAGACGGAGTTCCACAAGGTGGCGAAGACGACTTCCAGGTATTAAAAGAAGTTGGTACGATTCGAGATTTTGCTAAAGAAGGCTTCACCCCTAAAGACCATCTCGATATTGCTGAGGGCTTAGACCTAATTGATATGGCACGAGGCACCAAAATTTCTGGTTCCCGTTTCTACTTCCTGAAAGGTCTAGGGGCTCGTCTAGAATTAGCACTTTTAACTGCAGCAGCCGACCAAGCAGAAAAGTATGGTTTCCAAATGCTTACCACTCCTACCCTAGTAAACCCAGAAATCATGGGGGGAACTGGTTTCTTAGGGGCACACGCAGATGAAATCTACTATCTACCTGCTGACGATCTCTATCTCACTGGTACTTCCGAAGTTGCTCTAGCTGGTTATCATAAAGACGAAATCATTGATTTAAGTGCTGGACCGAAACGCTATATGGGTTGGTCTACTTGTTATCGGCGAGAAGCAGGCTCTTATGGTAAAGATACTCGCGGTATTATTCGTGTACACCAATTCAACAAAGTAGAAATGTTCTCCTACTGCGACCCAGCGCAAGCAAGCGAAGAACACGACCGTTTCTTAGCGTGGGAAGAAGAAATGATCGCGAAAGCAGAACTTCCTTACCGCGTAATTGTAACGGCTGCTGGTGATTTAGGATCTTCTGCTGCTAAAAAGTATGACTGTGAAGCATGGTTACCAACCCAGAATCGTTACATGGAAGTTACTTCTACTTCTAATTGCACTACTTTCCAGGCTCGTCGCTTAAATACTCGCTTCCGCACAGAAAACGGCACTGCTACGGTTGCTACCCTGAATGGAACTCTAGCTACTACTCGCTGGCTAGTAGCTATGCTGGAAAATCATCAGCAACCAGACGGTTCTCTATACGTGCCTGAAGCATTGCGTCCTTACCTAGGTGGACGCGAAGTAATTAGTTAAAAGTTTCAACTAATCAACTAAAAGGGAGCATACGCTGCTAACTCAGTTAGACAATGCCATTACCGCAGCAGCTTTACCAGAGGCAGGCTCGAATCTATTAATTGCTTTAGATCTCGATGGCACTCTGGTACGGCACGATAACACGGTAACAGAACGAGTAAAAGCTGCTCTATCAGCACATTTACAACTCGGCACACATATAGTAATTGCCACTGGACGCGGTATAGCCGGTACCCAAGAAGCAATGACTAAGCTAGGCCTTGCTAACGGGTTAGCAGTTTGCTCTAATGGAGCTATTTTGCTGGCGGTGGGCACATACACCCAACATTATCAGCAAGAAGTTTCTCCGCAAATAAAGCACGATACTCCCCCAGTTAAACTAATTTCCGCCACTACTTTTAATCCGGCAAATGAAATAGCCTTAATTCACCAAAAAATTCCGCAAGCTATTATGGCGGTAGAACCAGTGGCAGATATTAGACGAGTGAGTAAAGAATTTCCCCCAGGGGAGTTGAGCGGAAAATCATTAGTAGTGCCAGTTAGCCAACTGGCACATAAAGAAGCCTGCCGTTTAACTGTGCGCGTGCCCGATATGAGCGTCGAAGAACTTTTTCATAAGGTAGAAGAGCTCGGTTTACACAGTGTGGAATACGCAATCGGATATACTGCTTGGCTAGATATTTATCCTCCCGGTTTGTCTAAAGCCACTGGACTTACTGAGCTGGCTCGTATCTTAAAAGTAGATACACAAAATACGGTGAGTATCGGGGATTCTGGAAATGACTGCGAAATGTTACAGTGGGCAAAACTAGGGGTGGCAATGGGTAATGCTCCCCAATATGTAGCAAGTTATGCGCAAGCTCGTACTGAATCAGTGGATAAAGACGGAGCGGCTGTAGTTTTAGAAAAGTTATTGCCTTAAAAGCTAAATGTTAGCTTTCTGAAGTTTGCTCAACTACAACGTGTTTAGAGTTCCTAACATTTAGGGCAGATTTTCTAATCTGTAACTGCCAGAATTATTTTAGAGTAGCGCGCGCATTAGCAAAACTAGATACCAAAATGGGAATAGCTATAAAAAGTCCCTCTTTAATCATTAGCGCCCCAGAATCATTAATAGGCACTGCCACTAATATGCCTAGCATAATTCCAACCAACACCGGAGTTAATTGCCCCTCTTTTAACACCTCTTGGAAAGAAGATAAATGCGTATTACTGCGCCGATCCAATACTCGCAATAAATAATAGGCACACGCCAATACGCATAGAAGCATGAAAATACCAAGCAAAATATCGGTGCGCTGTATAAATGAGCGCGTTACATCTCTGATTTTGCCTGATATTAACGCAAAATTTTCAGCCGTCCCTAATGTGCCCCAAAACTTACCGATATGGGAATCTTGCCCTGAGCGTGAATCCAACACACCTGCCAATCCCATTACCATTCCGGACACTAAGACCCAGCCAGCTACCCAATACCAACGCCATGCGATACCGGTTGCCAATAAAATAGCAATTCCAAAGCCAGCTGCTAACCCAGGCGGGCCACCAAAATCAGCACCCCAGAAAGGTAAAGCATCTATCAGCAATACCCCAAAACCGATGACTAAGAAAGTACCCACAATCTGGCGTTGCAAGCGCTTATAATCAGCAAGTTGGACAGAATCCAGCAAGGAAGATATGGCAGGAGTACCTTTTAAGATGCGTGCTTTAGGGTTAGCTTTAACAGGAATAGCAGGATAGAGCAAAGCATGACGGGCTTGTAAATATCTAAAAGCTAAATAAAGCGCGGTAAATAATCCTGTCACTAATAAAATCAAATAGGTACGATTAGAAATACCGTAATATCTACGAGAAGTAAGCACTAAAGACCCCATCAGCCCGTTTTGCTGATTTACTGAGCCTAATAAAATATCACCACTTAACAATAAGAAAGTAAGAACTGCTACTGCCCATCCTGGTTTACGGAAAAAACTAGCAACCAAAGTTAAAGTTAAAGCAATTAAAGCTGTAAACATTACACTATATTGTTGGGCGTGAGTACGGTTTAGTACCAACTTCCACCAAGGCAACATATTGAGAATAAAAGCTGCCGGAATAAAAGAGAAAGCAAAAGTATTAAGATACTCTACAGCTCGCCATACTCGCGGACTGATTCCCCAGCGGGTAGTAGGAGCAGCAGGACGGAATAAAAATACTACCAAGAAAACCAGCAAGCTAAACAATACTAAATAATTGAAATTTTCATACCAGTAAGCAGTAGCGTCACGGGCAGCATGAGCCTGTTGAGTATATTCCACTACTTTCTGCATAGCGGTATCCACATTAGCTGCTGGCACTAAAGTGAAATTAGTGTATTTACCTGCCACAATGTCGCGCAAATCTTGCAAAGCTAAAAACCCGACCGTGCGAGTAGTAGGAGAAGCAATTAACAGTGCAGTGTTTAGTTGAGTTTTTGTTGTTTGAGCATTCGAGGCTTCCTTATTCTCTGAAGCTGCAGAATCTGTGACAGTACTTGCAGTAATATCCGCAGCAGCATTAACAGTAGAAGCAGGCCCTAAAGGCAGATTAGTAGCAAAAAATTGTAAATGCGGACGAGTCCACTTATCCGCTAAAGAAGCAATAATAACTTTGCGTGGACGTTCACTTTCCGCATTAGCAGCTAACACGTTGCGTAATTCTTCTTGGATTTGTTCAGCGCGGGGCAAATACAAAATACTACCACCGCTACCCCGCATTACTCCTACGTCTACTACCACATCCCCTGGGGCTTCCTGCAAAATTTGCTTCATCATTTGCCGTACCGCCACCGGACTGCGAGTAGAATCTCCAGGATAAGGAAGCCAAGTTTTCACCTCACCTTGCGCATTCGCTAAAGGTAAAGTGGCATAACGTCCTACCGCCCAAGCATTATCGGAAAATACTTGATGAACTGGCCAAACCACATTAAGAATATGACGAGAAAAACTAGTGATAGATACCGAAGTAGGGTCAGAGAAAAAATCACTATACGGCAAAGATAAAGCAATGTTGTTACAGATTTTTGGTTCAGTGCTAATGGGGTCAAAAATCTGGTTGCGGTCTACCACATCTCCCGTCACCCGTAATGACATCCAGCCTTCACTTTCACAATTACGCGGAGAAAAACTACGCACAGAAAGTGCTGCAAAGGAAAAACCATGCAAAAGGCTCTTTAGTTCTTGATCGGTAGTTCTAAAATCTTGAGGAGAATAACCTCCCGTGCCGATAAATAAAATCGGCTCACGCTCATTAGGGTCTAAAGCTGATTCTGAAGCATCAGTGGCAGAAAAAACAGGGACACTATTAGAAAACGCAGACGTAGTAAATGAAACATTACCGATTGCAAGGTCAGTAGGAATAGAAGCGATACCACGTTTAAGAGTAGGTGTGGTAACGGGAAAGGCATGAGCTGAAATAGGGGTAAAGATTATCAGAAAAAAGCATAGTAAACTCACCAGATAACCGAAAGTAGAGAGCTTATTACGCTCTATCCGCAATGATGTCATTTGCGAACCTGGCACTATACTCAACTCCTTCCGCTATCTAAATCCTGCCAGCCGTCATTCCTCCCCGTATGCCAGAGCAAAATAGCGCTAGCGCTATTCATTTTCTCCAACATTACCTGCAAATATCACTTGAACGAAGTGCTACTTAAGGCACGATGCAGTCTCGATAAGATAGTGCCTAAAGCGGGCGATGAGTTTAGGAAAAAATATTCTTAACTTACCCTATTTACGATCAAGTAATATTTTCAGCTTTAATCTGATTATATTTTGCTTCCCGTAGTTATTCTGCTTTCAACTAACAAGTATTTTTACAATCACTATTTAGCGCAAGTATATAGGGGTTTAGCGCACACAACTGTGGAAAAATAATCTTATGGTGCATAGTGTGTACAAAGCACATACAAAATAGGTAGATACTCCTGAAAAGACCCTAAGAGAAATTCATATAATTTCCTAAATATATTGTTAATCTGCTAAAGTTTTCTCGTATTTATCTAGCTAACTATGAAAAATAACTAAGTAAAACTTCTAGTTATTAGCAAAGTGGCAGGTAATAAGGAGAGTTGTCAGAGCGGCCGAATGAGCCGGTCTTGAAAACCGGTATGCGGTAACCCCGCATCAGGGGTTCAAATCCCCTACTCTCCGCACACACCCTTGGGATACTGTGGTAGACCAAGGGTTTTTTGTTGAAAAATAAGGGTTTTACTTTGTTTGCTCAGGCGGGGGATACACTGTCGGAGTTGATGTATCGTACGGGACATAGTGATGCGAAAACAGTTATGGTTCACCAGCACGCTTCGCTTGAGCGGGATAGAGAGCTTGCCTCGAAAATGGGGTATTAAATTAAAGTTTAAATACTCGTGGTAGGGTTTTCCTAAACCCCTTAACAATAAACCATAAATACCGTATAGTTATTGTTGTTGAACAAA
>CAMCHI010000010.1 GCA_945874735.1 uncultured Arcanobacterium sp. | reverse complement strand
GTGCCTAACTTTCTAATTAAACACTTGCTTTTTCTAGAATTTTTATTGCCTGATACTATACAGACTCGCTCACTTTACTTCTATTGACCAACAATTCGCTCAGATAATAACTCACTCACTATAAGTCAAAGTAGCACTTAGAACGCGCTGCTCACCAGGCGCAAGCCGCACAGTAGCTTGCGAATCTGCCCGATTAAAAGCATCCCCTAAATGAGAAAGTGGTTCTAAAGCTATAGAAGCACGTGCATTACGCGGTAAACCGTCTGCCGTAAAAATATGAGCTACCGGAGCTTGCGCTGGCTCTTGAGTTAGCTTCACCATTGCCGACGAAGCTAAATCTTTCAACAAAACCGATACCACACCATGTTCATCAGGGATTAAACCACGGAAAGAAGTATCCAACACCGTATTACCCAAATATTCAAAAGTTACTGGAGCTTGCACACCCGCATAAGCGGCTTCTCCTGGTAAAGGAGTACTATCTGAATCCAATAAAATTTTAGTACGAGCCGGTATTTCTAAGCTGGTATTAGAAATAGTCTTATGTCCAGGGATACGCACATACGGATGCCAACCTAGGGCAAATGGAATAGTTTGCGCACTTGTATTAGTGCCAACCATGTGCACGGATAAGTGTTCCTCACCATTACGTCCGCTTTCCAAAGAATACGTAACTTCTATATCAAAAGTCCACGGATAGCCCGGATGCCCTGGGAAAGAATACTTTAAGGTGAGCACCTGATTGGCTTTTACTAACTCAAACTGAGCACTCCATACTAAGCCATGAATAGAAAAATTAGCTAAGTTTTGCGGTAGCGTGTAAGTTTTTCCCTCAAACACATACTGGTTATTTTTAATTCGACTCACCCAAGGGGCAGAAACTAAAGAACGCGCACTATTACATTCTAAAACTTCCTGCGCGTCTTTGTACCCATCTATTACTTCTTTACCAGGACGAGGCGCCCAAGATACTACTGCCGCACCATTTGCTACCACTACTGCTTTAGCACCAGTAGCAGACACTAATTCCCAAGCTGGTAAGCCGTCAAAGGTAGTTTCACTAATTTGCACATTATGCAAGCTCATCTTTGAGCACCCAAACCTTCCTGCTCATATATCTAAATATTGTATGTAATTAAATATAGCGTGTTGGGCAAATAAAAATAAGTTCCATCCAACAATTGAACAATATCCCTGACCAAAACTATTAAACTCCTTTTGTAACTCCTATAAAAAACCTGCTTCCCTTTAAATATCTGCGCCTTGCTTTGTAAAATAATCTCTATCTAGCAACTATTTTCTTCCGCATACCCCAAAACCTTGTTTTCTTTACCTGCACACCTTTCAAGCCGTCCATATTCCCTCCTCTGAACGCAAAAACAGCGCCTATCTCGCACCAAATTGCACAAGATAAACGCTGCTTTTCACTAAACTACCGCACTTTAAGGCACAATACTCACCAAATTAGGAGCGCGCACAATTACTTTACGCGGTTCACCATTCAAGAATTCTTGCACCCGTGGAGAAGCCAAAGCCAGTTTAGTTAATGCTGCTTCAGAAATTTCTGGATCTACTTGGATTTTATCGCGCACCTTGCCCTGCACCTGAATCACACAAGTAACTTCCTCAGCAGCCAATAAAGACTCATCAGTCACAACTGGGAAAGGCGCAAAAGTTACAGAGTCACTATTGCCCAGCTTTTCCCATAATTCCTCTGCAATATGCGGAGCAACTGGAGCTACTAGCTTTACTAAAACTTCTGCCACTTCCCGAGTTACTGCTTTGCCCGTCAGATGATTATTTAACACAATCATCTTTGCTACCGCAGTATTTACCCGCATATTGGCATAGTCATCAGCCACTCCCACTATAGTGCGTGCCACTAATTTCGCAGTTTCTAAATCAGTTTCTGCCGCAATTACTCGCAACTCTCCAGTAGCTTCATCTACCAAGTTGCGCCACAAGCGTTGTAAGAAACGCTGCGCACCCACTACTGCTCGGGTTTCCCACGGACGAGAAATATCTAACGGCCCCATCGACATTTCATATACACGGAAAGTATCTGCACCATAACGCGCGCACATCTCATCGGGAGTAACGATATTTTTCAGCGACTTACCCATTTTGCCGTATTCCCGATTAACTTTCTGGCCTTGCCACATGTATGCAACTTCTCCAGATCCATCTGCAGCCGGCACTTCTTCTACCTCATCAGCTGGCACATATTGTCCCCGCTCATCGGTATAAGCATAAGCCTGTACATATCCTTGATTAAACAAAGTGTGGAACGGTTCGCAAGAGCTCACATGTCCTAGATCGAAAAGCACCTTATGCCAGAAGCGGGAATACAACAAATGCAATACCGCATGTTCCACTCCGCCCACATACAAATCGGCTCCCCCGCTAGCTTTCTGCGCATTTGGACCCATCCAGTATGCCTCATTAGCTGGATCTACTAGAGCTTGCTCATTATTAGGATCCAGATAACGCAACTCATACCAACAAGATCCCGCCCAATTAGGCATAGTGTTGGTGTCGCGCTGGTAAGTTTGTAGACCTTGCCCTAAATCAAGCTCTACATTTACCCAATCTTGCAGACGACCCAAAGGCGGTTCAGGCTGCGAATCAGCATCTTCAGGGTCAAAAGAACGTGGTGAATAGTCTGGAGTATCTGGCAATTCTACTGGCAACATCGACTCTGGCAAGGAATGCACATTACCAGCTGCGTCATATACTACCGGGAACGGTTCACCCCAGTAGCGTTGCCGACTAAAAAGCCAATCTCGTAAACGGTAAGTAACTGCTTGGTTACCAATATTTTGCTCGGTAAGCCACGCAATCATACGCGCTTTTCCGTCTTCTTTTGTTAGCCCATTTAAAGAGACAGAAGCATTTTCTGAGTTGATAATATTACCTTCACCGCTCCAAGCTTCCGTCCACGGATAATCAGGAGTTACCTCAATAGTAGGCACAATATCAATTTGGAATTTTTGTGCAAACTCAAAATCGCGCTGATCGTGTGCCGGAACAGCCATAATAGCGCCTGTTCCGTAACCCATCATCACATAGTCGGCAGTAAAAATCGGGATTAGCTTATCGTTTACCGGATTTTTCGCATAAATTCCAGTAAATACGCCCGTTTTTACTTTCTCCGTATCAGCGCGATCCATATCTGTTTTCGCTGCGGCTTGCGCCTGATATTCACGCACTGCCTCCAACGGAGTGGCATAACCACCTTTCCAAGCTTCTTTAGTATCAACTGGCCAATTAGCAGGCACGCTATCAGTAAGCAGTTGATGTTCAGGAGCTACCACCATAAAAGTAGCCCCAAATAAAGTGTCTGGACGAGTAGTGAATACTTTCAATTCACTTTCATTAAGCACACCTTGATCATCAAAGACTTGCGCCGCAAACTTAACGTCTGCCCCCACCGATTTACCGATCCAATTGCGTTGCATAGAACGCACTTTATCTGGCCAATTCACTAAATCTAAGTCACCGGCTAACCGATCAGAATAATCAGTAATACGCATCATCCATTGGCGTAGTTTACGCTTAAATACTGGATAATTTCCGCGCTCCGACCTTCCCTCATTGGTCACTTCTTCATTGGCCAGCACTGTGCCTAACCCTGGACACCAATTCACCGGTGCATAATCAATATACGCTAAACGGCGAGCGTTAATTAGCTCTTGTTGCTGAGCTACCGTTAGCTCATCCCAAGGCTGACCAGTAGGAGTAGTAAAAGTGCCGTCTTGATAAGCTGCAATAAGTTCCGAAATAGGACGAGCTCGCCCTACCGTACCAGGGGTGCGTCCTGGAGCTTTGTGGTCATACCAAGCATTGAAAATCTGCAAGAAAATCCATTGCGTCCAGCGCATATAATCCACATCAGTGGTGGCTAAAGAACGGCGAGTTTCATGCGATAAACCTAGGCGACGCAACTGCCGACGCATATTGGCGATATTTTCTTCAGTAGTTACCCGCGGGTGTGTACCTGTTTGTACCGCATACTGTTCAGCAGGTAACCCAAAAGCATCATATCCCATTGTGTAAAGTACATTTTTACCCAACATACGCTGGTAACGAGCAACAGTATCGGTAGCAATAAAGCCTAACGGATGCCCTACGTGTAATCCTTTGCCAGAAGGATAAGGGAACATATCGAGCAGGAAGAAAGTTTCTGCCGGCACTTGCCCATCTTGGGTAGCTAAATCTCCCACCGGATTTGGAGCATTAAAAGTTCCTGCTTTTTCCCAGCGATCTTGCCACTTAGCCTCAATTTTATTTGCTAATTCAGCAGTATAGCGAAAAGCAATAGAATCACTGGTGGCAGTATCGGTTCGCGAAATTTCCTCGCTCATTTTTCTCCTTAACACCTACTTGTTCCTGTAACAATGCTAACTCAAGCAAGATTTTCTTGCTTAACTACATCAAGGTGCGATACCAAACAATAAAAATATCTCCACTGCATAGCCTTAAACTATCTACACACTTTCCTCACCTATTCCCTTTACTTCCCCATATCTTTAAAATAATTTTTCCCTTACAATTAAAGCATGAGTATTTTTACTAAAATTATGGACGGCGAAATACCCGCTTTATTTGTTTGGCAAGACGAATTATGTGTAGTTTTTGCTACTATCGAGCCCGTTGAGCCAGGACACGTACTAGTGATTCCCCGTCAAGAAGTAGATAAATACTCTGATCTTGCCCCTGAGATTTTTAGCCACTTAATGCAGGTATCTCAAATTATTGGTAAAGCTCAAGAATTAGCTTTTGGAGTACCTCGGGCAATTGTAGAAATTTTAGGCTTTGACGTACCCCACACCCATGTGCACGTTATTCCAGCTACGCGCGAAACTCTCGCTAAACACGGCTTAACCAAAGTTACTCCTTTAACCGACTTAGCAGAACCTATCATGAAGTTACGAGCAGCTTTAGTAGAGTTAGGCTACCAAAAGCAGGTTCCGGTAAACATAGAAAAACTTAGCTAAACTCCAATAGTCTATGCTTTTATTTGCCGTCTTTAACCTAAGTTATCCCAATACCAAAACCCCGTAGCAATTCCCCATAGTAAATAAGTAATTAGCAAAATCACCAGTTGGTTACGTGCTAAAAACTCTCCGACTTTTTGCGCTTTAGCACCCCAATACCCTGCTTGAGTAGCATTGCGCAATAAAAGATAAGTCAAAGAAAGCGTCACCAACCATACCACTACACAATAGGGGCATAAAGAGCCTTCTACTACATAAGACTGATACATAAACCAAGCTACCCACGCTAAACCACCCGTAGCTCCAAGTGACAGTATTTTCCACAATGCAGCACCAAAACTTCCACGGGTTAAAAATACCAATCCAAGCATTATTAACGCTGAAAAACCGCCTAAGCCCAGCACAGAATTGGAAATGCCAAAAAATACTTCATTTTGCCAGCTTCCAATCCATTTTCCGCACCCAATCCACGGGTTTATATCACAAGTTAAGGCTTGTGCCGGATTAGTTAGCTTAGCTTTTTCTGCCAAAATTAACTGTAAAGAAGCAAGCCAACCAATAGCGCTTAAAACCAAAATAGCGAGCGCCTCGGTCTTCTCTACTCCTCCTTGCAACTGCCACATACTGGCTTTACCTGTGAGTTTACGTAGTTTTTCGTCAATAGCGTTTTCTGTATCAAAACTTACTTCACTCACTTGTCTTTACTTCTTTCTGAGCTATTTCTGATAGAGCTTAACCCTGTTACAGGTTTTGTAAAACATCGGCTCGCAAATTAAGCTATAGCAAGCTGATACTCTTATCCTATTTTAATAACGATTTTTAGTTACTGCATATGGGGCTTATGGCTATATGTGATGCTATTTATCGCACATATCTTAGTTAGTGCGTGCAACGGCAACATATTGCGCTACCACTTTTACAGTGTCTTCCCAGTCCGTTACGGCATAAGCATCTATATCTAGTCGCAATACTGGATAGTCATTTCCAGCAGGGTCTAAACGATCTCCAATAAATAGAATATCCTGCACTGCTATACCGGTTTGTTTAGCTAACTCACTAAGCCCGTATGCTTTATCTACGCCTTTCTGCGTAATATCTACCGAAGTTGAGCCCCCGCTCCGCACTTCCAGCTCAGGTAATTCCAAAGCTACTTTTTCTCGCAGAGCGTTTTTCTTTTCTCCGCTTGGGTCCCATTTTTTCTTTGCTTCTAATGGTGCGTTTTGCCCTAAAGCAGAGAAAGTTATTTGCGAACCGCGATCTTCTAAAATCGGGCCGTAGGTCTGAGTTTCCCATAATTGCAGAGCTTTAGCATTGCGTTCTAAGCTCTCTAAGGCTGCCGCGCGTTGCTCTGGAGTTAAATTGCGCTCATAAACACTCTGCCAGTTGCCGTTATCCCATTTTAGATAGCGCGTGCCACAAGTAGGCATTAAATGTAAAGCAGCTAGCTGTTTATCGCTTGCTTCCAGATTCTCTAATAGCTGCGTGGAAAACTGGGTAAAGTTTCCTCCTGAGATAACGCATACTTGTCTAAAATCTAGCAGGTCACGCAATTGACGTGCCATTGCTGATGGCAATGAAGATTTAGAAGGAGCAAGAGTGTCGTCTAAATCAAAAGCAATTATTTTATAATCAGTACGAGTAATTTCAGATAGTAGCATTTTTATACAGCTTTACTTTGACGTTATTGATTCAGCCTTTAAACGAGATTGAATAATAGTTTGAAACCGGAAAACCAGTTTCACCTTACTCTTTATACAAAATTATTCTGTTTATTGCTATTTATAAAATACTATTTTCTTTTGCTAAGCATTTAGCAATACGGTTTTGGCACAATTTTATATTTACGCAAACTATATATTTAGCATTAATCAACCTTACCTATTAACATATTATTACTAATAAGTATTTTCATACTTTATTAAGTAATTTTAAGGAAATCATGTCTGCACAATCCAAAGAAACTTCTTCTCTTTCTGCTCCGGTTTCTCCGTTCTTAATAACGGCTGCCGCATGGAGCTGGCGATTCTTAGTAGTAGCTGCAGCATTAGTTGTGCTAAGTATGGTAGCTTTACGCTTCTTAGATCTCCTAATTGCTTTATTTACGGCTTTATTGATAGCGGTAGTTGCCGAACCACTTTCTACTAAGTTGCAACACCGTTGCCGTTTTCCTAAAAGTTTGGCAGCTGCCACAGTAGTATTCTTAGTTATCTTTTTTGTGTTGGGATTACTTTCCGGCTCTGCTTTAGGACTATATGCTGGTTTTAATGAATTAGGGCAAAATATCCTAGCGGGTATTGATACAGTAACTACACTAATTAACCGCACTTTCCCCAATGCCGACTTACAGCTAAGTCAAATTGGGGAAAAACTGCAAAAAACTTTGCAAAATAACTACGGCATGGTAGTAACTGGCGCACTTAACATATCTTCTTCCCTTACTGGCATTATCACTGGTGGAGTTTTAGCAGCTTTCTCTTTGTTCTTTTTCTTAAAAGACGGCAGAGGAATTTGGCATTGGTGCGTGCGTTTACTTCCTAAACAGTACCGTACTCCTGCTAATGAAGCAGGCATTAGAGCTTGGATTACTTTAGGGAACTACACTCGCACTCAAGCTATTGTGGCCATCGTGGACGCAATTGGTATTGCTATTTGCGCCGCTTGTTTAAGCACTCCTTTTAGCTTGCTAATACCTATTGCGGCATTAGTCTTTTTAGGTTCTTTCATTCCTATTGTGGGTTCTTTGCTTTCGGGAGCTATCGCAGTGCTAGTAGTGTTAGTAAACACCAGCAATTTATGGATGGCATTACTAATGCTGGGAGGCGTAATTTTAGTACAACAAATCGAAGGCAACTTATTACAGCCCATTTTACAAGGCAAAGCGCTTAATCTACACCCGTTGGCGATTGTATTAATCGTGGCAGGAGGTACGGGAATAGCTGGTATTTTAGGAGCAATTTTTGCTGTACCTTTAGTAGCTGCATTCAATACTGCTTTGCTTTACTTAAACGGACATGACATTTACCCTTACCTTGATCACGACCCCCACCGTCCTGGTGGCCCTAAGCAAGATTTTGCCCAATATTGCGCAGCACATTGGCAAAATTTTGAGCAAAATGTGGCTCAGCACTTACCCCCTAAAGCTGCTAAGCAGGCACGTAAAGAACAAAAACGGTTAAAGCGCTCTGGAAAGTAAAAACTAGGCAAAAATTTGCAAAATTATTAGCATATCTAGAATATAAAAGTAGCTAAAGCACTTTTAAAGTATTAGTTATATGGAAAGGATTTTTATGGCCACCCCTCATATTACGGCTGAAAAAGGCGATTTTGCATCAGCTGTTATCATGCCTGGCGACCCTAAACGAGCCGAGCGTATGGCACTACAATTAATGCCAGACGCTAAATTGGTCACGGATGTGCGAGGTATTAAAGGATTTACTGGCACAGTGAATGGCAAGCCACTTTCCATCATGGCTTCTGGTATGGGGCAACCTTCCCTATCTATCTATGTGAATGAGCTGTTCATGCACTACGGAGTAGAACGCATCATCCGAGTAGGTACTTGTGGTGGACTGTCCTCTAAGGTAAAAGTGGGCGATGTGGTGATTGCTAATGGCGCACACTATGAGGGCGTGATGAACACTTTCTTCACCCCCAACGTACACTATTCAGCAATTGCTAGTTTTGAATTAGTACGGGCTGCCGCTGCCGCTGCTGGCGATGATCCACACGTAAAAGTAGCACCAATTGTGTCACGTGACCGTTTCTACGGAGTAAGCGAAGAAGAAAATCTTGCCTTAGCTAATATGGGCACATTGGGTGTAGAAATGGAAGCTGGTGCTCTATACGGCTTAGCAGACAAATACGATAAGCAGGCTTTAGCGGTACTTACAGTATCTGACCACCTATTTGATGGTTCTCCTGATATGACCGCTCAAGAACGAGAAACTAATTTCCAGAAAGCCTTACACTTAGCTTTAGCTGCTGCACATTGCTAAAAAACATACTCTAGAAACTTAGATTATCTAGATTATAAAATTGAATTGTGTGGGTAGTAGTTACATAACTGCTACCCACCACTTTTATTTTCCTTTTTGTATCTTTTCATAAAATGCAACATTATTTTGAGGCAATTGCACCGGCAAGTATCCTCCTGGGCAGAAAAATAAAATTCTCGGCACTATTAAAATAAAATGTTGCCCGCCTAGCTCAACATTCGTATCCATGCATTCCTCTATATCCATGACACGCCTCCTATCTTTCTCCGTCATCAAAACTCTTCTCACCTAGCTGTGTTCCAGTTATCAAAAGCATAAAAACCACAGCGGACAAAAAATTATTTCACTTTTACAAAACTGCAATAAATCAGGAAAGTTTTAAGAAAACATCCTTTTCTTCCTCCCCCAAAACACTCTCTCCGCCCACCTATACCCATCTCATATCTTGAAACACTCCATACTTAAATTTGCATTTCTTAAAAAATCATGAAAATCTATATTTTGTTCATCCAGAGCAGCTGAGAGACTTGGCTCTATGAAGCTGCAGCAACCCGTCACAGATAGGGTGCTAATGCCAAGAACGATGGGAGTGTAAATTGATTAAGTTACAAAATGTCACCAAGGTCTACCCTCGTAAGGGCATAGAACCAGTAGTTGCATTAAACAATCTTTCACTTTCCATCAAGCCTGGTTCAATTCACGGTATTGTAGGTGAATCTGGCGCTGGAAAATCCACCCTAATTCGTTGCTTAACCGCTTTAGAACGTCCCACTTCTGGACATATCACGGTAGACGGCAAAGACCTCACTACTCTATCAGAAAAAGAATTACGCAATGCTCGGCGACAAATAGGAATGGTATTCCAAGGCGCAAACCTACTTGACGCTCGCACTGCTGGTGCTAACGTAGAATATCCTCTACAAATTGCAGGAGTACCTGCCAACATTCGCAAACAGCGAGTAGCAGAACTATTCGACCTAATCGGATTAAAAGGACGCGAAACCTCCTACCCGAGCCAACTATCTGGTGGACAACGTCAGCGAGTAGGCATTGCTCGCGCTCTAGCCGACAACCCAGCCGTGCTCTTAGCCGATGAACCTACCTCAGCTCTAGACATGGAAACCACCGACCAAATCCTAGAACTACTGCGCGATGTACGCGACCGTCTAGGAGTTACCGTAGTAGTAATTACGCACGAAATGTCGGTAGTACGCAAAATTTGTGATTCAGTGACCTTACTAGAGGCAGGGCAAATAGTAGAATCTGCCCCTATCACTCAAGCAGTAGCTCAACCTGACTCTGCCCTGAGCTTAAAGCTAATCCCACTACCAGAAGTAGACTTCAGCCACCTAGCTGGACAAGCCGTTATTGACGTATTCTTCACCGCTCACCCTGGTGAACCAGCTGGCTCAAAAGTATTAGGCTTAGCTTCCCACTTGAATGCAGACATCGCAGCTGGACTATTTGAAACCGTAGATACTATTCAGGTATCTCGTCTAGCCTTAACCGTTCCTAGCTCGCAAGCTACTAGCACTATTGCAGCCTTACGAGAAAACGGTATCTATGCAAAGGAGCGTGTAGCGTGAACTTCTTCCTCACTCACCCTGCTTTGCTAGAACTAACTCAGCTTGCTACCGAAAAAGGCACATGGTTTAACAACCGTGCAATTGAGCAACTTTTCTGGCCCTCATTGCTAGAAACAATCATCATGGTAGTACTCTCCACCTCCATTACCGTAATTTTTGCTGTCCCCCTAGGAGTGGTATTAGCAGAAACTCGTAAAGGTGGCGTCCTATCTGCTCCAATTTTCAATAAAATATTGGGTACGATTGTAAATCTCGGACGGGCCGTGCCATTCATCATTTTAGCTATTATTGTGCTTTTCGTAATCCGGTTAATAGATTTACCTGGATTAAAAGCTATCGGCTGGCAAGCATTCACCATCGCTTTAACAGTTTCCGCTATTCCTTACTTTGCTCGCATGATTGAATCCAACGTGTTAGCAGTAAATACCGGAAAAATTGAAGCAGCACAAATGATGGGCGCTTCACGCACACGTATCCTTTGGGGAGTTTTAGTACGTGAAGCATTACCGTCCATCATTCAATCCATCACCATCCTGACCATCACTCTCATTGGCTACTCTGCTATGGCTCCTGCTGTAGGAGCAGGTGGACTAGGAGCACTAGCTATCAACTATGGCTACCAGCGCTATCAGTTCGATGTAATCACCATCGTAGTATTAGTGATCCTAGTGCTCGTGCAACTAGTACAAATGATGGGCGATATGCTAAGCCGGTTGGTAGATCACCGCTAAGGCATCACCAACCGGAGCTAATAAAATACTGAAAAACCAGTAAACTGCTATAGCCTTAGCCACTGCTATATCCAAAATCAGAACTACAACTAAAATTAACGCTTAACTTAAAGCGTTTCCCAAAACTAAAAATTTGCTCACCTAAAAGTGCGCACTCAACACATAGAAAAGAGAAAATAAAATGCGTAAAATCGCAAAACTAACCGCTATCGTAGCTGCAGCCACCCTAGCTCTTGGAGCTTGCTCCAAGTCCTCCGACTCGAGCAGCACCACCGCTAAAGAGAATGAACTAATTACCGTAGTTGTAGGTGCTAATCCAGTACCACACGTAGAAATCCTAGAATTTATTTCCGATAACTTGGCGGAAGAAGCTGGCATTAAGCTAGATATTCGCACCTACACCGACTATATTCAACCAAATGTGGCGCTAGATTCCGATGAACTAGATGCTAATTACTTCCAGACTCCTGGTTACTATGAAGCGCAAAAAGCTGAATTTGGTTACGATTTCGTACTAGGTGCTGGCGTACACGTAGAACCACTAGCTCTATACTCCAACAAGTATAAGAAACTAGATGAAATTCCTGAAGGTGGCACTATCGTACTAAATAACGATCCAGCAAACCAGGATCGTGGTCTAAAGCTACTACAAGACGCAGGCCTGATTAAGATTGACTCCAGCGTAAAATTAGCTACCATTTTGGACATCACCGAAAATCCAAAGAAGCTAAACTTTGTAGATGCTGAAGGTGCTGCTATTCCTGTACAACTTCCAGACGTTGATGCTGCTGTAATCAATGGAAACTACGCAATTGAAGCAGGACTAAAGCAAGTAGATGCACTACACATCGAAAATGCTATTAACTCTCCATATGCTAACCTACTTGCCTGGAAGGCTGACTCGAAGAACCTCGAAGGCATCAAGATTCTAGAGCAGCTTCTCCATTCTGAAGAAGTTAAGAAATTCATCAACGAGCGTTACGCCGACAAGTCCGTAATCCCAGCTTTCTAAGGATTATCCGTACTTAAACCCAAAACCGTGGGGTAACTACTTAAGTAGTTACCCCACTTTTGCTTTCACGAAATCCTTTTTACCCCTTAAGAACTGCGCTAATATATTTTTCAGATAGTTTTACATATTTAACTAACTTTATTATTAAGGATTTATACATATGCGTAATGGCATGTTAAGTGGAATGTTGTGGGCTTTAGACACCACGATTATGGGGTTTGCGTTAGCGGCTTTACTACTAACCGGATCTCAAGGAGCCATACCTGCTATTGCGGCAGTATTAATAGGCGCTTTACTACACGATGCTAGTTCGGCTTTATGGGTAGGGCTAATTAATGGGGTACGTAAAAGAATCTCAGTTACTCGTGCTGCTTTAGGCACACCCGGTGGACGGCGTGTAGCTTTAGGTGCACTCTTAGGTGGACCGGTTGGCATGACAGGCTACGTGATTGCTATTTCTTATATCGGCTCTGCTTACACTGCGGTATTAACAGCTTTCTATCCAGCTTTTGGAGCTGTGATGGCTTTCTTTTTACTGCGTGACCGTCTTTCCCTTTTACAATTCTTCGGTTTAACTCTAGCTATTTCTGGCATTGTAGGGATAGGATATTTAACCACCACTAATGACGCTACTGCCAGCAACCCATTTTTAGGTTTATTAGGTGCAGGCTTGGCTATTATCGGCTGGGGCGCTGAAGCAGTTGTGTATGCCAGTGCTAGTCAGACAAGCGAGATTGATACCGATATTGCTCTCCAGATTCGACAAAGCACTTCAGCACTTATTTACACCGTAGTGTTAATACCTTTACTTATCTGGTGGAAGTTCCCACTTTCTAATATTAACTTAAACGATTTATGGCTTTTTGCTGTAGCTGCCTTAGTGGGCACGCTCTCCTACTATTGCTATTACTCGGCCATTGAAAAAATTGGACCTACCCGCGCTATGGGCTTAAATATTTCTTATTCTGCTTGGGCAGTAGTATTTTCTGCGTTAATAACTTTAACTATGCCGTCTTGGTGGAGCGTATTATTATGTTTACTAATTATTTGCGGTTCTACCATGACCTGCCATAAGCGCACGGAAAACAACTAACTGGAAAACTTTTGTGTAACTTAGGGCAGGCCTGGTAAATCTATTAAATTTTAGGCAGCTAACGCATAATTAGTACGGGCAACTCGATCGGCTACTAGCGCGCGTAAATCGGCTGGACTACCGAACACGAAAAAGCGCTGACCCGTGTAGGTCACGATAAACAACGACCCATTTGCCAATATGGTTGCAACCCATACCGCTAAACCAATATTAGTAAGAGCAGTGATAGACAAGTAAGAAAGCATCATTACCGAAGTAGATACCAGCGCGTAACGCATAGCTGTCTTAGCAATATTTTCTTTGTTGGCAAATACTGAACGGTTGATTAAGAAGTTTACAGTGCAAGAAGCGATACGAGCTACTACTAACGGAATGAATACTCCACCTAAGATGGCGTTTAGCGTTAATAACACTACGTAATCTACTCCAGTGGAGGTGAGCGAGGAAGCTAAGTAGCGTAGTTGCTTACCGAAGCGACCTACTAGGTTTAGTACTAAGTTCAATGCTGCGTTGTTTTCCATGTTTCTAATATGCCAACGCCATATAAGTGACTTATTTGCTAAACCTGTGTGTTAGCTGTGAGAATTTTACAGCTATCCCCTTAAATACTTACTTACATTTTATAAATATCTATGCTTACTTCTTCTGCATAGTTTGATTTTGTTTCCAGATAGAAATAAACATCCAAATTAGCAATGCGAATGTAATATACATAATGTATTTATCAATCATTCGCAAAGTAACTATTACTTCTGCCCCAAACACGATACCTAAGTACACAAAAAATAATTTCAAGGTAAGGGCAAAGATAAATGCACACATCATCATTACCCATAGCTTTACTTTCCTAATACCAGCAAATACAAACACAAAAGTAGATGGAATCGGAGAAAACGGAATAAAAGCTAAAAATAAACACAAAATGGAGCGTTTTTCTACCAAGTTACCTAACTTGCGAAACCATAATGGGGGTTTGTTTCCAAAAGAAGACTCCACAAATTCATATCCCCACCGTGCACCTAAAAAATACCAGATAGGCAAAAATTTAATCATAGATAAGGCTGCCACTATTACCACTATCGCTAAGAATGAATAGTTAGTAGAATTTTGCGCCCCTAAAGAGAGCACTGAGAAACTTCCGCCGGTAAGGAAAATGTTTAAGAAAGTGTAACGTAACAGCAACACACCGCGGAACGGTATTAGGGCTAAACCATAAATCGTCATAGCCATTAAAGCACCAAACAATACCCAATCTACTTTAGTGGCATTGGCTAAAAAGTTAGGTATTTCTGGAGTTGGCTTCTCTGTGGCAATCTCTGCTTCTAACTGCTCATCTACCTTTGCTACTGGATCATTGGTTTGAGGCTTAGCTGGGTGTTGTATATTCACGCTTTTCTTCCTTTGCTTCTCTAGCAATGCTAGTCTAGCAAACCAGCCTTATTTTATATATCTACCTAAATGGAGTGGATAAAATTCATTATCTACCTCATCTATACACTTAATACCAATTTAGCCTGGTATAGCTACCGCCCTTAAAATTACGAGAAATAATGTATTTTTCGGTTTTAATTAATGCTTTATATCTTCCATAACCTATCTAAAGTATTTTTCCATTTCATAGTTTTATACATTTTATTACAGCAACGAAAGTCCCTCTTACCCGAAATTTGCTCTCATAAAATTAATAATCATTAACATTTCACTTAAATATTAACTAAACCCCGTTGCAGTTTAATTTAGGATAGGCTAACCTAAGTTAATGGCTAGGCATTGTTGCTAGCTCATTCCACGATTTTTCTACAGAGGTGAATTTATGAATTTACGCAAAGTACTCGGCGCTTTCGCAGCCACTGCTCTTACTTTGGCTTCCTTAGGCGCCTGCGCTGCAAACAGCTCCCAAAGCACCAACACAAGTGACGATTCTGCTCTAAACATCGTTTCTACTACTGGATACTTAACTGACGCGATCAAAAACATCGCTCCAGACTTAGAAGTCACTACCCTAGTTGCTCCAGGCGGAGATCCACACACACAAGAACTAACCACCACGGATATCCAAAAAGTAGACAGCGCTGACCTAGTAGTATGGACAAGTCACGATATGGAACACCGCATGATGGATCATTTCGACTCCCTAGGTGAAAAGTCGCTTCCAGCTGCTGAAGCTATTCCAGAAGCAGAATTACTTCCTTGGGAAAATGAGGACGGCACCACCGGACATGATCCACACGTATGGAACTCTCCTACTCTTTGGCTTTACGTTATTGATGCAATTGCAGACAAACTAGGCAAACTAGCTCCCGCAAAGGCTGAGGAATATAAAGCAAATGCTGAAAGCTACAAAGCTAAAATACTAGAAGCGCACCAAGCTGCCAGCGAAGTTCTTTCCCAAATACCAGAAAATAAGCGCTTCCTCATCACTGGGCACGATGCATTCAATTATCTTGGTTCTACCTATAACTTAGAAGTACACGCCACCGATTTCGTTACCTCCGAATCTCAAATGTCGGCTGCAGAACTAAACGAGCTAGTAGATTTAATCATCAAGCACGAAGTGAAAGTAATTTTCCAAGACAATCTAAAGAATCCAGAAGCTATCAAGCACCTACAAGACTCAGTAAGAGCTAAAGGTGGATCGGTAGAAATTTCTGATTCTGAATTATTTGCCGATACGCTAGGGGAAACCGCTCCAGTAGATACCTATCTAGGCGCATTCCAGCATAATATCGACACCATTGCTAAGGCTTTTAAGTAATAACTGTTTCTTAAAACACGCTTAATAGTTTACGCATTAATGAGGGCTGGAGCTCTCCAACTCCAGCCCTCCCTTTTCTCCAAATTTAAGGATCTTAGACGTGACTTACCCTCTGCAAACCATAAATCTCAGCGCTGGATACCAGCGCACTCTCGCACTACAAGCAGCGAATATAAGCGTAAATCCGCGTTCCATTCACGCAATTGTAGGCCCCAATGGTTCTGGTAAATCCACCCTACTTAAAGCGAGCCTAGGATTACTACCTGGTTCTACTGGGCAAGCCTTATTTTTTGGGGAAAACTTAGAAAAAGTACGCACTCGAGTAGCCTACATGCCCCAAGCTGCTAGCGTAGATTGGGATTTCCCCATTAAAGTACAAGATGTAGTACTAATGGGCACTTATTCTAAACTCCACTGGGGTAGACGTCCTGGAAAAGCAGAACGAGAAATAGCTGCACAAGCTATGGAACGAGTAGGCTTAACTGAAGTGGCACACCGGCACATTTCTCAACTTTCAGGCGGACAGAAACAACGCGTATTTGTAGCCCGCCTATTAGCCCAAGATGCCGAATTGCTACTTATGGATGAGCCATTTGCAGGTATTGATATTGCTTCAGAGGCAGTTATTACTCAAGTATTAAAAACAGAAGTGGAACGAGGAAAAACCGTAGTGCTCGTACACCACGACTTAAGCAACCTAGCCAGTTTCTGTGATAATGCTTCTCTGCTATCTGGAGGAAACGTGGTAGCCAGCGGCAGCACAAACGAAGTACTGAATCCAGAAATACTTTCTGCTGCATACGGCATCAACTCTGCATTATTAAAGGTGAACCATGAGTGACTTCCAGTTCATCCCGTTCCTTGAATTTATTGCCGTCTACGGCTTTCGCACCACCTTTTTAGTTTCACTCTTTGTAGGACTACTAGCTGGTGCTTTCGGCTCCCTACTTTATTTACGCAAACAATCCTTACTTTCAGATGTGATGGGACACTCCGCTATTTTCGGAGTGGTAGGAGCGTTTATTTTTGCTACTGCCATACTAGGCATAAACGGACGTTCAATTAACGTCCTTATATTAGGGGCAACTATTGCGAGCTTTTGTTCCGTCTGGCTTACCCATTGGATAACACGACACTCCCCTATTAGTGCCGATACCGCTATGGCAGTTACTTTAGCACTATTCTACGGTGGCGGGTTGTGTATTCTACATTTAGTAAATTACTCTAATCTCCCTAATCGTGCCGGACTATCCGACTATATTCTAGGTAACGCTGCCACCACCCGTGCTGTTGATTTATACGCTATTATCTGTCTGGGAATTGCGGTTTTTATAATACTTACCTTGCTCTGGAAAGAAATTAAAATAACAATCTTTGACCCCCTATCAGCCAATCTGTACGGTTATAAATTTGCAGTAATCGATCCGATTCTTACTACTTGTATCACTATCGCAATCGTGGCGGGAGTAAAAAGCGTAGGCATTATTTTAATGGTTGCTTTCGCAATTTTACCAGCAGCTATTTGCCATCAATTTGCAAAAAGCATGAGCCATATGGTGCTTGGTTCTGCTTTAATCGGAGCTGGTACCGGCGGTCTAGGCGCATACCTATCTATCTGCGCTGGTAGCGTGCCTACCGGCCCAATTGTGGTACTACTGTTGTTTACTCTTTTCATAGGCGCAATTTTATTTTCTCCCAAACGGCGCTACCGTCTAAGTGGCGACTTATCGGCTTATCAACAAACACAAAATTTTACTTCAAGCAATACCACAAATGAGGTTAAAGTTTGCACCTCCGCTCACTTCACTGCGCCCCCTATTAACAGCTCTAATTCTTCCAACTCCTCTTTATAAGGATTACAGATGACATTTATCGCCGCCGCTCTGCTACTGGCAGTAATTACCTCTATTAGCTGTGCAATACCTGGAGTTTTTGTGGTACTACGCAAACAATCCATGCTAGTAGATGCAATTTCTCACGCAGTACTTCCCGGCATTGTAATAGGGGTAGTTATAACTGGATCTCTTCACTCTCCTCTTATGATTGTAAGTGCTTCCGTTATGGGATTATTAATTGTTTGGGGCTCTAACTGGTTACGGAAATCGCAACTTTTAGCCGGCGATGCAGATCAAGGAGTTATATTCCCAGCCCTATTTTCCATAGGCGTACTGCTACTATCCACTATTTATGCCAATGTACATATCTGTACGGAAACCGTATTGGCCGGAGATTTGAATATGATGGCTTTAACGCCAGAACATCTAATCATAGGGGCAATTGACATTGGTCCTCGTTCTGCCTGGCTACTACTAGGAGTGACGGTACTTAATATCGTATTTTTATGGGTTAATTTTCGCGTGCTAAAAACCAGCACTTTCGATATGCAGTATGCGCGCTCTATCGGCATGAACGTAACTTGGGTAGAAAATATCTTTATGGGGCTAGTAACTTTAACAGTGGTAGCTGCATTTAACGTGGCAGGTTCTATTTTGGTAATTGCCCTCATGATTTGCCCGCCCGCTACTGCTTTATTACTAACGCGCAATATTTACAAACTGCTCCCCATCACAATCGCTTTAGCTACTATAAGCGCACTATTAGGCTTCATAACTGCTTGGCAAGCTAATCTTCCTACCTCTGCCACTATGGCTTTCATTGACGGAATCCTGTTTGTGGTAATTGCAGTAGCACGAACTGCTCTAACCAGCAAAACTTTTCTCACTCAAGGCAAGTAACTATTTTAATGTTTTTTAATAACCGCAAAAATTGGTCTATGCCCAGATCCATAACTTTCTGATAACACTCCATACCATATCGGAACATATGCAGAACCAATGTATATATGATCAATAGCAGCTCCCCAAAAAGCTGGCAACATACTATGCCAAGTTCCTGGAGATTTAATCCCCAAACTACTTGCAATATCTTTACATTTACCCAGAAAATCACTTCTCATATTTAAATTAGTGGCATTAAAATCACCAACAGCAATGGAATAAGGAGTATTACAAGAACTTTGCGCCCACTTCCAATGTTTTTGCCACCAAGATGTACCAATCCCAAATTCAGGACGTTGCAAATGCACCACAGTTATATCAGGCATATCCTCATCTAGATATTTAGGCGAAACAAAAAATCCAGCAAAAGGAGGAGTGTTTAAATTAACTGGTTGATAATCTCCAAATTTTTTAGAAATAAATAACGTCTGTTCAGATGCTTGTTCCCAGAAATATACGTTCATATTTAAAGAAGTACCTATTTCACATAACCGTCCTACGTGTTCAGTATCAGCAGTAGGCACGAAAGAACAATCAAAAGAAGAAGTAAATGGTTGTGGTTCTTCAGGAAGCACAATAATATCGGGACGGGTTTTTTGCGCTAACTCAATTATTGTTTTTTCATCTACTACTTTATCTGTATTCCAAGATAAAATTCTGATTGTTTCTTTCTCAGGTGCCGGAATATCTTCTAGGCTACTAAGCCGAAAGGAATTGGCAGTCGCAAAACTGAATCCCACACAAAGCACCACACACGATATAAGTAAATATCTGGTTATTTGCATTGCCTTATAGCAAGAAGTGTTTTTAGCGAAAATAATGGTAGTAACCAACAATACAGCACTAATTAAACCTGTAAAAAATAAAAATAAGCTCTGAAATGCGGTAAACAAAAATAAAATCGGGAGATTGTAAAATACAGATACAACAGGAGCCACAACAATTAACAAGAAAATACCCAACAAAATAACAGCTAAAGCAATATAAATTCGCTGAATCATCTCAAAACCTATCTGAGCAGGAGTGTCATCTGGATAAATAACACTCCTACTCACCTATTTTAATAACTTACTTTTAATGGGTCAGCATTTAAGAAAGTTGTTCTGTTAGCACTTTTATTATCATTAATAGCCGATATAGTGAAGTAGTATCTTCCCGGACCATAATTACCAAAATTATATGTTCCGCATTTTTGCTTAATAGTTTTAACTGCTTTTCCGTTCTGATACAACGTAATTGACACTGACGACAATGTACTACTTCCGTAAGCTGCTCCACCTTTATTCACTTTGCAGTTAGCTAAAGTAATGACAGTTGCATCTTTAGTGTGTCCAGCATCTTGCCAACTTCGCCCAGCAAACCCAGGTTGCACTTGAGTTACATAGGTAGTAAATGTTCCTTCAACCCCATAAGCTATTCTAGGAACACCTAAAGCAAGTAGGCATCCAAGTATTACTGTCCCTAAATATCGATTCTTTATGTTACACATACTAATCTCCTGTTTGTTTATGTTGGTTAGTGGGCACATATATCACCCATAAACAAATATAACACAAATCACACATACTTTGTGTCTACAATCACTACTTTTTAGAAAATGTTTACTACAAAATAGACAAATAAAAATTCGCAAACATAGTTTAAATCACTATCAAGTTTTGCAGTGGCTTGGCAAGCTAATCTTCCTACCTCTGCCACTATGGCTTTCATTGACGGAATCCTGTTTGTGGTAATTGCAGTAGCACGAACTGCTCTAACCAGCAAAACTTTTCTCACTCAAGGCAAACAGTAAAATAACATAAAAAATCTTCTCACAGCGCTATGCGAATCCTGCTCTCCCAACAGCAAATTCTAAATATAAGAAAGGGGCAGAGTTCTTAAACTAATCATTTAAGAACTCTGCCCACATAAAGTTCAGCGCGTTAGCTAACATATATAAGGATTAACTAATATAAGCTACCCTGTTAAGTTTTACTTAAGCTCCACAAATATCGCATCGGTCAATAAATTGCCTTCGATTTTTGCACGCACGATATTTGCGTCTGCTGGCACATCAAAATATAACGCACCCTCTAAAACAGTGCCTGGGTTTATTTCTTCTAATATACTGGCCGAATCTTTTGCATAAATCATGGCGTCGCTAGAATACTCAAATTCACGTTCTTGATCATCGATTAACTTAAAATTAGATGCCCAAAATGTTTCAGCTTTTTTACCGATGTTTTCAACGCTAATTTTAATTGGTACGAAAGTGCCTTTAGCTGTAGTGTTAAAGTATTCATCACCAAGTTGAGTAACTGGAGCACCCACTTCTAAAACGGTCACTGCCCAGTCGTCAATTTCAAATTTTTCGCCTAATTTAACCTGAGAGCTTGTATCTTCTGCGCTCGTATCTGCAGTTGTTTCCTCAGTATCTGCATCTTTAGTCGAGCTAGTTGTATCACTAGCAACAGTACTAGTAGAAGATTGAGAATTAGTATTTTTACCAGATAAGGAATTGCCAATTGCGATTGCTACGATAATAGCAACTAGTATTAAAAACCATTTCTTCTTCCAAAACGGTTTAGCTACTGGGGGGGGGTAGTTTCAGACATAACTATTCTACTCCTCGTAGTCGTGTTATATTTTGCTGTAGTTGTTTACTAGTGTAAACAACTACAGTTTACCCTTAAACTCTTTATTCTGCTGAATTATTTCAATTTTCTTTCTAAAATCTCCACCTATATTGTCAGCAGATATTTTTATTACAAGTCCCCTGTTCTTTTACCGATAATTTAGTATCGCTACAGTTTATCTATATTGTTTATACGTGCCTCTAAAACCACAATTTTTTCTTGTAATAAAGCCGACTCTTGGGTAAGGCGCGTCACTTTCTTTTGCTGACCGGTAAGAACACGAGCCTGTAAAAACGCTAATAGCAACGCAAATAAAATACCAAAGAAAAACATCATATTAGACGCAGTTTTAATACCAATCAAATCTGCTATTTTCTCTAACACCGGTACATTTAACGCCGCTAAACCCACCAGCACAGCTAAAAGGAACCAAATCAAGGCTTGTTTAATAGAAAGAAACGAGCCTCTGATATTTAGATAAATATATCCCCCAAAGAGCACTACTAACGCTTCGATTAAAAGAACTAACTCGAGTCGCACCCTACTTCATTCCTTTCACTTTCCGCACTGAAAGCATCAACAAAATAGTGTTGATCATGTAGTAGGCAGATTTTAAGCCCCCAATCGAGGAGCGCCCATGCTGTCTAGCACTCATCAACACTGGCACTTCTTTAATTCGTTTATCATGTTTAGCCACTAGCACGTTAGTGACGGGTTCAGGGTATTCTACAGGATAATCTTGAGCAAAAAGCGCAATAATGTCTTTATTAACAGCACGCAAACCGGAAGTCATATCTTTTATTTCTTTACCGGTAGTCCAACGCATTACTTTAGAAAGTATTTTAATGCCTAGACGACGGGCAGCCGTGCTTTGGAAACCTTGTTCTTCTTTATCTTTTACCGCATTATCTATAAAGCGTGACCCTATCACCATATCGCAATCTCCCTCTAGTACTGGGGTGACTACTTGTTTTAAGGCTTGGGCGCGATGCTGTCCATCCCCATCAAATTGCACCGCCACTTCATAGCCGTGTGCTAAAGCGTAACGGTATCCACTTTGCATCGCTCCCCCGATCCCGAGATTGATAGGGAGCGCCAAATGCCTATATCCTTTGCTTTGCAAAATTTCTAAAGAGTTATCGGTGCTAGAATCATTGACCACGATATAGTCGTAACCAGTGGTTTTAATACTTTCCACCACTGTTTCGATATTTCCTGCCTCATTAAAACAAGGCACGATTACCAAAACTTTTGGTAACGCAGATTCTGCCACAAGCACTCTCATTTCTAAAATAAGTAAAAAGATTCGATTTATCCTAACACGCTACTTAAGTCGAACCAAGATTATAAGTAGTGTATTGTAAAACGCATGAAAAGTAACAATAGCAAAGAATTAGCTACAATAGGACGTTTTTTATTCTCAGCTGGTTCTTCCTTCGCTTTAGACCTGGTGCTATTTGCTATTTTTCAACCATTTTTTAGCACTTTGGAACTAACAAAACCTATTTTACTGGCCACTATTAGTGCACGCGTGATTTCTTCTTTATACAATTACTGGTTAAATTCCCGATTTGTTTTTCGTAATCACACCCGCTGGAGTATGGCTCAATACTATCTACTGGCCATAGTACAAATGCTAATTTCAGCTTTCCTAGTAAACTGGTTGGCGACAGCTTTTCCTCATGTGCTACCAGTATTTATTAAAGCCCCAATCGAGATCGCTATTTTTATCGCAAATTATCTTATACAGCGCTTAATAATTTTCCGCCACGCTACACATAAAGATAACACTACTGTTTAACCCGCTGTTTTACTTTACAAAATTCTGCGTAGCGAATTCTTACTTGATTCACTTAATTTGCTCGAGTTTCTCAATTTTAGTTACTTGCACGTCTTCACCAAAATCAGCTTGTTTTGCCAGCACTAAACCGGCTAATACCGGTAAGGACGGAATTAAAAAGTAAGAATAGCGCAATAAATTTGCTAACGGAATAGCTACAAGCAAAGTACCTAACACTAAATACACTGGCAGTCCTGCGATTAAGCGTTTACCATTACGTAAAAACAGGGCACAAAAAACTAACAAAATATGACTATGTGTCCAAAACCCAATTCCTGGAGTAGTTTCCACCAGCATATTCATACCTTTAACGGCTCTTTCCCCTAATAAACTATAGTTATATCCACTTCTAAAAGGCCACCACCAAGGATATTTTTCCACCATTTTCGGTTTCGGAGGTTCAATGACTACTGGCACAGAAGCTGGATAGAAAGCGGCACGCGGAGTTTCCACCATCCAAATCGGTGCCATTAAATCTAGATAAGAATACACATACGTGGCAAAATTACCTGGCAAAGTACGTGCCCATACCGCTAAAAATTCTCCACGTTTCTCATTTAAGTATGTGCGGTTAAAATTTTTATGCCATTTAATCGCGTCAGCTTTTACAGGATCGTACTTATGCCATACTTCTAAAGGAGCCACTTCAGTTAAAAAAGCTAAATCGTTAGCATTTATTTCACCACCAGTGTTAATCACTGCTCCTAATTGTTGTAAAGGCACTGCCACCGATTCTTGGAAGTTTTGCTCCATACCATACACGTGTTTCACGATCAGATTTTGGGACGATACCGCAAAAAGCACTAACAACGCAAAAGGCAGGAACCGTTTCCAATACTTAAAGCAATAAAATCCTAGTATCAGTAAAAGGACAATTACTGCGTAACGCCCGTTATTGCGCGTAATCCCCATCAGAGAAAACAACAATAAAGCCACCGTGAAAAAACGCCAATTTTGCAATTCTCTCCCACGGGTTTTCCATAATATCCACCCGAGAGGTATCACCGCTACTACCGCTATAGAAAACAAATTATCTTTCGATATATACATTACATAGCATGGCACAATGGGGTATGCCCCTAAAAATAACGCCGTTCCCCACAATATCAGCGAATTTTTAGTAATTTTATATAAGTAATGTAATGCCACCCACAGCATTAGCAATGTTAAAAGAGTTTGGATAGCACTATAAAACATTAACCCTTTATTGAAACTACCAGTAGACTCAAAAACGCTATACACACTGTGGTAAAGAAGCTCATTATAGAATAAGGGATGTCCTTCAGCGGCGTTTAACGGATTATTTAGAATCCACCAAGTATCCCAATCTGCTACTCCAGGTAAATGCGTAGCAATATAAGGAAGCCATAAAATTCCCATTACAGCAGCTGCCAGCCACGACTGGCACAAAGTTGAGGATTTAATTTTTTGAATAAATCCTAGTTGCGGTTTACTTATTTCTCTTACCCTAAGAGTATTTTCGATCTTACTTTCTAAATGATTTTCTTCCCGATTTTCTGTACGGTATCTAAACCAGCCTAGACCACCAAATAACAGCAAACTAAAACTAAAAGCTAAGCCAAACACTAATAATGTGCCGCCAACTGGCACGTTAGCCCAGCTAGGATCTACCCATTTACGGCTCTCCCTTATCTGCACATAATTCAGATAACGCCCTAAAACCCAAATGAAAGTAATAAAAACGGTGTAACTAAACGCAAATTTCAATATGCGTTTTTTCTCTTGTATTAAATACTTTTTCAAAGTTCTACCCTGCTTTACTTTTCGATACACGAGAAAATAAAAGACATCATTCTTAACAGCTAAAACTACTAACTTAAATACTTAACGCCTTAGTTTAGATAATTTTATTGTCCGTCTATTACAGATTCGCTATTATTTCTCCGTAATTTCGTTTTAACGCTATACGGTAATAGCAAAGCAGCTACCGTCGCACAAAAGACGGCAAAGCCCATCGCAAACATTCGATAAGTAAACCAGTAGTGAATTTGCGAATGCCCCGGTACTACCGCTAACCATACCGGTATTACCACTAAAATAGCTAACATAGCTAAAGGTAGCAAAGATTTATGTTGCCACCAGCCGTATGCAATACACCCAATAGTGGCGATAACCGCACAAAGCAATACATATTTTAAGGCTGGCGTATGAGTAAGCCAATAATTAAAATTGGCATCTACTGCTCCTGCAAAACCAACTTCGCTCACAGTGGTACTACCGTCGGCTAATTCAGCGTTAAATCCAAAATTCATTTCTCGCAATACTTTACGTAAAGTGTATTGCACTCCAAATACCGGAAAAGCTAATATCCAATGCCCTGCCCACACTAATGCATAACCTAAAATCCAAGCTATTCCCGCCCAGACTACTTGTTTAACAAGTGCCACAAAGTTGCCTTGCCCTACTAACGCGAGCCCGGCACAAAAAATAGTAAGCATGAAAGCTAAAGGCGGATTCGTAAACAAATCAATAAACTCATAGAACGCCCCCGCAAAAAAAGATGCATAAAACAGCGTAGACAAATTACGGTAACTAGCCCAAAGTACTAATGCCCCACCTATAAAAGCTGCCGCTAATGCTTGCACGTGCACTAACTGCGGGAAAATTCCGAAAAAATCAGAGGTGCCAGCATACACTACCACCAGTACCCCCACCGGAAGCAACACTTTGTATCGTTGCGCTATTAACAGCAAACTTGCTACAGCAGAAAGTAAAAATAAAGAACCAAGTACTCGCGCTCCTGCCACTCCTCCAGCAGCTAAACCGATGCGAGTAAGAACTGATCCTCCACCCCAGTATCTGGCATAATCTTGCTGGGCTAAGTGGTTTTCACCGTTCCACATGGCATTAAAATAATCCCCGGTTTTACTGCAATCTGGCCCGCGCGGAATAGTTATAGCACGCAAAAATGGTGAAGTTTCTTGCCCAACTGGTTCTACCCCTAAAGACAGAGTGATACAATCTCCCCAACCGTCTTGCTGCCCACCAAAACCATTAGTAGGATAATTTTCTGCGTATTGTCCAGCCCATAAATCTGCTCGCACATTATCAATAATTCTGCCGTTTGGCACAGAAAAACCAATTACTAAAAGCCCATAGAAAACTAGCACTATCCCTAAATATATTCCAACCGGTTTCCAAATCTGCTTGGCTTTCAGCTTTTTCATATTATTTAATCTTTCTGCATTTTTAGAATTATTCTGCTCCCCTAAATACTACTCGAATTTATTCAGTATTACTTACCCTAAAAACCTGCCGAATATAAGAGAAGCAAAAGCTAGGCAATACCACAAGCCGTTAAATTGATTATCCGGTCTGCACGAGTAGCAACGGCCGGATCATGAGTAACTAAAAGCAACCCACAATTTCGCTGTTGCACCTGCAAAAGCAATAAATCCATAGCCTCATCACGCAGTTCAGCGTCAAGCGCTCCGGTAGGTTCATCGGCTAATAATAATTTTGGATTATTGATAAGCGCTCTTGCTAATGCAGTTCTTTGCCGTTCTCCACCAGATAAATCTACCGCCATTCTAGTAGGTTCCACTTGTAGGCTTTGCAATAATGCGGCGGCTTCCTCTGCCACCGTGGCATCGTTTTTATTCCACAATAAACGTGGCAGCATCACATTATCTAACGCATTATATTGGCTCATCAATTCTCCATTCTGGAAAATAGTGCCAATCTGGGTGGAGCGAAGAAAAGCTAGTTGATCAAATTTTAATTTATGTACGTTCACTTCCCCTACCAACACTTCTCCTCCTAAGGGTGGAGTCATACCTAAAATAGTGGTGAGCAAAGTGGTTTTACCTATTCCGGATCTTCCCATTATCGCAACTGTTTCTCCGGCTTGTATTGTTAAATTCAAGGACGGAAATAACGGATGCGAATACCCGCATAATAAATTTTTACACTCTAAAATACTCATTTTATCTCTTTCCCGGTCGCCAGTTACTGGCTTGTTGCCTTATAAGTAAAAACATCAATATCGCCTGAGCAAGAATGAAAATTAAATAAACTACCGCCACGTTGATAATGAAATCCCATGGAATGAAAGTAGTTGAAAACATTAAAAAGTTTTGCACTATAAAAATTCCCAACAGTAAAGCCGCAACTCCTGTAATCAAATTCAGTAAAGTGTTTCTAACCGCAATAGAAATAGCTATTGTGCGTACTTTTCCGGTTAAAGATGCAATAGAGGCAAACTCTCTGGCATGATGCATGGTGTCACGCGAAAATTGCACCCATACCGAAAACAACGCATAAGTAAAAGAAATAATAACCACTAATGCAACCCAAGTAGTTTGCTGGCGGTAAATTTGCCTAATTGCCCCTTCAGTTTCCTCTATATTAGTTGAAAGAGCAGGAAGCACCGTCTTAAATTCTAAGTTTCGGATCTGCGACAACAAATCAGAAGATTGTTGCGATACGGTATATATTCGCACCCATGAACTAAAATCAGCAGAGCTAGGCACTAACTCACCAAATTCTGATATTAGGTGCTCTTGCACAAACGATGCTAAAGCAACACTTTCCACTTTCCCAGTAGTTACTTCAACTATTCCCACTCCTAGACGCGCCACATATATGGCCGCGTCCGGATGTTGTTTTTGGATAAGTTCCACTACTTCTTGCTCGCAAGTGGTACTGTTTTCCACACATCTTAGTGCAGTCTGAACAACTTGCATATTTTGCGGGAACGTAATTTGTGTTTGGGAAATATCGGTGACGATACTGAATAACGCAATTAACACTACTCCCACGGTTATAAATCCACCAGCAAAACTGCCCGTACGGGAAGCTTGATAAGGATATTTTTTAACCCACCCTAACAGCATTTTATTTAACTGATTGTTTGAATGTTTCGTAAATAAAACTGTTACAACATTACAAAGCACCGCAAAAGTAGCTGGAATTCCTGCAAGTAAAAGCAATACGACTGCTACTAGAGAATATAAAAAGAGCGTATCAGACAGTATTACCCAGGTAAACTTAACAATAATAGATAAAAGCACGCCAGCTGCAAAAAGCCCTAAACCTATTCCGGTACTAGGTATCCATTTTTTATTTAATCTATAACGTGTTAAACGACGATTTGGCCACGCTAAATATCCAAACGCCATCAGAATAACTAGCAATAACCAGGCACATAATAACGCCCAATTATTTACATATAGCTGAGTATGTAAACGAAATCCTGTAAGAGGCACACGTAAATAACCTAACCAGAAAGGTAGCAACAGCAAAAATGCTCCTAATACACCTGCTATATAAGGTTTAGCAATATATTTAGCAGAGTAAGCGAATAATTTTCGCCATGGAGCACCAATGCTTTGTAATACGAACATCTCATTTTGTAAAGTTTCATGAATCGAAGATCGCATTACTCGTAGGTTGAAAAGCAAAGGGAAAGCAAATACTACAATTACTAATTCTAAGAAATTATCAGCCCAATCTTCATGAGTCACATCTCCAAAAAGAGCACCTGCTTGTTCTCTTTCTGCAAATCCAGAAGAAAAATACACACCATCATCTGCACGGGCTAAATCTAAAAATCTTTCTATCTGCACCGGCCGGTAGTAAACTATTAGTTCATCTTCCAGCACGGCAGTATCTTGTATGATTTCTTGTACTGGTCCAAACTCTTTTTCTAATGCATCCGCATAAGGTAGGGCACTTTTAGAAATAGCGATATTCCCTGGTTCTAACCAACGAGATATTCCTTTAGGAATTTCCGCATCGTTGGTAACTGGTGCGACTTCCAATATCCCAACTTGCTTCTTATCAATAAAAGTTGCATCTATCCGATACGCTAAGCTTGCGTTCTCCTCCGTGGTTGTATACATTGGGGAACGCAAGTTCGCAAAATTATGGCGGTATTCAAGTTCTAATCCAATGGCTGTGAGTATAAAAAAGCAAATAACTAAAAAGAAAGCCGCGCCAGTAGCCGCAAAACGCTGCATAAAATTTTGATACCGCATTTTTTAAACTCACTCAGTATATCCAACCACCACACTCTACTGGCTGTGGAGCCGGTCTTGAAATACAAGGTCGAATTGCTGTAATTTTACTAGGCGCATTTTTGGTAACAGTTGCTCCATACCCATGCTTATTTGCTATTGCCGCCTCTTGCGTTCCTCCGGCATATTTATAACGTACCACCGGAAATCTTCCATCAGCCGCATTATCCTTAATAGATATAAATGTTCCAGACGTATACGTGTACTGTCCGTACTTTGAACCGCTATATGAAATAGCAGATGCGGCAGAACCTGCCACCATAAGAAAGGCTATAGCTGTTAATACAGCAATATGGGAACGCTTCATAATATGCACCCTTTCTACATCATTGTATTGATCAGGATATGGAAATAAGTAAAACTCACTAACACACCATTGCTATAAATAATGAGTTGTATTATTTCCTACTCAATTATTACTTACACTTTCTAAAAAATCTAACGCTAACCACAAATGAAACACTGCATTTTAGCTGATAACTCAAGAATTATTCGTTTACAATTTTTCACTACACCTACCACACTGTATATCACTTCACGCAAATTTTATGAAAATAATTTCAGAAACTTTTCAAAAATTTGAAACTTTATTTAAAAATAAAGTAATGTATATCATAATATATATTGTAAATTAGTTATCAATGAGGATAATATGCTATGAAAAATCATATTTACATTACTAATAATAATTGCATGCTTTGCCATATTTGGTTTAACAACAGACACATTTGCTAAAACAGAAACCATAGATATTCTTCCAATAATCAACAGTTCACCAAATTAACTTTCCGTGGACAAAATGGATCTGGCACTTTTCCTAATACCGGAGGCACTGCAGGAAATTATGCAACTTACTTCAAAATAAACACTCGTGGCTCTTATTGCCCAGATCCTAGTCCCATGCCTTTTAGTGGCACTTTATCTTTTTAACAAGTTAAGGAAATGAAATCATGAGAAAAAACAATAAACAAACCCTTATATCTTTAACTACTATTTCAAGTATTCTTGGAATATCTATATTGGCAATATTCCACTCAAATTCAATTTCTATAGACGACACAACAAACCCTAATATTCAAACAATAATCGAAGCGGAACAAACTCTAAAAGCTAATCTCCAAGATTCTAAAAATCAAATGGCTAAAGAAATGCAAGAAATTGCCACCCAATATTCACTACCTACAAACGCAACTTTCCACTCTGAGCACTCTTTCAGCGAAATATCTCAACAACTCATGCAAGTACAAGCCCAAAAACAAGCACGCACTGCCAACAATAACATAATCGAAATAGAACCAGTTTGGTATGAACCAGGCTTTTTCAAATCAGATGCTTTAGTACAATGGCAATGTGCATGGCTAAAAGAAGCGGTGATTGCACAAGAAAACAACAATACATCTCGTTTAAATATAGCTATCACCACTTTAGAAGAATTCCCTAAAAAACCAGAAATCTCTATGTTTCCAGACTATGCTATATTTCTAAAAGACAATCTTGACCCAATAAAAAACGGAGATACAAAACCAGCACGTGATTTTATAAATTCCGGATATTCTTGCGTACCACAAAATCAACTCAACAACTCTTAAACAGAGCAAAACAAAATAATTCTTCAATTACAATACCTCTAAATCTGACTAATCAGAGTAATTAAAATTGCATCAGCGAGTATTGTAGAGAGCTATAATACTTCAACTTTTCCAAGAAAATTCCATATATGCGGTAAAAAACAAAAGTGCCCCAAAGAAATAAAAGAGTGTTGAGATAACTACTTCACCAAAACTATCTAGCAGATTCTTTCTCTATCCGTTCTACAGAGATACCACCCAAACACATAAGCTATAACCCCAAATGCCCAAGGGTACACAAACCCCCTTCACGCACTGTATCAGCGTAAAGGGGGAGGGACTGTGGAGCATAGGGGATTCGAACCCCTGACCTCTTCCATGCCATGGAAGCGCGCTACCAACTGCGCCAATGCCCCGTTGGACTTAATAATGATAGCTACTAGCTTCTCTTTAACACAAGTCCTTAAGAAAATTAGGCGGTGAAACCGCTCACTGCTATCGCCAGATATTTTCTAACTCGTCTGGATCAGCGGTAGTGCGGTTATAACTGCGCAACTTCCAGCCTGGGTGCACGCCCGGACGTTCCTCTAGAAGTGCCCAACGGCAATTGTCTAAACCTTGTATTCCCACCCAAGTTTCTGGGTCTAAACCAAGTAGCGTAATAATACCATTCACTATAGAGCCACCATGTGCCACAAAAAGTAACACTTCTCCCTCATCAGCGATCGCCACCTGTTCTTGTACAGCTTGTACAAAATTAGCTCCCACTTCACTGCGAGTCTGAATCCCCATACCTACTGGCTGATGCCCATTGCGCCAAGCAGCAAACTCCTCTGGCCACTTTTCGTTAATTTCCGCAGCTGTCATTCCTTCCCATAAACCATAACAACGCTCCCGCAAACGTGCATCAACTATCGGAGTAATTCCTAAAATCTCTGCTACGGTAGCTGCTGTTTGTTGTGCCCGTATTAAATCTGAAACCACGATTTTAGTGATACCTAGGCTAGCAACCTCTGGAGCTACTAGGCGAGCTTGTGCTAATCCTGTTTCGTTAAGCGGATTGTCAGTAGTGCCTTGGATACGTGCTTCTAAATTTTGATCCGTCTGCCCATGTCGCCAAAACACGATACGCTTAAACTTCACTTCCACTCCTAGCTATTTACTTTACCTAACATATTCATGCACCCGTTGCACCTACCCCTTTTCCTCTGAGCAAGTAGCTAAACTGTGCAAAATTTTCACTAATTTCCAGTACAGACTAACTATTTCCCAAGTCACTAAAATCAAAATAGTTTAGTAAAGGAGAGGCTTCTCCTTCTGGGTTGGCAGTAATATCTGCTGGCAACTCGATTACTGGGCAATCTCCCCACAGCTTTTCTAAAGCGTAATATTCCCTATCTTCATCTTGCTGTACGTGCACCATAATGTCACCAAAGTCGAGCAGTACCCAGTGCGCTTCTCCTTCTAATCCTTCACGACGTAACCGTCGATATCCCGCCTTTTCCACTGCTTCCTCTACTGCATCTACAATAGCGCGCACTTGCCGTTCAGTAGAACCAGAAAGCACTAAAAATACATCGGTTAAAACGATACGATCTGCCACGTCAATTGCCACAATTGAGGTGGCTTTCAACTCGGAAGCTGCCCGAGCAGCTACTACCGTAATATCAATAGATTCTGCCGTTGCTGGCATAACACCCTGCCTTAAAGTTTTCTATTTTGTGCAAACCGCTTTAAATTTGCACCTTACTCATTTTGTTTTAGCAAAATGAAAATAACACTAAAACAAAACTTCTTCCTACAATTTTACGCATCCAAAGCCGAAGCTAATAATTTTACCGGCATTGCCTCTGCTGAAAAGAATTTAGCGACTATAGCTCTCTGCAATATAAAAATTAAGAACTATAGTCGCTAAATTAAATTCTGTAGGTTACAACAAACTTTTTACCGTAACCACTAATTCTAAAGCGCTAGTAGAACCAACAATAAACGTATTGTGAATCCATGAGCCGGCTAAGTAACCCACCACTGCCACAATCAAAGCCATCACGATAAAAATAAACCATGACCACTTAGATACGGCGGCTGCTTCTACCGTTACTTCTGCTTCTGGTTGCAACTCCTCTGCTGCTACTTCAGTTTCTAAAACTTCCGCCTGTGCAATATCTACACCGGTTTCAGCATCTTCTTCTACAACCGGTTCAGCTGGCAGTTCAGTTGAAACTTCAACTTCTTCTACCTCCACCTCAGTTTCAGCTTCATCACTTGGCACAACAGGAGCTTCCAAGGCAGTATCGTCTACTTCAACCGCTTCTAAAGCTAATTCTGTTTCAGCAGTATGTTCTGGATTAGCAAAAGCCGAATCAGTCTTTTCGTTTTCTGCGCTTCTTAACCGTGAAAAGAAACGGTCACGCAAAGAATTACCTGTTTCCGCATCTGCTTCAACAGACTCTTCTTCAAATAGCTGGGCAAAATCATCTACTTCTGCCGTATCTTGTCCTGCCTCTACTGCCACTTCTGGCTCTGCTACCACGTTTTCTTCCGGCGCATTTTCTACTGCTAGGGTCGTTTCTTCCGCTGCATCTACACTATTTTTAGCAACTTCAGCTACTTCTTCCGACTCAGAAATCGAAGTGTTTTCTGCGGTGTCTGTATCATCAACGAAACGATCAAACACGGAAGTGCGCTGCGGAAAAATAGGAGCTTCTGCCACCGGAGAGTCTTGCGACTCAGTGCTAGCTAACCCAGAAACTCGCTCCAGCTCTAAATTCTGCTCTCGTTCTGCCCGCTCTGCCTCCCGCATTTCTTTACGGGTAGGACGGCGTAACCGTAATTCTTGCGTTTCGGTTAAAGCCGGCGCATCTACTGGACGTACCGTCAGCTTTCCCTGTTCCCGCAATGCTTTACGAGATAGACGAGGAGTCTCACTCATACGAATTCCTTCCAAATTTACAGAATATGGTTACATTCTACCCAATTTCCGCTCAATTAACCTATCTAATTTACATATAAGGATGAATATAAACAGTATTTGTGAATATGTTGTACTACTCCATCTGGTACTAAATACCACACAGGACGGTTTTGTACGACTCGATCCCTAATTTCAGTAGAGGAAATAGCCATAGCTGGTACTTCTAAAACCTCAAAACGTAAATCGCCAATATTACCTAGCTCTATCTCATGCCCTGGCCTATTAACACCTACGAAATAAGCAAGTTCCGATAATTCAGAGGCGTCTTTCCAGCCAATGATTTGCGGAATCACATCTGCGCCGGTAATAAAAAATAATTCTGCATCTGGATATTGTGCTTGCAGTTCCCGCAAAGTGTCGATAGTGTAAGTAATTCCTCCCCGATCTATATCCACTCGAGATACTGAAAATCGTGGATTGGAAGCCGTGGCAATTACGGTCATTAAATACCTATGTTCGGCAGGGCTAACTTTTCGCTCTTTTTTATATGGTTGAGTGCCCGTTGGCACAAAAATTACTTCATCTAACGCAAAACGGTGTTGTACTTCTGAAGCAGCCACTAAATGTCCATGATGTATGGGGTCAAAAGTACCGCCCATTACTCCGATTCGACGCGGTTTTTTACTTTCCTTGTCCTTAGCCGAAGCACTGGTGGTTATCATATAAAATCCTTAACTGCTTTACAGGTAAATATCTACACTATAATAGCGCGCTCAACAGCACTAACTCGCTTTGAAAATAAAATCACTCTATTTCCGGCAATTTTATTAACTGGATCACACTGGGATTTTTTCTAGCTTCACAATCGTTTAATATATTGTAAAGATTCCAAAAAAGACGGGAGTCGTTAGCGAAGTTCTTAGCAATGTACTTTTCTGCAGCACACCTAGTGTATGCTTGCATTATAAAGTCACATTTAGTAGTACATTATTGTAGTAACTTGCTAAAACTAAACTAAATGTTTGCCGCTGACGCGGTATTAGAAATGAGGAAACTATGGCGACAATTGAAGTCACTAGCGAAAACTTTAACGAAACTGTAGAAAAAGGAATTGTAATTTTAGACTTTTGGGCTGCTTGGTGTGGACCATGTCGGCAATTTGGCCCAGTATTTGAAGCCGCATCTGAAGAACACCCAGATGTAGTTTTCGGAAAAATTGACACTGAAGCTCAGCAAGAACTAGCACGTGCCTTCAACATTCGTTCCATTCCTACCGTAATGGTATTCCGTGACAATATCGTGCTATACGCAGAGCCAGGCGCACTAGACAAAAACGCAATTAGCGAACTACTCAATCAAGCACGCAATATCGACATGGATGAAGTGCGCGCACAACTAAAATCCGAGTAAAAATACTGCACTAATTTTAATTTACTTTCCTGGTCTAGGGTGGAAAACTTTTAATAGTTTTCCACCCTAGTTTTTAACCATAAAAAGACTAAACACTAGGTTAAACAACACCTTATTGCATTAAACGATGCCGTTCTTGCATTAACGGCAACACTCCCCGCAAAATAGAAGCTAAATCAGCAGGCATAGAAGCTGGAGCAAAAATAATACCGTCAATAGCTCCATAAGTCACCCAGCTCTCTACCTCATCAGCAATATCATAAACCGTACCGATAACACTGGGCAGATGCGGAAACACCGGCTCGCGCGTTAATTCCGAAATCAACATCGCTCGTTCTTTAGCAGCCTGCAAAGTAGCAGAAATAACCACTCCCAGCGCTATATACACTTCTACCTTACGCCCCAACTTTTCCGCTTGAGCATACAATAAGAAACGCAACCTACGCGTGGTTTCTTTATCCTTTAGGCGCAACAAAATAATATCGCCCAGCTCTGCCAAAATAGATGCATGATCTTCTACCAGCTTCGCTTCATTAACCAGTAACATTAACCGACAATTAGCTGCACGTACTTTCTTTGCATAATTAGCCACTGCAGAAAAATCAGTATCCGATTTAATATCTACAGAAATCATCTTCGGACCAGCAAAATTAGGCAAAAAGTTCGCTACTGCTTCCAATCCTCCAGCTTGCGGAGCTAACGGAAACTCTACACACAAACCACCCTGATCTACTACTTCCGCTAACTTATTAGCTACTTTTACCCCATCCAGCTGGGAAGCAGGCGTATTACGCTCCTCTTTTACATGAAAACCATGATCCAAATAAACAAAATCCACCTCACCATGCAAGGCAGCCTGCACCGCTGCTACGAAACGTGGATAGTTCAAGGCAGCCGTCATTGCTTCCGGCCCATACTCACCTGGCACTTCAATAGGTTGTGCACCCAGCATAGTTAAATCAAAACCAATAGGAATTTCAATAGTGGTATCTAGAGCAAGTTCTGTATCCAAAAAAGTGAGCGGAGCAGGATCGTGCACAGCGCGCTGCGATACCGCGAACTTGATCGCCATATTATCCTCCTATGGCAAAGCTACCAGTTAAGCTAAGGTAACTTACAAAATCACCCAATAAAGATTTATAGAATATATTTACGACATTCTATCCTATTGCAAGGCACATCTCTAACTATAAAGCACTGAGTGTAGTAAAGCACCCTCATCTATATAAGAGCTACTAATCGGCGTTAAATAACTTCACCCGTATCATCTACGATAGAATTATCTAGCTTTTGCGGATCAATCCATTGCCCAGCTTGCCGTTCCGTCCATAATTCAGCACGCGCTGCTGCTTTCGCGTCCATCATCTCATGATAAGCGTCTTTCTTTTCTTTACGAGTAGGACGACTTGATTCTTGTAGACGCAAATCCGTGCCACGCGGCCCTAACAACTCCGCACCAGTAGCCATAGTTGGCTCCCAATCAAAAATCATGCCTCCCTCAGCTGGGCCAATCACTACCATATCCCCAGCTCGAGCACCGGCTTTAAGGAGAGCCTTTTCAATGCCTAAATTATTTAACCTATCTGCTAAATAACCCACTGCTTCGTCATTAGAAAAATCGGTTTGCCGCACCCAACGCTCCGGTTTCTCACCTCGGATTTGGAAGAAAGATTGCCCATTTTCCTGACGATAATCCACGGTAAAAGAATCATTAACTTGTCGTCCCATTGGACGCAACACTGGACGTTCTACAGCTTGCTCTGCTGCTACTTCTACCTCACGTACTCGCTCAATTACATGCCCCAAAGCGTAAGCTAATTCTTTGAGGCCTTCATGCGATACTGCCGACACCACAAATACCGGCAATTTACGCGCTTTCAAGTCTGCTAACACAAATTCTGCCAATTCACGCGCTTCTGGCACATCCACCTTATTTAATACCACCACACGTGGACGTTCCATCAAAGGAATTCTTCCCTCAATAGGCGGTACTTGCTTAGCGTAAGTAGCTAACTCGGTTTCAATCTGATCTAAATCAGATAACGGATCCCTGCCCCGCTCTAAAGTCGCACAATCTAAAACGTGCACGATAGTAGCACAGCGTTCAATATGACGTAAAAACTCTAAGCCTAAACCTTTACCTTCAGAAGCTCCTGGAATCAACCCTGGCACATCTGCGATAGTGTAACGGTATTGTGCAGCTTCTACCACGCCTAAATTCGGCACTAAAGTGGTAAAAGGATAGTCAGCAATTTTTGGACGGGCAGCGCTCATTGCCGCAATCAAAGAGGACTTACCCGCACTGGGATAACCCACCAGAGCCACATCTGCCACCGATTTCAACTCTAAAACAACTTCGCATTTCTCGCCCTCGTCACCTAACAAGGCAAAACCAGGAGCACGCCGCTTAGGAGAAGCTAAAGCCGCATTCCCTAAACCACCTTGCCCACCTTGAGCCGCAATATATTCTGCCCCAAAGCCCACTAAATCAGCTAGAATATTGCCCTCTAAGTCTTTCACTACCGTGCCATCTGGCACACTCACAATTAAATCTTGTCCTCGTTTACCATGCCGTAAATCTCCAGCACCTTGCCCACCATTTTCTGCTTTTAAATGCGGGCTGTGATGCAAATGCAGCAAAGTAGTTTCTTGCCCGTCTACTCGCAAAATAATATTGCCGCCATGCCCACCATTAGCTCCATCAGGCCCACCGAGTGGCTTAAACTTTTCCCGCCGCACAGAGGCTACCCCATTACCACCTTTTCCGGCTTCTAAATGTAAAGTAACTCTATCTACAAAGCTAGCCATTTTTGTCCTTTTAATAGTGTGCTGGTAATAAACGGTGAATTTAAGTCTACCAAGTAGTTAAGAAAATTAAGCAAAGATAAAATTATGCGCTACATAGTAAACAATATCTGCCAGAAAAACTTAGGGTGGAGAGCTAAGCTCCCCACCCTAGAAGTCATTTTAAGTTATGAACTAACAAGTTCTTATGCGTCTGCGAGAACGATATTCACTACTCGACGATCACGACGAACACCAAATTCTACAGTGCCCTCAGCTAGTGCAAACAAGGTGTCATCCTTGCCGCGTCCTACGTTTTCGCCTGGGTGGAAATGAGTACCACGCTGACGAACTAGGATTTCGCCTGCACTTACAAACTGACCACCGAAACGCTTCACGCCAAGGCGCTTAGCATTAGAATCGCGACCATTGTTAGTAGAGCTCGCGCCCTTCTTATGTGCCATTTTCTGACCTGCTCTCTTACTTTATAAGCTCGTTGAACGGAAAGATCTTAAGATCACTTAATTCCAGTAACCTTCAAACGGGTCAGTTTCTGACGATGACCCTGGCGCTTACGGTAGCCACTCTTATTCTTGTACTTAACGATGGAAATCTTTGGTCCCTTTTCGTCGCGTACAATCTCAGCAGTCACCTTTGCGGAAATGCCATCAGCGGCAGTGGTGATCTTGTCGCCGTCGACGAGCATAATTGGCTCGAGCTCGACCTTCTCGCCAGCTTCGCCTGCCAACTTGTCCACAACGAGAATGGATCCGACGGATACCTTTTCTTGGCGACCGCCTACCTTCACAATCGCGTAAACCACGTTCTGCTCATCTCTTTCGTACGGATACATATACAAATCTATATATGTATTAGGAAAAACTACACGGCACTAATAACGCGCCGACACAACAGCTTACTGCAAAAACACTTACAGTATCAAACTAGGAAATGGCGATAATCGCCACATCTATGCTTAATTAAGCGGAAGTGTCATTATATCTCCCAAGGCATCTGCTTGCGGAGCACTAGCCTTAGGAGTGATAGTACCAGAAGAGCTAACTCGTCTGGTGCGCTTTACCGTCTTTTCTACTTTCTTAGTTGCGGTAGCTACCGCTTGCGAAGGCGTAGTAGCAGTTGCAGCACTCTCTACTCCCCCATTACTTCTCCGACGTTCTTTCCTGCCTTTTCCAACTTTTCCAGCGGCAGTATTTTCCGGTAAAGCAAAATCGGTTTCCCCAGAGTCAGCATTAGCTCCTGCGCTAGCTTGACCTTCAGTTTCCAGCGCTATCGCCTCAGCTAGTCCCTCTTCATGATGTTTACTAGCCGCAGCAGCAATATTAGCTAAAGCTGCTTTCACTTCAGCCTGTTTTGCTTCCTTATCAGCTTCCTCTAATTCCTTAGCAGCAGCTATTCCTTTTTCCGCTTCTGCTTTTCCGGCTTCTTTCTTGAACGCACTATCAATAAATTCACGTTCTACTGGCTGTTCGTGACTAATATATCCTCGTCCCTCGCAGCATTCACATACGGTAGAGAAAGCCTCCACTAAACCTTGCCCTACACGCTTCCTAGTCATTTGCACTAAGCCCAGAGAAGTAACTTCAGCTACTTGATGACGGGTGCGATCACGTCCCAAACATTCAATCAGGCGACGCAATACCAAATCACGATTAGCTTCCAACACCATATCAATAAAGTCAATTACGATAATGCCTCCAATATCGCGCAACCGTAACTGACGCACGATTTCCTCGGCAGCTTCTAAATTGTTACGTGTAACTGTTTCTTCCAGCGTACCGCCCGAGCCAGTAAACTTACCGGTGTTTACGTCAATTACCGTCATGGCTTCGGTACGATCAATCACCAATGAACCACCAGATGGCAAATAAACTTTACGGTCAAAAGCTTTCTGTAACTGCTCATCTACTCGATAAGTAGCAAAAATATCTCGTTTTTCTTCCCACTTAACTACTCGTTCACTCAGTTCTGGAGATAGTTCTTGCACGTACTCCGCAATGGTTTCATAAGCGTTATCACCTTCGACTTGCAATTGCTTGAAGTCTTCGTTGAACACATCGCGCACTACTCGCACCGCTAGTTCTGGTTCGCCTTTAAGTAAAGACGGAGCATTCTTAGAGCTCTTAGATTTAGCTTCAATGTCTTTCCAGGCTTTCACCAAACGGGTAATATCACTATGTAGCTGTTCTTCCGTGGCACCTTCTGCTGCGGTACGCACAATAACCCCATGTTCAGCGGGCACTACTTCTTTTAATATCCGCTTCAAACGAGTGCGTTCTTTCTCGGGGAGTCGTCTGGAAATACCTGTCATTTCTCCATTAGGCACTAACACTAAATGACGTCCAGCTAAAGTAATTTGCCCAGTTAAGCGAGCGCCTTTATGTCCAATTGGGTCTTTAGTTACTTGCACTAGTACTACATCGCCAGACTTTAAAGCATCTTCAATTTTACGCGGTTTTCCTTCTAAACCAGCAGCTTCCCAATTAACTTCGCCTGCATAGAGTACCGCATTTCGTCCTTTACCAATATCTACGAAAGCTGCTTCCATAGACGGCAATACGTTTTGCACACGTCCCAAATACACATTCCCCACCATAGAGGATTGCGTATGACGTGCCACATAGTGCTCAACTAGTACCCCGTCTTCTACTACGGCTATCTGGTTTAGCCCGTTTTGTTCACGTACCAGCATTTGCCGATCCACCGATTCTCGGCGCGCTAAAAATTCTGCCTCTGTAATACTGTAGCGTCTACGACCTGCTTCACGTCCTTCTTTACGACGCTGACGTTTTGCTTCCAGTCTGGTAGAACCTTTAGGAGCTTCTACTTCATCAGTAACTTCACCAGCATTGCGCCGACGGCGACGGCGCACCGTGGTTTCAATGCTTTCTTCACTTCCCATATTTTCTACTGCTTCAGCATTTTCGCCTTCAGCAGCAACTAGGGTCTTACGTTTGCGCACTCTCTTTAATACCGGCTGTGTATCATTAGCAGTATCTGCTACTAGAGGCTCGTTTTCTTCTGCATCTTCTGCAGTAGTCACAGCTTTATCTGCTAGTTTCTTAACTTCATCAGTACCTCTACCTCCACGCGATCCGCGTCGTGATTTACGAGGAGTTTCTGTTAAAACACTTGCTAAAGAAGTATTATGCGCAGAGGTTTCCACCTCAGCATCGCCAGCTACATCTTCATTTGCCGTATTTTCTGCTAAATTATTTTCTTCCCTGCGAGTTCTGCGGGCACGAATAGCCCGATTTACATCTGGCTCTTGGAACAAAAGCATCGTCATCGGAGCTGGGGTAATTTCTGCGCGAGGAGCAACAGTGAAGGTATCATCACTGGCAGAAAAACTAATACTGGCACTAGCTTTTAAATTAGGAACACTATTTGTTGGCTCTGCAACTGGCTTTGACTCGGAAGTAGCAACCTCAAAAAGACTGCCACTATTTGTTTTATTTTGCCGAGATACTACCCCTCTAGTTTTCACAGTCTTAGCTACAGATTGGTTAGGCACTACAACGGTTTCTTTACCCGTTTTCACTTCTTCAATATCTACGGTATTTACTGGGCTTACTACTCGTTTTCTAGTCTTAACTTCTTTTCGTTCCTGAGTAGTTTCTGCCAATTCAGATAAAGAAGCAGCCACAGTTTCATTCACTTCTGCTTTACCACGCTTTGCGCGCGTAGTGCTACGCCGACGGGTAGTAGTTTTTTCTGCTTTACCCTCTTTGACAACCTGCGCATCTTGCCCAAGTTCTGCCGTCACACCCAGTGGTGCTTCGTTTTTTTCTTCCCCCGACATGGGTACTCCTCAAAGCTAACTTGCAAGTGCGCATCGAAACACCCGCTAAAGTTACCTTATTCAATTCTGTGTCATTAGCTTAAAACAACGAACACACAAGTGCACACGAAAACTAACAACAAAAGCTCTCTAATTAGTTTTAATCCGGCAGCTCGCTATGCGGCGCACAGGTATTAAAACAATCGACTCGATGCCATCGATAATCTCGTCAAAAGTATTTTACACCTTGCGCCTACAGAAGCTCGCATTAAACAGCTTATTTTTTCTCACAAAGAGCGCTTTAAGATTTAAGAAACAGAAAAGTGCGCTAAATACGTTAGCGACATAGTGCCACTAAAACCAAAGAATATCAAGAAAAACTCTAAAAAATAATACTTTGTACCCAAAAATCCTCATTTCTAATGGAAAAACTGTAAAAAATAAGGGAACATAGACACATAGTTATAGGGAGTAAAAACTGATAATTTTTACACCTTACTTATAGCTATCCAAACATAAAAATTTTACACGCAACTATATTTGCTAAATCAAAAAATTTTTCTGTAAACGATAGCTCCTTTACACACTCAGGTCTACGAAAGGTGGTTAAGTGCTAGACGCTCTCGACTTAGCTCGGTGGCAGTTCGGTATTACCACGGTTTACCACTTTGTTTTGGTACCGCTCACCATCGGACTCTCTCCATTGGTAGCTCTTATGCAGACCAAATGGCTCAAGAGTGGCAATCAAACATGGTTAAAGCTCTCAGAGTTTTTTGGCAAAATCCTATTAATCAACTTCGCTCTAGGCGTTGCAACGGGTATTGTGCAGGAATTCCAATTCGGTATGAACTGGTCTGAATACTCTCGCTACGTAGGCGATATCTTTGGTGCTCCTCTAGCTTTCGAAGCTCTCCTAGCTTTCTTCCTAGAATCTACTTTCCTAGGAATGTGGATATTCGGACGCGGACGCATCTCTCCTAAACTTCATACTCTCTCTGCTTGGCTCTTTGCTATCGGCACTAATATTTCTGCCCTGTTCATCTTGGCAGCAAACTCCTTTATGCAAAATCCAGTAGGTGCAGTATTCAACCCTGAAACTGGACGTGCAGAACTAGACGGCGCAAGTGGCTTCTTTAAGGTAATCTTCTCGGCTACTTCCATGTACACTTTCGCGCACACCATTACTTCTTCTCTCCTTCTAGCTGGTGCACTAATTGCCGGTATATCTATCTGGTGGATTGTGAAGTCAGTAAAGAAAGGTAACGAACAAGAAGCACGCGAACTATGGAAACCAGCTGCACGCTTCGGTTTAATTACTATGATTATTTCTTCTTTCCTAGTAATTAATACTGGTCACTTTATGGGACAGCATATTTATCATGAACAGCCCACTAAGATGATTGCAGCTATGGGTATTGCTCACTCTGAAGAATCTTCTGAGCTGGGTCTACTCCTATTAAGTTCTGAACTAACTGAGGACTCCGTAGTCAAACTACCAATCCCAGGCTTAGAATCTTTCATGGTAACCAACCACTTCAGTGGCCCAGAATCAAAGCTAATCGGAGCAGATGAAATTAACCAAAAGTTCCAAGATTACTTCGCAGATACTTACGGAGCAGACCGTAACTATATGCCGAATATCTTTGTAGCTTTCTACACTTTCCGTATCATGATGGCACTCGGTTTCCTATCCACTGCTTTGGCAGTTCTAGGATTATGGCTACTACGCGGTGACCGTCTAATTGCCAAGCGGTCGCTAGCAAAGGCTTTCGTATGGACTATCCCAGCTCCTTTCCTAGCAGCCACTGCCGGCTGGATTCTTACCGAAATGGGTCGTCAGCCATTCGTGGTTTATCCAAACTTCACTAAGCAACCAATGGAAACTACCACTCCAGCAGATCTAATTCACCAAATCACTGATTTTGGTGTATCGCAGACGGTTTCTGCTGTAGAAATTTGGATTTCCATGATTGCTTTCACCTTGCTATACGCAATTTTGGGTGTAGTTTGGTTTGTGCTAGTTAAGCGCTACGCGACAGAAGGCATTAATCCTAATAAAGAAATCAAGACCGAAGTAATTGACGCCAACGAACCAGGCGCCAAGTTGAGCTTCGTTTACTGAGGATAGAAAGGAATAGCGAACAATGGAACTTTCATTATTGCAGTTAATCTGGTTCATCCTCATTATCGTGCTATGGATCGGCTATGTAACCCTAGAAGGTTTCGGCTTTGGCGCTGGTATGCTACTTAAAGTACTACCGAAAAACGATAAAGAACGCCGACTCCTACTCAACACAATTGGCCCACACTGGGACGGAAATGAAGTATTCCTACTAACTGCGGGTGGTGCTACCTTTGCTGCATTCCCAGAATGGTATGCCACTATGTTCTCGGGAATGTACACCGCATTAGTGGCAGTACTACTTATGCTCATCGTGCGTATCTGCGCGCTAGAATGGCGTGGCAAGATTAATTCCGATAAGTGGCGCAACACTTGGGATTGCCTCCATACTGGAGTGGCTTGGGTAGCCGCTATCCTATGGGGTGTAGCATTTGCCAACCTAGTACAAGGTACCCGCATCGAAGTAGGACACTACATAAATGGTGAATTTGTGGCTGTACCAGTAGAAGCAGTAGAAACTGCACTTACTGAAGGAGCTAAGCACTACCTAACTGGCGGTTTCTTCTCCCTACTTACCCCATTCACCATTTTAGGCGGTCTAGTAGTAGCCTCTTTGTTCCTAAATCATGGAGCACTCTGGCTAGCTCTTAAGACCAGCGGCGATTTCTCTAAGCGTGCACTACAACTAGCCACCAAGACTGCGCTAGTATCTACTGCACTAACTGCCGTTTGGGCAATTTGGGGTCAGCTACAATTTGCAGTATCCCCACTATCGTGGATTCCACTTCTACTTGCAGCACTGCTCTTGATTGCGGCTCTTTTCCTTACCTTTATCGGTAAAGAAAAACCAGCATTCTTTGTACATTTTGCTGCTCTAGCTGTGGCTGTGGTATTTATCTTCAGCACCTTTGGCGCTAATGCTCTAAAGTCGATAATTCACCCCGCCTACAACCTAACTCTAGTACAGGCATCTGCTACTGCCCCTACTCACACCGTAATGTTGATTGCGGCAGTAATCTTTGTGCCTATCGTACTTAGCTACACTTTCTGGTCTTATTGGGTATTCTCTAAGCGAATCTCGGTAGACAACATTCCAGATGAGAACGTGGGATTACACCCTACAGAAATTCGCTCATTTGAGAAAGTGGGTTAAAAACTTGGAGTATAAACCTAGGTTTTGACTCCTTACTACTAAAAATAGGTGGTTACGAAAACCAAAATTCGTAACCACCTATTTTCATCTAATGTTTCTTATTTTTCCTTTTCTTTTCTAAATTTAACCCGTTTTCTTCTTTCCGCTAAGTTTTATGTAAATAAAGTGGAACTTAACAGGTCTTAATACCTAAAATTAAAAAGTTAAAACACTTTAGGGCTAGGGTATAAATATATCCTGCATCAGCACCACCTATACTTTTCGTGTCACCTACTTGGAAAGGGCAACCTTGCGTCCATTTGATCCGCGCTTAATGAAATATGCGCAAGAAACCCGCTATTACATTTTATTTCTCGTAGTGACTGGATTTTGTTTATCCCTTTTAACAGCAGGGCAAATCATTCTAATTGCTTCCGCGCTCTCTGATGTCTTCTACTTAGCTTCCCATAGCGAAAACTTAAATCAAATTAATCAAAACTTTTTTACTCCTAAACTCTTAGGAAGTATCACCGGTATCGCCCTGATTTTCTGCGGAAAAATGCTTTTGCAATACTTGCAAAATTCTATCGGACACCGCTCAGCTCTAAAAGTAATTGCTACTTTACGGCAAAAAGTAATACAGCACAGCGGAAATCTGGGTGAACGCTGGTTAGCCAACGATAATACTTCGCAAGTAGCTACTCTCACCACGCGCGGTCTAGACGCTTTAGAAATCTACTTCGTAGCATTTCTTCCCCAGCTTTTCCTCTGTTTTTCTGCCACTCCAGTTT
>CAMCHI010000009.1 GCA_945874735.1 uncultured Arcanobacterium sp. | reverse complement strand
GTTGCTCCTTAGCTAATTATTGGTATAAGCAAGACTTTTGTTTGCTAATTTAAGGTCACTACATATTATGGCGAAAATTTGCGTTTTTTGCTTGCTATTTACCCTAAACTGCGCCGATAGTGAAAAGTATTAAGAATCTAGGTGGCATATAATTACTACGCAAAGGCTTTTACTAGGTAGAATAATGTTATATTTTGGCTTAAAACTCTAGTGGAGGAACATATGCAAAACGCCGAAACGACTACTGCTTCAGAAAAATATGTAGACGTGCTGGTGTATTCCGATAATCGGGAAACTCGCGTTGCGGTTATGAACGCGGTAGGGCGCAAGGTAGGTAAAGGGTTGCCTCAAATCCGCTGGACGGAAGCTGCCACTTGGGAAGGCGCAGAAATCAAAGTAAAAGAGGGCGATTTTAGCCTGATGATTTTGGATGGTGAAGCAGCCAAGTTGGGTGGTATTGGTTTAGGAATGAAAATTCGGGATGAAATTAATCCAGATATTCCTTACATTATTTTGATTTCCCGTCCACAAGATGAATGGTTGGCGCGGGTGTCTAAGCCAAGAGCAATTTTGCCCTATCCGATTGATGCGCGTGCATTGAGTGCTCAAGTTGCTCAGATTTTGGGTTAATTCCTTAAAAGGTGTTCCTAAGGTTTTAAGCTGGTAATTCTTTTATAAACAATAAAATTAACATTTTCTATGGGAAGGAATCGGATGAACGTCCGTCGTGTAGCTCTGCTTACTGCTGGTGGTTTTGCTCCTTGTCTTTCTACTGCAGTGGGAGATTTAATTGAGCGTTATCATAAGCATGATCCTAGTATTGAAATTATTGGTTATCAGTATGGTTATCATGGTCTACTGACCAATAATTACGTGGTTTTTGATGAGCAGGCGCGAGCTAATGCTGCAATTTTGCGCGATTTTGGTGGTTCGCCTATTGGTAATTCGCGCGTTAAGCTCACTAATTCGCAAAATTTGGTAGATCGTGGACTAATTAAGCCTGGAGAAAATGCGCTAGAAGTAGCGGCAGAGAATCTACGGCAGGCAGGTGTGGACGTATTGCACACAATTGGGGGTGACGATACTAATACTACTGCAGCAGATTTGGCTGCTTACCTACACGAGAATAACTATGAGCTTACCGTGGTAGGTTTGCCAAAGACTATCGACAACGATATTGTGCCTATTCGTCAGTCTTTAGGTGCATGGACTGCTGCTGAGCAGGCAGCGCAGTATGCGCAAAATATTATTGGTGAACATCGTTCTAATCCACGTATGTTAATTATTCATGAAGTGATGGGACGTAACTGCGGTTATCTTACCGCGCAAGCTGCTGCTGATTATCGCAAGTGGCATCAGGAGCAGACTTGGGTACCATCTGCTGGTTTATCCCCAGAACGTTGGGATATTCATGCGGTATATATTCCTGAGATTAGCTTTGATTTGGACGTGGAGGCTTCACGTCTACGAGCAATTATGGACGAAATCGGCAATGTAAACATTTTCCTATCTGAGGGTGCTGGAGTTTCGGAAATTATTGCAGAATTGCTAGAAGCTGGTATTGAAGTAGAACGTGATCCGTTTGGGCACGTAAAGCTAGATACTATTAATCCTGGTCAATGGTTTGCAAAGCAGTTTGCGCAAGCTATTGGTGCAGAAAAAGTAATGGTACAAAAGTCGGGGTACTTCTCTCGTTCTGCTCGTTCTAATGCGCGTGATTTAGAGTTGATTGGCTCGATGGCTGATTTGGCAGTAGAGTGTGCTTTGCGTGGTGAACCAGGCGTGATTGGTCACGACGAAGAAGATAATGATACCCTGAAAGCTATTGATTTCAAGCGCATTGCTGGTGCGAAGGCTTTCGATGTGCATCAGCCTTGGTTTGGGCAAATGATGGCAGAAATTGGTCAGGCTTGGGAAGCTAAAGAAGTACTAGGTCATTAATTTCTAGCAGCACGAAATTAACTCTAACTGCCCAGAACTGAGATTACTTGCTTCTGGGCAGTTTTTGTTGGAGCTTGATAAACTTTTATAGCTTGGGCAGTTTATTACATTTACCTTGCCCGTCCTAAATAAGTTAAGTAAAAGTATTACACTTACAAAGTAACTTATGGACTAACCTGCAATAGGTTAGAGTATGTACTTTAAGCTATGCGTTGGCTTTATGTGCACAACAGCTTTATTTGGGTAACCAGAAAGTAGTAAAAATGGATGGGCAACTAACTAGCTGGCGGGCATTACCGGCTTTACATCAGCCGGAGTATGTCGATTCCACCCAATTACTGTCGGTATTGGAAACTTTGCGTAGTTTTCCTCCGCTGGTATTTGCCGGAGAAGCGGATAATTTACGGGAATTGATTGGTAAAGCTGGTAAAGGGGAAGCCTTTGTATTACAAGGCGGAGATTGTGCAGAAAGTTTTAATGACGCAGTAGCAGATAGAATTCGGAGCAAAATTCGTACTATTTTACAGATGGCAGTAGTGCTTACTTATGGCGCTTCTGTGCCGGTTGTAAAAATTGGGCGCATGGCTGGGCAGTATGCAAAACCACGCACACGGCCGTATGAAACAATCGGCGATCTTACTTTGCCCTCTTATATGGGAGATGCCGTCAATTCTTTTGAGTTTGCTCCTGAGGCGCGCACTCCTGATCCGCAACGACTCATCGAGGCCTATCATCGTAGTGCCACTACGTTAAATTTAGTGCGCGCTTTTACTACCGGTGGTTTAGCAGATCTTAATAAAGTGCATGAATGGAATAAAGGATTTTCTAGTAATCCAGCCTATAAACGCTATAACCAGTTAGCGCATGAAATAGATAAAGCAATGCGTTTTATGCGCGCCACCGGAGTGGATTCGCATGCTTTGCGCACAGTAGATTTTTATTCTTCGCATGAAGCATTGCTGTTGGATTATAAGTCTGCTCTTACCCGTACTGATACTCGTACCGGTTTGTTTTACAATACAAGCGCTCATTTCTTGTGGATAGGAGATCGTACCCGATCTTCCCAAGAGGCGCACGTAGAGTTATTAGCGCAAGTGCAAAATCCTATCGGGGTAAAACTAGGGCCTAATGCTACTCCGGGGGAAGTAATAGCGTTAATGGATAAGCTAAATCCGGAAGGAGTAGCAGGACGGCTTAGTTTTATTATCAGAATGGGGGTGTCGCATATTGCGCGTCAGCTTCCCGCTATTATTGAGGCGGTGCAGGCTGATGGACGTCCCGTCACTTGGATCAGTGACCCGATGCATGGTAATACTATTGTGGCTTCCAATGGTTATAAGACGCGTAATATGGTAGATATTGTGCAGGAATTGCGGGAGTTTTTCCGGATACATCGGGACTTAGGAAGTGTGCCAGGGGGTATTCATATTGAGCTTACTGGTGATGATGTGACGGAAGTTTTAGGGGGCACGGAAGCAATATTAGAAACTACGCTTGGACAGCGTTATACCACTTTAGTAGATCCGAGGTTGAATCATCAGCAGGCGTTAGAAATAGCTTTTTTGGTATCAGAAATGCTTTCTGATAGTTAATAGAAGTTTTACACTATCGTAAGTTTTATAGTGCTTCCAATTTTTGCTTTTTCTCCTGCTCCTGGAGATTGTAGACGTACTGTGCCAAAATATCCGCCCAATATTTTCTCGGTGGTTACTGCAAAGCCTGCGGATTCTAAAATGCTGCGCGCTTGGCTTTCTTGTAAACCTACTACATTAGGCACGGCAATCATTTCTGGGCCTTTAGATACCACTACTTTTATTACATCATTACGGTAGCGAGTTTCTCCGTGTGCTACGTCTTGCGAAATGATGGTGCCTTTAGCTACAGAGTCTGAAAATTCTTCAGTGGCTTCTATACTTAGACCTAATTCCTCTAATTGTGTGGTTGCTTCTGCGTAGGTGATACCACTTAAGTCTGGCACAGTTAAAGGTTCGCGTCCTTTGGAAATAACGAGAGTGATAGGGGAGTTATGTGGAATGGAAGCGCCAGGTTCAGGGCTTTGACGGATAACTTCCCCTTGTGGGACTTCTTCTGACCATTCTTCGTGCTGTGTAATTTTAGTGAATCGAGTTGTTTTTAAGGTAGCTAAAGCTTTTTCCTTGGTTTGGGCGGTGACGTTCGGTAATACTAAATGTTCTATTCCTAGAGATACGGTCAGGGTAACAGTATTAGAGGGGTGAATTCTAGTGCCAGCTTTCGGATCGGTAGATATTACTAGTCCTTGCGCGATGGTATCGGAATAATCTTCTACTATTTTGGTTTTGAAACCTTTAACATTGAGTTTGCTGGTAGCTTCAGCGGCTGGAAGTTCTAATACGTCTACTACCGTTACGCGCAGTCCTGGACCTTGGGTAAACCACCAGTTCCATAGATACGTACCGCCTACTCCTAAAAATAATAGCGTGCCAAGAATAGCTATTACTGGAAAGATGCGCCGTTTCTTTTTGAGAGTAGATGGTGGAGTGAGTTTTGGGAATGAAGTAGGGTCGGTTAAAGAAGGTAATAAAGTAGTTTGCGTATTGCTGTTAGCTGTGGGAATTTCTAGTGGAGTAATAGCTTGGGTGGCCAAGAGACTGGAGTCTAAAACAGGAGTGTCTGTTTCACTGGTAGTGTTTTCTGGCGGAGTGCGGTGGGAAGAAGAAGTGTCTAGGTTAGTAAAAACAGTGGTAGCTTGCTCAGCAGATAATTGCACGGTTGGTGCTGGTTTAGCTGCATCAGTAGCGTTAGGAAATACTGGAATGCGTCGCAATAGTAAATCGGGGCTAATACTTTCTTGTAGTTCCACTAAAGTGGTTAGTGCCTCACTGGCGTGTGCAGGGCGGTTTTGTGGGTCTTTGGCAGTGAATAAAGCAATAGTGGAATCAATAGCAGGCGGAATCCAATCAGCTAATTCGCTTAAACGTGGTATGGGATTGTTTACGTGTGAGTAGGCAATGCTCATCGGGGAAGTGCCGGAAAAGGGGAGTTTTCCAGCTAACATTTCGTAAAACATGACGCCTACAGCATATACGTCTGCACTGGGAGTAATTTTATTGTGGGTAACTATTTCCGGAGCGATATAAGCTACTGTGCCTAAAGTTGTGCTAGTTTGGATACCAGTGCTATCACTGGCAGCACGCACCAGTCCAAAGTCTGCTACTTTGGCAATAATGTGGTGATTTTCTAAACTAGCGCTACCAGGTACTAAAGCACGGTTTAAAAGAATATTTTCTGGTTTCACATCGCGGTGAATTAGTTGTTTTTGATGGGCAGAAGATAGGGCACGCAAAATTTGGATAAGTAAATCCAGGGTTTGCCCTAGAGTGAAAGAGCCGTGAGTGCGTAATTGATTGCGTAAATCTGGCCCTTCGATTAGTTCCATTACTAAGAAGGCGCGTTCTCCATCAGGGGTGGGGGTAATGCCTTGATCGTGGACGCTCACAATATGCGGACTGTTTAATGCGGCGGCCCCTTGAGCTTCTTTGATGAAACGCTGGGTAAAATCGGTTTGTTCAGCTAAATGGGGGTGAATTATTTTTACTGCTACCCGTCGCGCTAAACGATGGTCGAAAGCACGATAAACACTGGCCATACCTCCGCGCGCTAAACGAGCCTCTATTAGGTATCGTCCGTCAATCGTGTTGCCTATTAACCAATCCTTATACTCCACTATTTCAGGGTACTAAGGAAGCGGGGCGCTAAGAGCAGCCCCGCTTCGCGTGTCGTAAGTGATCTAAATTTTGTGCTAACGGCGTAAGGGTTAGAAACGAGCCATAGCGGCTTTTACTTTCTCTACATAGCGCACAGTGTCAGGACGCATACCGTTGCGACGAACTCCGTTTAATCCTTGATAATAGCCGGCAATTGCTTGATCGAAATCGCTGGCGTTTTGGTGTAACCAACGGATAATAGCTACGCCTGCTACGATGTTGTCTTCTACTTTTAGTAGATCTAGGGAGCGTCCTACCATGTTTCCAGCCCATTGCCCAGAGGTAGGTATAACTTGCATTACTCCAATTGCGTTAGCAGGAGATACGGCAGTTGCGTCAAATCCTGATTCTACATAGGCGTGTGCTAAAGCTAAGCGTGGATCTACTCCCATATCGCGGGCAGTTTGTGCCACCATTTTCTGTACTTCGGCACGACTAGGCACGGCAGTAGCATTTAAGGCGTGTTTGTTAGCGTTTGCTGCTGCTACGGTTTCATCGTCATATGTGTAACCCAAGAATGTGTTTGGCACTAATTGCACGGGTTTTTCGGTAGCGGTAGAGCTGCCGGGTGTGATTACGATACGTTGCCCTACATAGATTAGGGACGGGTTGGGGATTTTGTTTAATGATGCTAGATGTGCCACGGTGGTGTTGTAAGCACGCGCAATTGCTCCTAGTGTATCTCCTCGTTTCACGATATGCACTACTTCAGAAGTGGTGGTAGTGGGAGTGGTAGGAGTAGTGGTAGGACTAGGCGTGTTAGATATTGCGGGAGTTGGAGTTGGTGCAGGAGTATTTCCTGGAATAAGTAGTACTTGCCCTGGGTAAATAAAGCCGGTAGCGGAAATTTTATTGTATGCCACTAAAGTCGATACCGTGATGTTGAACTGTCGAGAAATTTTCCAGAGAGAATCCCCGCGTTGTACTACGTAGCGAGTGTTGGTGCTGGTAGGTGCTGGTTGAGCAGAAGTAGGAGCGGGAGTAGGTGTGGGAGTGGGAGCGGGACTAGGAACAGATTTGTTAGGCGCGCTGGCTGCTACCTTGCTGGGAATTATTAAACGCTGACCTGGATAAATCAGGTTGTTATTTGCTGAGATGTTGTTAGCGCTGCGTAAAGAATTTACTGATACTCCAAATCGTTGCGCGATAACCCAGAGGGAGTCGCCCCGTTTTACCACATAGGTGATATTAGGGGTGGTAGTAGCAACTTTGTGTGAGAAAGTGCCAACTTTTTGGGTGTGGGTAGCAAGGGAAGTGGATAGGGAACTGATTTTTAAGGCTAAAGTGCCAGTTACTTCTGGGGTAGGAGTATTAGGGGTGGCATGTGCCAAGGTAGGAGTAATGATAGTAGCTAGGGAAGTGGCAGCTAAGGTAGCTCCTACAGTGCGTTTAGGTGAGCTAGACAAGGCAGAACCTCCAAGGTAATTGAGTTAAAGAGTTAAGTTTGTGAAAATTGATAATAGTGTTACTAATGAGATTTTAGTGCAATATGGGTGTGTCGTAAAGTCTTTTGCTAAAAAACGAGTAGTATTCGCCTTTATGAATGATTTTGTAGCTGAACAGTGGTATTCAATTCCTGAGGTAGCGCAAGCTTTAGGTGTACAACAACGCGATATTAGAGCAATGTTGCACAATCAAGAACTATTAGCTTTACGGCGCGGTCCTAATAATGCTTTATTGGTTCCTTGCGAGTTTTTATTGGCAGAGGGCACAGAAACGGTGCTGGTAAAAGGGATACGAGGTACCTTAATTGCTTTAGCTGATCAAGGTTTTAGTGATGAAGAAAAATATGAGTGGCTTTTTGCAGAAAATTTAGAGTTAGGAAGCACTCCTATTACTGCTTTACGCACTGGTAATCTACATGCAGTACGCCGCGCGATTACCACAATTATATAAAGTGGTAAACGTGCTTGCTGAGCAAAGCGAGGACTTTGTTATTTAAAGGCGTGGTTAGCAGTTACGATACGCGGTTTTGTAAAAAATCTAAGCAGTATTTCAACAAAGTAGCATTATGAGGTAGGGTAGCTAAGGCTTGTTGAGCTTGCTCTTCTCGCTCAGTAATTAACTGCTCTACTTTAGATAAAGCACCACTAGTCTGGAAAATATCTCTAATAGTAGTTACTGCGTTAGAATCTAGTTCTTTACCAATAAAACCTCGTAAAACGTCTTGCGTACGGGGGCTACTTAATTCTAAGGCAGTGGCTAATGCTACTGTCTTTTTTCCTTCGGTAATATCATGGCAGGCTGGTTTACCAGTTAGCTGTGGATCACCAAAGATACTTAGTAAGTCATCACGTAATTGAAATGCTTCACCTAACGGTATGGTAAACGCGGAAAGAGTAGGTAGTAGGTTTGGATCTGCTCCCGCTAAGGCAGCGCCAATTTTTACTGGATAATCTACGCTATATCGTGCAGTTTTATGGTAGATGACGCTAAAAGCGGTTTCTTTCACCTGTTGTAAATTAGTGGCAAGCGGAGTGTAGTCACTGGTATTATCTAAAAATTGTCCAAAAGCTACCTCTGCCGTCATAGTATGAAACATGCGGCGCGCATTATGGAAAGCAGCAAGAGAAATATGCTCGGCGTCTTCAAAACATAAACCAGCTAAAGAAAGTAAGTAATCACCTAGTAAAATAGCAGATTTTTTCCCAAAATCTGAGGCTGATCCGCTTAAATTTGCTTGGGTGTGTGTATGGGAAAATAAATGATGAATAGCTGGGATATTACGACGGGTGGTGGCTTCGTCAATTATATCGTCATGTACTAATGCGGAGGCTTGATAAAGTTCTAAGGCCGTTCCGGCGCATACTGGCAGGGAGAGAGAATCGTTGGTGTTAAAAGCTTGCCAGCCACCAGCTAGTAATAAAGCGCGAGTACGTTTTCCGCCGTTTAACAGTTTTTGCGCAGGAGTAATGAAAATACGAAAAGAGTTAGGGTGAGCAACTAGCGGAAAAGGAGCTTGGTTGGATACTCGTTGTTGTAACTGCTCATTAACGGCGTGGCGAAAATTAGAAACCAAGGTCTGCATAATGGTTTTATTTTAGCTTACGAATAATTTTTTGGGGATTTTTAGGGTGGAAGTATTTTATGGAGAGGTGTTTGTAAAAGAAAGGAGTGGGTATTTGGGAGAGTGCGGTACTACTTTGTATTACAAGGCTAACTTTGTACACGATTTAGTTAATTGCGTGGTTTATCCATAGAAAAACATTAGCTGGTAAATGGTGTGTTTTATTACCGCAAACTTACATCATGAATACGAAGATAGAAAACAATAAATTAACGCCGGTTATTAAACTTGTTGGGCAATTATTAGGTAGATATGTACAAAATGAATTAGTGGCAATAGGAATTAAAACAGCATTAAATTCTGATAAAAATACGGGGGAGCAGGAGAAAACTGCACAAATAGAGCAAGAGATAAGTTCTCTTGGAGTAGGGCCTTTAATGTGGGCAAACCTTAGAGAAACGTCTTTTAGTGCTGAATTTTTGCCAGAAATTTTAAGCCTAAAGCTGGATTACCGAGCCGATTTGATCATGCTGATTTGGTTTGGAGAAAATATTGGGCAAATGAAACAAAAGTCTGCAGTGCATTTACCATTACTTCAGGCTGTAGGTGCTTTGCAGAGCAGAGGGGCTAATATCTGCTTGTATTATTGTGATTATCAAAATTGGGAAAATATAGCAGACGGTAGTGTTGGAGAATACGGGAAACTTCCAGATTTAGAGCTGATAACTCCGCACGTTTTACTCTGCAACCTAAAGAAAATATCTACCTTATATAGCAGTAGAAGTATTGTTTCTTCCTGTGCGGATAGGGCTGATAAATTTGAGGATACTACGCAGGATATAACGCAAGCGAAAAAATTTAACAATAAGGAGCAAGGAAGTATAAATTTAGATTCCAAGGGTAGCTTTTGTGACAAGGCAGAAAAGATAGCCTATGTTTTGCCAGAGTCGGTAGCAGATAAAGCAGAGTTAGCTGCACAAATTTTTATACTTCCTGCTCGTATTAAGGTGGAAAGACGTAGTGATTTACGGGCGCAACGTATTTGGAAATTATGCCAAAAATACGAGGTAGAAAGAAAGCAAAGCTATAGCAAAATTAGTATTTGCCCAGCAGATTCAGAGTTGTGGGAAAAATTCTTTTTAGAATCTGACTTAACTATGCAGAAATATACTGATGAAGAAATAGCTAAACTATTGGTGAGCTTGCGTAATATAACTTTACGAGATGCGGTAATGATTTATGTGCTATTTGCTGCTCGCGTGCCTTTCTTACACATACTTGAAAAACGCGATTATCATACAGCTTTGATTGCAGCTGGTAAATGTAGGCCAGATTTTTGGCAAATGGATAAAAGTATTCGTCTGTTAGAGAGTCTAAGCCGTTTTAGTGCGCCGCAAGATGCAACCATGTTTAGTGTTTTAGGTTATTTGTATTGGTGGTGCGGGCAAAATTTACTGGCTAAAAGCTATATCCAAAGCGCTTTGCAAGATGACGAACATTATTCTTTAGCGAGGTTAGTGAAGTTGGTGTTAGAAAAACAACTACCGCCACCTTATTTAACGCACCTATTAGAGCTAGATAGTGAATAAGAGAAAGTGAAAAGAGGAGAAAGAAAAGAATGATGAGAAAAATTTGGGTAAACTAAACCGAGGTATAAAAGAATACTGCGCAGCGTTAGTAATAAAAGTCTATGAACTAAGGGTGTGCTTATTAGCTTAAATAAGTATAAACCTATATAATAGGCAAGTTAGTTCCACTGTTTTGCCAAGGGAAAGGTTTCTTTGTGGCTACTTCTTCTAAGAAAACTGCTGTTAGCACTGCTGAAAAAGCTCCACAGACTAAGCGGGGTACCAGCAAGAAAGCAGTGGAGTTAAATCCGCCTGCATTAAGTGCCTTAAAATCGCAATGGGTGGAATATAGAGTATCTACTGGAGAACTCACTGAGGCGCAAGCTAAGAAGCTCACTAAAATGGAGCTAGTTGAATTTGTTGCGCAAAGTGTCAAAGAAATTAATAGTGAAACTAGTCAAAGCGCTACCGATGCAGCAAAGAGCAAAGCTGAGGAAGCGCAATCTGCTGCTAATAAAAAAACTGGTAAGGCAGCTAAAAAGAGCGCAGAAAACCCTGATACCGATACGAAAGTTTCGGTAAAGAGTGATGCTGACATCGCGTCTGTACCAGCAGAACAAGTAGAAGTATCTACTGATTTACCTACTGAAAAGAAAAGTGCTAAGCGTGGTCGCCCTAAGAAGGTAGAAGCAGAAACTGAAGATTTAGACACCACTGACGTCTTAGTAGACATGGTGATAGAAGAAGCAGAAGATGTCGTACTGGATGCGGATTTAACAGACGTAGAATTAGAAGACGACCTTGATGTAGTACATACTCCAGATGAGCCAGAAGATCTGGAAGAAGTGGATGTACTAGATGTAGACGATTTAGATGAAATCGATGATGATGTAGATCCAGAAGATGAAGAAGACGACGAAGAAGATAGCGAAGATGAAGCTGCTAGTTTAGAAGAAGCAGCTGCTTTGCAAAAAGACGGCGTTTTCGTGGTGAAAGACTCTGATGATACAGACGAGCCACAACAACGAGTATTAGTAGCTGGAGCTACTGCAGACCCTGTTAAGGACTACTTAAAGCAGATTGGTAAAGTAGCGCTATTAAATGCAGAACAAGAAGTAGAGCTAGCAAAACGTATTGAAGTGGGACTCTACGCAAGTCATAAGTTAGAAGCTGAAAACATTACCGACCCAGTTGCTCGTCGCGAACTGATGATGATTGCTCGGGACGGTATGGATGCTAAAGAACACCTACTAACCGCCAACTTGCGTCTAGTGGTGTCACTAGCAAAACGATACACTGGACGCGGAATGTTGTTCTTGGACTTAATCCAAGAAGGAAATTTAGGTTTGGTACGCGCAGTAGAGAAATTCGATTTTACTAAAGGTTTTAAGTTCTCCACCTATGCTACTTGGTGGATTCGCCAAGCTATTACTCGTGCTATGGCAGACCAAGCACGCACTATTCGTATTCCAGTACATATGGTAGAAGTAATTAATAAGCTAGCGCGAGTACAGCGTCAAATGTTGCAAGACTTAGGGCGTGAACCCACGGTAGAGGAACTAGCTGCCGAGTTAGATATGACGGAAGAAAAAGTCATCGAAGTACAAAAGTACGGACGTGAACCAATCTCTTTACATACGCCATTAGGTGAAGATGGGGACTCGGAGTTTGGTGACCTTATCGAAGATTCTGAAGCAGTAGTACCAGCAGATGCAGTAGGATTTACCTTACTGCAAGAACAACTAAACCAAGTATTAGATACGCTTTCTGAGCGTGAAGCAGGCGTGGTATCTATGCGTTTCGGTTTAACTGACGGGCAACCAAAAACTTTAGACGAAATTGGTAAAGTATATGGTGTTACTCGTGAGCGTATTAGGCAAATTGAATCCAAGACTATGTCTAAACTACGCCACCCTTCGCGTTCACAAGTACTACGCGACTATCTAGACTAAATCTATTATGCAATAGTTTTAGCAGAAGCTACTCTAAACTTAGCCCAAGTTACAACGGCTTAAACACGGTTAAGATTTAGAAAATACTAAATTAATAATAGCGTCCTTAAAAAATGAGGACGCTATTATTAAAATCGGCAGCATCATTAAATTGATAAAAAAATGCCGGTAAGTTGGCAAAATAACTAATTAACTAGCAGAAGTGTCAGATGAAAAATACTTATTAAAATAAACAACATTGCGTACTTTAAGTTAATACACTAAAGCACAGGGTGTGCAAATTTCCAGCTGGCGGGGGTAATGATTATTCCTGCCCTATTTACAGATTGTTCCGTTACCCGTTGCCCTGCATTCTCTAGTTCCCAATACTTTCTAAACAATCCAGCCGTTGTCTGTGCATCATGTAAAGCACGGTGTGCTAAAGAAAAATCAGGAGATAACCCTAAACGATCGGCCACCGCATATAAACTATGGCTACCAGGAGCGGCATAAATATGGCTTTGCTCCATAGTGCATACAAAATTTTCGCGTTGTAGTTGCGGAAAATTAGATGTTTCTGCCAGTTTGTTACTAGCAAAACTAGCGTGCCCACTCTTTAACGCTTCGATAGTAGTTTTTTGCGTAAGTGGCAAGCAGGAAGTTGATAACCGAGCAGTAGCACTATTTAGAAAACCCAATTCAAAATCAGCGTTATGAGAAACTAGCACTCGTCCTGATAAAAGTTGATAAATTTTAGGTGCAAGTTGAGTAAAACTAGGAGCATTAGCTACTTCGCTTGCGGTAATCCCGTGAATTTCCGTAGCCTTTATAGGGCCTTGTGGTTGCACAAAACTTACCCAAGTATTTTCGGGGCGCAAATTCTTATCTAAAGTAATTACAGCTATTTCTATAATTTCATCTACCGTTGGTGATAAGCCCGTAGTTTCTAAATCAATCACTGCATAAGAATTAGCCACAGCAAAATTCTAAACCAAATAATTAAAGAAAACAGCCTCTCTTAATTTTTATTAAACGACCTAATCTCAATAAAAATAGGATCTAAGATGTGATTGGGATAGCGTGTGGCGATAGCAAACTTTTACTTAAAAAGATTTAAGCTGTCTAAGTGTCAGAAAACAGCAAAGCTCAAGAATATACCGCCCGTCACCTGTCTGTATTAGAAGGACTAGAAGCGGTACGCAAACGCCCTGGAATGTATATTGGTTCTACTGATTCTCGTGGCTTAATGCACTGTGCTTGGGAAATTATTGATAATGCGGTAGACGAAGCTCTAGAGGGCTTTGCTGATTTTATTGAAGTTACTTTGCATGATGATGGTTCTGTGGAAGTAGCTGACAACGGGCGTGGTATTCCAATTGATGAAGTGCCTGGTACGGGTGCTAGCGGTGTGGAAGTGGTGTACACGAAGTTGCATGCGGGCGGAAAGTTTGGGGGAGGATCCTATTCTGCTTCCGGCGGTTTACATGGCGTGGGTGCGTCAGTAGTAAATGCGCTCTCGCAGCGTTTAGAAGTAGCGGTTAATCGTGACGGAAAAACTTGGGCGATGTCTTTCCGGCGAGGAGAACCAGGTATTTTCACTGACTCTAATGGTACTTTAAAAGCTGATGCTCCTTTCACTCCTTTCGTGGAATATTCAGAATTACGAGTAGTTGGAAAAGTTGCTAAAAAAGTGACTGGTACTCGGGTGCGTTATTGGGCAGATCCAGAGATTTTCCCAGATGAAGCCACTTTTAGTTTTAACGAATTACGAGAACGAGTACGGGAAAAAGCTTTCTTAGTACCTGGCTTAAAAATTTGGTTGAAAGACGCCCGTACTGTATCTGACGTGCCAGAATCGCAACGGGAAGAAACTTTCCATTTTGCGGGCGGAGTAGTAGATTTTGTAGATTTTCTCAGCTCAGATGCGCCCGTCACCGATATTATTCACGTAACGGGCAGTGATACTTTCTTAGAAACCGTACAGGCTTTAGATCCGGAAACTGGACATCTAAAAGCCCAAGAAGTAGAACGAGAATGTAAAGTAAATCTGGCTTTGCGTTGGGGGAGTGGGTATGAAGTAACCACCCGTTCGTATGTGAATATTATTGCTACTCCTAAAGGTGGTACGCATTTAGCTGGCTTTGAAGCCGGATTATTAAAAGCTGTGCGTTCCCAGATAGCTAGTAAAACTCGTCAATTAAAAATCACGGCTAAAGACGGGCAGGTAATTAAAGACGATGTATTAGCGGGACTTACTGCGGTAATTACTGTGAGTTTTCCTGAACCACAATTTGAGGGACAGACTAAAGAAATTTTGGGTACTGCGCCGGTGCGTTCTATCGTATCGCGTATTATCGAGCAGGCAATTACACAACGGTTAAATTCCACTAAGCGTGACCTGAAAACGGAAAATACCCGTCTATTAGAAAAAATAGTGCAAGAAATGCGTTCGCGGGTTGCTGCCCATATCCAAAAAGAAGTATCACGCAGGAAAAATGCATTAGAAACTTCTTCTTTACCAGCTAAATTAGCTGATTGTCGTTCTACTGATATTGCTGATACTGAGTTATTTATTGTGGAGGGGGATTCGGCACTTGGCACAGCTAAACTAGCTCGTTCTTCTGACTTCCAGGCTTTGCTCCCAATTCGCGGTAAAATCCTGAACGTCCAAAAAGCTAGTGCTACTGATATTCTAAAAAATCAGGAAGTTTCTTCCATTATTCAAGTAATCGGGGCAGGTTCTGGACGCAGTTTCGATTTAGAAGCTGCTCGTTATGGCAAAGTTATTTTTATGACTGATGCGGATGTGGATGGTGCTCATATTCGCACCTTGTTGCTCACACTATTTTTCCGCTATATGCGCCCATTGGTAGAAGCAGGGCGAGTATATGCGGCGGTGCCACCTTTATATAGGGTGGAAGTGGCAGGAACGGGTCGTAAACAACGTGAATATATTTACGCTTATTCTGATGCGCAGTTGCAACAAATTTTGCAAAAGCTGGCTAAGCAAGGAAAAACCTATAAAGAACCAATTCAACGCTATAAAGGTTTAGGCGAAATGGATGCTGATCAGTTGGCAGAAACCACCATGGATCGGAAACATCGCAGTTTGCGCCGTATCTCGATGGCTGACGAAGCGGCTCTCTTACAAGCAGAAAATACTTTCGAGTTATTAATGGGAAATGAAGTAACTCCCCGGAGAGATTTTATTATCGAAGGTGCTTCTAGTATTAAACGCGAACAGATTGACGCTTGATATAAAGTGCAGGCTGTTTTAGCTATTGGTCTGGTATAGTTTTCTGCTATTTAGTTTTTGCTCCCCGAATTTGCTAGGTAGAATAGAAACGTGTTTAATGATTTTCCTGAATCTTTACTAGATAATGCAGAATTAGCTAGTGTGGCACGGCGGATAAACGCGCCCACGGTAGTAGATTTTCCAGGTGCGCATCTAGGGTTAAAATGGCGAGCAATTACGGTAGAAGATGTGCCGTTGGTTTGTACCTTATTCTCCAAATGTGCAGGTGAACAACTTACAGGTGAAAAATTAAGTGTAAAAGAACTTAACGGTTTAGCAAATTTATCGCGTTTTGCTACTTTATCCGGGTGGGATCAGGAAGAAAATTTACAGGCTTTTGCCTTTGTGGCAGTAAATGAGGATGCATATACCGAATTGCAAGCCGATATTTTTGCGGTAGTTTATCCGCAGTGGCGGGGACGTGGTATCGGGCGCAGTATGTTGGAATGGCAAGATGGCACTGCTCGATTATTAATCGGACAAGATGGGCGAGATTTGCCGGTGGCAATCCGTTCACATGTTAATGCTACTAATTTGGACCGTCGGCGACTATTAGCTGCGGGTGGTTTTTCTCCTTCGCATTACAAAACTTTAGTAGTACATAAAGTAGTGCCTGAAGATATTGCAAAAGGGCAAGCGGCGCAAGCTCGATTAGCAGAACGAGGGTTAGTGTTAGCGCCTTTTAGCAGTAAATATTCAGAGGCTTTGCGTCGTTTACACAATCGGCTCACAATGGTTAAAGAGCGAAGTCAACCGATGTCACTACAAAACTGGTTGAAGTATGTAGAACAAATTTCCACCGATAATTCTTATTTGCTTTTTAATGGTAACGATATTATCGCCTATGTGATTACGGTAGATACTGGGGAGCCGGAAGTACATTTTGTGCGCAACTATGGGGTGGAGCGCGGTATGCGTAGGCAAGGAATTGGTAGTGATCTTATTTTGTCTTTATTAGTAGATGCTAGTGAACAAGGTAAAGAAGTATTACAAGTTCCGGTGGTAACAGAAGGCGTACCGCAAAAAACTTTCTTGAGTCGGTTTGACTTTTTAGAAGATCAGTCCCAAATTCTTTACACTATTGATTTGTGAGCCTAAACCGTGATGCACTGGATTTGGACTGCTTTAGATTTAACCGATAAGGATAAAGTTTTATCCTTAATTAATGCGGTAGAAAAGGCAGATAATGCCGATACTCGCACTACTGCTGCGGAAGTGGCAAGCTATTTTACTCATCCTGATCAGTGGCAGTCCCAAGGAGCATGGGTAGGAGAGGAACTCATTGCATTTGGATTTGTGCGTGTAAATGCGGGACAAGACCTTTATGATTTTACAATCTCGGGCGGAGTAGCTCCCCAGTGGCGTAATCAGGGAGTAGGGGCAGAACTGTTAGAACAACAGTTAATGCTAGTAGATGGAATCGCTGCCAGTTTAGGGAAAACTACTTGTAAAGTAGTTATGTATATAGATGCTAAACAGCAACATTTAGCTGCTTTAGCACAAAGTTTAGGTTTTACACAGACGGGTGGATTTAAGCAATATAGACATTTGGTGACTGATTTGCCGTCCTTGCCACAGTTAAACAACTTTGTACAAATACGGGCTGTGAAAGAAGAAGATCAAGCCAATATCTATAATGCGCATTTAGCATTAGCAGGCGATGAATTACCAAGTCCGGGTTTACTAACCTCAGAATGTGAACAGTTTTGGCACTCTCTTAACCCTAAATGGTCGGTGGTAGTTTATGATACTTTTGGAGATCGTCCGGCTTTAGCGGGTTATTTATTGTGTTCTCATTTTATGGGAAAGACGGAAAACGGCACTGATATTGCTGAAGGTTATATTGAAGAAATAGTGGTATTACCAAATTGGCAAGGGCAAAATTTAGAAAGGTATCTAATACAGGCGTGCGCTCAGCATTTAGCAGCTGACGGTGTGCACTATATTGGGTTGGATATTAATTTGCCTTTAGATACTACCAGTCAAGTGTTTGCTGAGATTGCTGAAGATTGGAATTTTACTGAAGTAGCAGTAGTGAAAGCAGTTACTAACAAAATAACAGTAAACCCGTTATTTTGAGTTACTAAATAACGGGTTTACTGGTTTTAAGCAGCCTTTCCTAGAATTTAATTACCAATGGGTTATTTGACTTTGGTGGGGTTTAACCAAGTGCTGCGATAATGCCTTTAGCGGTACTACCTGAGGCGTCCCGTCGTTCATCAACTTCCGGTAGTTCTACAGGCATTCCACTGGCAGTAACAGCGCGTGCAGGCAGTTGCCCTACCCAGGCTAAGGAAATTTGATCTTCTCCGCGTAAGAAACGCTGCACCCGCACTCCGCCGGTTGCACGTCCTTTGGCAGGATAACGATCTAATGGAGTTATTTTAATTGAGCCTGGCATAGTGCCTGGTAAAGCAGTAGCAGAATTAGCGATAGAAACTACCGCGTGGGAGCTTAAGTCAGCTTCAGGTACTACCCCAAAGCAAACAACACTTGCTCCTGGAGTTATTCTCATTCCGCTAATTCCTTGCCCGCTGCGTCCTTGAGGACGCACTGCTTGGGCAGAAAAACGCAGTAATTGTGCATCGCTAGTTACAAATACGAGCACATCGCTATCCTTAGCTAAAGTTGCGCCAATAATTTTATCCCCAGGGGTGAGTTTAATAATCTCATAAGGGGCACGTGCCGGATAACCAGGAGTTACTCGTTTAACTTTACCTTCAGCGGTAGCTATTGCGAGAGGTACATCGGTGTTGTCTAATGGCACGATAGTGACGATTTCTTTATCGGGAGGTAGGAGGAGTAAATCACGTAACGCACTGCCAGCGCTAACACTAGGAGCGCTTTCGGTAGCAGGGATAGCGGGAATATCCACTACGGATAGATGATGTATTTCTCCGTCTGTGCATAATACTCCAATGGTGGATAGATTAGAGGTTTCTACTACAGCTTTAATGGCATCATGGGCTGCGCGTGCCCCCTCACGAGTAGGGTGTTTTTCGTCTACGATACGTGCTATCAAGCCAGTACTGGAATACACCACCCAGCATTTATCATCTTGCACTTTTAGAGTAACTTTTTTCGTAGTGCTTTGTGTGGGAGCACCGTCAGTATCTACTAAAATAGTGCGGCGTGGAGTGCCGAATTCTTGTGATACTTCCAGCATTTCTTGAGAAACCAGTTCTCGCATTTTTTCTTCGCTGTTTAGCAAAGCCTGTAGGTGTGCAATTTTTTCTTCTAAAGTGGCTTTTTCTGTTTCTAGTTCTAACTGGGAGAATTTAGTAAGACGACGCAAACGTAACTCGAGAATGTACTCAGCTTGCACTTCGGATAAGTCAAAAACTTCAATGAGGCGCTGTTTAGCATTTTCTGAATTTTCTGAGCTGCGAATAATTTGGATTACATCGTCAATATCTAAAATTGCAATAAGTAAGCCTTCAACTAAATGCAAGCGTTCTAAGGCTTTACGAAGTCGATATTGGCAACGGCGAGTGGTGACGTTTAACCGATGGTCTACATACACTTGTAGTAATGCTTTTAAGCCTAATACTCGGGGTTGTCCTTCTACCAATGCCACGTTATTAATGCCAAAGGATTCTTCTAACGGAGTGTGTTGGTATAGTGAAGCTAGCACTGCTTCTGGATTAAAAGCATTTTTTACTTCCACTACAAGACGCATTCCGTGATGACGGTCAGTTAAATTTTGTACATCAGAGATGCCTTGTAGTTTCTTGTTTTGCACCCCTTCTTTGATTTTTTCAATTACTTTTTCTGGCCCGACTAGATAGGGAAGTTCGGTAAAAATAATTCCTTTTTTCCGCGGAGTAATATTTTCAATATGGGCAGTGGCACGGGTGCGGAAGATACCGCGTCCAGTTTCGTAGGCTTGTTTAATGCCTTCTAATCCCACGATTTTGCCACCAGTGGGTAGGTCAGGGCCGGGAATATAACGCATTAAGTCAGCAGTGGTAGCTTGTGGGTTTTGGAGGAGATGTCTAGCTCCGGCAATTACTTCCACTAGGTTGTGGGGAGCCATATTGGTAGCCATACCTACGGCAATACCGGAAGAACCATTTACTAGTAGATTCGGTATAGCTGCGGGGAGTACTTCAGGTTGCAACATGGTGTTGTCGTAGTTGGGAACCATGTCTACTACTTCTTCTTGCAAGGAAGCAGTCATAGAGGTGGCTGCGGGAGCTAGGCGCACTTCTGTGTAGCGGGCAGCAGCTGGGCCGTCGTCTAAAGAACCAAAGTTGCCATGGCCGTCTACCATAGGCAGGCGGAGCGTGAAATCTTGACTCATACGTACCATAGCGTCATAAATAGCGGCATCTCCGTGTGGGTGTAGCCTACCCATCACGTCCCCGACTACGCGGGAAGATTTCACGTGTCCTTTATCAGGGCGCAAGCCCATTTGTTCCATCTGGAATAAGATACGACGCTGTACTGGTTTTAATCCATCACGGGCATCTGGCAAAGCACGGGCAAAAATCACTGAGTAAGAGTATTCCAAAAAAGAATTACGCATTTCTGCTGAAATATCAATATCGTGGATATTTTCAGAATTTAAGGAGGCTACGCTATTTTTACTCATTGTTTAATTATCACTAAAAGTTATGGGAATGTAGGGGTGGGCACGCATATTAAGGCGTGATATGTTGCGCATTAAAGTGGATTTAGACTGCTTTTGCAGGTGTTATATAGGAGAGGATAGAGAAAAAGATGGTTTGGAAATCAGGCAGGGCGCTAGTTGCATATTGGCAAAAATAAAGCATGATAATTAGCACTTGCCACTTTGCAACTTTGACAAGAGGGAAACGGGTAGAATTTTCTTGTGGGTTTAGTTAAATATATAGCGTAGTTACTAATACTTATGGGTTTTAGTAAATAAGGAGATTGTGTGTTTTGCGAATTAACAGCTATATGCACAGGACACGATTAAGACGCACAGTTTATTATGCTAGTTTATAAAAAGCTACAAAACAGACAGGAAATAGGGAGTGGATACAGGTGAGCTACTAACGGGGGCAGTTTTGCCGGACGGGAAAGGCTTTAATGCTTTATTGCCTGCTTCGTTAGCTGCTGTTGGTTTAAGTATTCCTGATTTTACTGCTCCTACTTTGGCAGTTAGTTTGCCTTCAGCAAAGCAAGTTTGTTTGATTGTGGTAGACGGACTGGGATACCAGCAGTTACAAGACTACCGCGGACATATTCCCACTTTACGCAGTTTAGGGATTGACAATTACATTCATTCAGTTGCTCCTACCACTACGAGTACTGCTTTAACTGCTTTAGGTACGGCAGCTTTAGCAGGTAGTAGCGCAGTAGGAGGCTATACTTTACGTTCTCCAGTTAATAATAAAGTGTTTAATTTAATTAACTGGGAAGGGGTGCAAATGCCAGTGGAGAATTGGCAAATACAACCCACTATATTTGAGCGTTTAAAAACACAAGTAGTAGATACGTGCCTAATACAGCCAGCTAAATATGTAAATTCGGGTTTGACGCGCGCTGCTTTCAGAGGAGCCCCCTACCAGATAGTAATGGGCGCTAAACAAGAATTAATCTCAGCGCAGCGGGTGCTGAGCACCGGCGTTAAATTTGTGTATGTGCATTGGAAATATTTAGATGCGGCAGGGCATAAGTACGGGGTTTCTAGTGCGCAGTGGTTAGCTGAGCTGGAAATTTTTGATGGGCTATTAAAAGAGTTTTTGCGGACTGTACCTAAAGACACCTTAGTAGTGGTAAGTGCCGATCATGGCATGATTGATGCTGGAGAGAAAATAGATTTAGCTGATTCTAAAATTTTAGATAAAGACGTGCAAGAAGTGGCTGGGGAAGAACGAGCTTTGCATATTTACACGGATTATCCAGCAGAATTAGCAAATCGTTGGCGTACAACAGTGGGCGATAAAGCGTGGGTATTAACGCAAGCAGAATTAGCCACAAGTGCTATCTGTGGTGATTTACTTCCGTTTGCCCGTAAAGTATTAGGGGACGTGGTGGTTTTCGCAAAAGATAATTACGGTTTTGTAGATAGTCGCCGACTATCGTCTGCTGCGTTAAACTTGCGAGGAGTGCACGGTTCTTTAACTGCGGCAGAAGTATTAGTGCCTTTAGTGGGGGAGGTTAAGTAAGTGGCAGAATTAGTGTTTTTCTCTGGCACTATGGATTGTGGTAAATCTACGTTGGCTCTCCAGACTGCTTATAACTATACCCAGCGTGGGTTAAATGGAGTTATTTTTTCTATGAACGACCGTGCAGGTCAAGGCAAACTATCTTCCCGTCTAGGTTTAATTACTGATGCGATTGAAGTGCAAACTGATACCAGTTTTTGGCAAGTAGTTACTAATTTACGGATTACCCAACGAGTAGACTATATCATTTGTGATGAGGTGCAGTTTTACTCTAGGCAACAGGTCGATGAGCTGGCAAGAATTGTGGATGAAATCGGGATTAATGTCTATGGTTTTGGTATTACTAGCGACTTTTTAACCCGTTTGTTTCCTGGTTCGGCGCGTATGTTAGAACTAGCTGATAGGGTGGAGCGTTTGCAAGTAGAGGCTTTGTGCTGGTGTGGAGCACGTGCTACACATAATGCTCGTACGGTTAATGGTGAAATGGTACGGGAAGGTGAGCAAGTAGTAGTGGGAGATACTAATACGCAAGGAGTAGTGGCATATGAAGTTTTATGCCGGAAACACCATATGCAGGGTATGACGGCTACTACGGTACATGCCCCGGAGTTATCTCCCCATACTTTACTAGAAGAAGTCTGAACATATTTTTGGTAAAGAAAGTGGAGAGTAAAGAGCTAATTGCTTTTATTGTTAAACTTTAATTAACTTTAATTGTTTACCGTTTTACCCGCATTTTCATAGTAAGCAGGTAAAACAGATAAGTAATTTTTAATCGTCTTTAGCAGAATAGCCAAATACAATTTCGTCCCAACTTGGCATGGCAGGACGTTCCCGTTTGGTCTTGTTTTTCCGTGTAGTTTTAGGGCTAGGTGTTGTTTCCAGCCCAGGTAGGGTATCTGGTTGCTCCAAAACAGCTGACGCACTATTTGAGTTAGTGGTGTCTGTAGTTTTTTCAGAATTAGTTAAAACTGGATTTTCAGTTAAAGGTGAAGTGCTTTCCGATGAAGTAGAGCCAGCAGGAGTATCTGAGGCTAAAAGCGTTTCGGTATCGTTTAGGGAAGCAGAAGAATCGGGGACGATATTATTTTTAGGTTGCAGAGTGCGCACTGGTGGCAGACCTAATATTTGTGTGTCTGAAGCAATTTCTGGTTCGGAGGGGGCAGGGTGTGCGCCAAAAAATTCTTCTTCTAAAATCGGCATAGGTTTAGCAATACCGCGCTGGGAGTCTAGAGAAGCTAATACTGCGTCAATATCAAGAGTAGGACTGCTATGTTCTTCTTCTAAGATAGCACTTGCAGGAGGGGTTGATACAGGAGAATTATCCGTGACGGAGTTTCCTTCTTGCGCAACAGTTTCTAGCGTATTTTCTAAACTGGAAGTCGCAAAATGGGTAGGAGCATTGTGATCTGTTTTTTGGTTTAGTTCAGTCACCGGCGGGGTGTTGAGGGGACGCCACGGAGTTTGATGTACAGATATTGGATTTTCTGTAAACCAAGCTGCTTCATCATTAATAGCTCGCACTGAGCGACTAGAAGTATTCACACTCCACTTAGCGTTAAATTCTTCTCCTGCAATTTCATAGCTGGCAATCAAAATCCATGGTGAGTCGCCGTCTTTTATTGCGTCCCAACTAATTTCTTCACTTTTTACGCCACGTTCTACGAGCCGTGCCACTACTATTTCAGCTAAAGTAATTCCTTCATTATCACCATTAAGCACAAACTGTTGTGCTTGGTTGGCATTATAGTTACGTTCAGAATAAATAGGGTAAGCAAGTTTTTGTATTTGCTCTACGGGCAAATTAGTGCGTTCGGTTAGCTTACTAAGAGGAGTACCAGCGCGAATAGCAGCTTGCAGTTCGCGAGCGCTTAGCATTGCGGGGGCAATATTTTGAGGAGTTAAAGAATGTGCCACACTTTTGCGCACCTGGGTGCGTAAATCTTCATTAATATCGACGGTGTAACGATTGCCGTCTGCATCATTGAAAGTTAGTTTAGTGCCAGTAGCATCCAAACCTAAAAGTTCTAGTTCTTTCATTCTTGTCCTCCTGCTTACCCAATGCTACCTTAAGGTAAGGAATTTAAGCGCAATTTAATAAGTGTGTGGAGTAAATTTGCGTTTTTTCTTGCATAAATGCTTTCGCTCTGATAGAAAGACTGGGGAGAAATTATATAATGTACTGCTATTATTTATTGCGGTACAGTCCGTTTAGTATATATAGGTGGAAAAATGGCTACTGATTACGATGCACCTCGCAAGCAGGTAGAGGAACTAAAGGAAGATTCCTTTGATGAGTTGAAAACTCGGCGTTCGGATCATCAATCTAGCTCGGTAGATATTGACGAGGCAGAGGCGGCAGACGGTTTTGAGCTACCGGGTGCAGATCTTTCCAATGTGGAACTAACCGTGGCAGTGATACCAGCACAAGAGGACGAATTTACTTGTTCCAGTTGTTTCTTGGTACATCACCGTTCTCAGTTAGCATATGAAGAAAATGGGCTACCAGTATGCGCGGAGTGTGCGTCCTAAATGGGATTATTTAACTGGCGTAAAGCTGGAGCAAAAACCAGTGAGGAATTGCCAGAATCTTCTGTAGTAGCTGAATATGAGGCAGAGGCTATGGAAGGCGATACTCAAGCGGAAGTAGCGTCTGGTGTATGTAGCGTTCAGTATGTGCCACAAGATTCCCAAGAGGTAGATGCGAATATAGAAGGACTACTCGATGCAGGCTCTTTATGGCTGCCAGTAGTGCCCGATGCACAAATGCAGTTTACTCCCGACCCGCGCGATGCTACTAAATCGTTAGCTGTGGTCTACATATTGCAGGGCTCCGCCTTACAGTTGCAAGTATTTGCTGCGCCTAAAAATAAAGGGTTATGGGAGCAGGTGCGTTTAGATATGCGTACCAGTATCGCTGCACAAGGTGGTTCTTCAGTAGAGGTAGGCGGGCCGTTAGGGAAAGAATTAGCCGCGCAACTGCCTTTACCAGATAGTGGTTTATTAGCTCCTCATCGTTTCTTAGGAGTAGATGGGCCACGATGGTTATTGCGTATTTCCATATATGGTAGAGCAGCTACTGATACGCAGAGAGCTGCTGAATTATTAGAAATACTGGGGCAAGTAGTAGTACACCGCGGTGAAGAACCGTATATGCCTAAAGATTTATTGCCGTTACACATACAGTGATAGCTGGGCAAGTGTGGGTGACTCGTGAGCAGATGGATTAAGACCTCTGGAGTGGTGAGTGCTATTTCTTATCCGGGCTATACGGATAAACCCGTGGTGCGCGTAGATATTGACACTGATGACGCCACTTATTCACTGCTGTTTCAGTCGCGTCGTAAACTACAAGCCGTAGATATTGGAGATCAGTTAGCTATTAGCGGGAATTTAGTGTGGGTAGATTCTATTCCCGTAATTTACAATCCCGAGTATCGTATTTTGCAAAAAGTTTAAGACCTGCACTAGCAGAGATATTTGCTGGATAGTGATAGTTTACAGGGTGCTCTTTTCGCTACTTTCTCCGGTGGTCAGAGCATTCAATTCCACTAAATCTGTAGCTAGCGGGTCATATGCTAAGAAAATTAGACGATCATTAGGCTCTAGCAAGAAAGCAGGATCAGCTGGCAGGGGAATACCGTTGCGAATAATACCGGATACGAAGAATGATTGTGGTAAGGGCAACTGGTGTAACCGCTTTCCCACTAAGCAAGATTTACTAGCAATTAAGGCTTGATAAATGCTGGCTTGGGAGTCCTCAAATTCTAGCCGTCTAGTTAATTCTCCAGTCGATACCGCGTCATCTACTATCATGGTCATGATGCGTGGAGTAGATACCGCGAAGTCTACACCCCAAGAGTCGTTAAACAGCCATTCATTAGCAGGATTATTTACTCGTGCCACTACGCGCGGTATCCCAAATTCGGTTTTAGCAAGCAAAGAAAGCACTAAATTTACTTTGTCATCTCCGGTAGCGGCAACCACTACATCCATCTCATCTAAAGGTATTTTTTTTAACTTAGCTACTTCACAAGCATCAGCCAACACCCAATGGGCTTCAGGTACGCGATAAGTGCGCATAGCTTGCGGGTCATGTTCCACAATAGTTACTTCATAGTGGCGTTCACATAAATCGTTGGCAATGGAACGTCCCACATTACCTGCACCAGCAATTAACACTTTCATAGCGAGTCTGCCTTAAATGGATGATTTAATATGCGCTGAATAGCTAAGGTTTCTTTAGCTGGCGCGATTAAAAATATTTTATCTCCATCTTGTACTACCGTATCGGAAGTCGGGATAAATGCCTTAGAATTACGTACTAAATAGGCTAATGATGCAGGCACAGTCGCAGTTATTGTGGCGCAGGTTTTGCCTAGCCAGCTATCGTGTAAATCTGCGGTAAATAGGCTCATTTGGTTTGCAGCATCGTGATATTCTAAGTGAGGGCCAGATGGGATTAGTTTGCTCATAATTTGTTGCGAAGTCCATTTAACGGTCGGTACGGTGGCTATACCGAGCCGTTCGTATACATCTGCGCGGGAAGAATCGTAGATACGGGTGACTACGTTTTCTATTTGGAAATTATCACGTACTACTCGAGAGGCGATAATGTTGGAGTTATCTCCAGAAGACACCGCCACAAAGCCTTGTGCTTCTTTAATTCCGGCGGTGATTAATACTTCTTTATCGAACCCGACTCCCGTTACTAATTGCCCAGCAAAATTTTCAGGCAGACGGCGAAAAGCGTCCGCGTCACGGTCTATAATTGCAACTGTGTGGCCCATTTCGAGTAGCTGTACTCCTAGTGAAGCACCTACTCTGCCACAACCCATAATGACGAAATGCACGTTTAGTAGATTACCTTAAAGTGGGGAAGAGCGTAACCTGTTTATGATGAAAAAAACTATTTTAGATGAGTTTGCTCCGGTTTTTGCTAAGAGCTATGCCGCGGTTGTTTTATGCGTGGTTGCCGTAATACTTCCACAAGTGATTCTCCGTCCAGCAGAAAATAGTATGCTCAATTTGAGTTTGTTTATTCCAGTGATAGCTGGTTTAGCATTGTTTGCTTTGACCGCGGGAGTTACTCATCAGTTAAATGTAGTAATTCCACAGCGTTACAATCATGAACTGGTAGCTAAATACTTAGGGGCGCGAGTAGGTAGACTATTCGGGGGAGCGCAAATGATTGCGCTTTGCATGCTGGTGCTACTAGGAGTAGAGCTGATTATGCTCGTGCTACAGGCTTTCACAGTATGGGACGTCTGGAAAGCTCCACTTTCTGCGTTTTTTACTATGCTGTTAGCCTTGCCGTGCTTGTTTAATCGTCCCGTTAGTTCCAACTTGATTTTGCGGGTTTTAGCAATACTGGCTTCGGTGCTAGTGACTGTGGTGGTGTTAATTGCCTTAACGCAAGAAATTAGTGATCCGGAGCGTTTAACTACCGTGTCGAGTGCTATTGCAGAAATGAATGTGCCCGTTGAGCCTTATACACCTTTAGAGCGTTTCGAGTCTTTCCTAGTGGCGTGTATGCCTGCTGCAGCCATGATTATTTTAGGGGAACGGATTTTAGTGCATGGTAGTGATCGCAGAGTGCGTTTACGAGATATTTTGCCGTATATGTTGAGCGTGATAGGGATTGTGCTTTTAACGCTTTATATTGCAGTGAAAGTATTACGGGTGTACTTGATCGACACGGTGCCAGTATTGGAGATGACGCGCATTTTATTGCCGTCTTGGGCGTGGTGGGCAATAGGGGTGTGCCTGTTGTTGCTGGGAGCGAGCTTAGTGGTTAGTTCTTACTGGCAGTTACCTCGTTTACTGCGAGAATTAGCAATTGGGGGTATTTTACCTCGTAAGCTAGGGGTGCAAGATGAACGTATTTCTCGTAGATTATTAGTGCTATTTATAGCGATAGTGGCTAGTATTTCTACCTATTTTCTAAACTCGGCCCGTTTCGTTACGGTTATTTTTATTCTTACTGCCTATGTTATTGCAATTTTGACATGCCTAGCCATGATGGCACGGTCGCGTTATATTTTGCGTAATTCTACTGGGAAAACAGAACGTACAGCAGCTAAACGACTGTTTTATATTTTTGGTTTCTACACTTTTTTACTCGGCGTTTTAATTCTCAGTTTTGTGCTTATTTCTGTGCAATACGTGTGGTGGACTTTTGTGTTGTTGTTAGCGCCTATGTTTTTCTTAGGTTTTTATCAGCGTGGTTTAGGAAAAGTAAACGAAGCAGTATCGGTGGAAAACTTTTTAGAGCAACGTGACTTACCTACCCGAATACATGGGGTGGTCTTGGTAAATGCTCTAAATGAGGCCAGTCTGAAAGCTATTGATTGGGCTTTAGCTATGCGACTTTCCACAGTGCAAGCAGTATGTGTAGATTTATATCCGGCACGCACCAAACAATTGCAAGCAGACTGGGAAGAAGCCCATATCCGGATGAATTTGACGATTTTAGGTACGCCAGCTGGGGCAATGATGGAACCCGTATTAGATTTTATTAGACGGCAACGGAGACTGCACCCACATGAGCCGATTATGGTGATTTATCCGCGTTTGATTGCTGATAATGAGTTTTCGCATTTTATTTCTCGCCATTTTGTGCCACGTATTATTAAACAGTTGCGGCGAGAAGCGGGAGTAATCATTAGTGAAGTACCGCATTTAGTAGATTTTACGCAAGATAGGTAAAAGAAAAATGACGGACATAAAATATCTAACGCTAGAGCTTACTGATGTGGCACATGGTGGATTATGTGTGGCACGACATGGACAAGTAGTGGTGTTTGTGCGCGGGGGGATCCCAGGAGAGATAGTTAAGGTAGAAGTTACGCAACAGCGTGCTAAGTTTTGGAAAGGCATAGTACGAGAAGTTATCCAACCTAGCCCGCACCGAATTACTCACCCTTGGGAACTAGGAGCAGCTGGATATACGGGAGCGGCAGATTTTGGACATATTGTCTTGCCAATGCAAAGGTGTTGGAAAGCGCGAATGCTGGAAAATCAGGTGAAACGTATCGGGGGTGAGCAGGTAGTAGAAAACTTGCTGGATTTGCTGGTAAAACCGGTAGTTTTAAGTACCAGTAAGGATATGCGGGTTTCAGCAGAAAAAACACAAAAACAAGCAGCGATAGTAGCAAAAGATAAAGATAAGGAAGTTGCTTTTGCTGTGCCAGCTGATATTTTCTCTATTCCTGTTTTGGAAGTAGCAGCCGTAAGCGCGGGGCAAGAGTGGCAGACACGTTCTCGGATTGAACTTACTAAGCTAGAACACGGCTTTGGAATGTATAGAGAACAAAGCCATGAATTACTGCCGTTATCACAAATGCTCTTAGCAAAGCCGGAACTAGAAGCGATGCTATTTGGCGAAAAAGCTAAAGTATGGAATGACTTAATAAAAGCTGGTACGCGGGTAAAAGCAGTTGCTAGTAGTGGTGGAGAATTAAGACTTGTAGCTGGTGAAAGTGTATTTGCTTGGGATTTAGGGCGTCTAGAGGCTACCAGAATAAAAAATGAGTATGTGCAAGAAATAGTATGGTTAGGGGAGAAAGAAGCTAACTATCAGGTGAGTGCATCTGGTTTTTGGCAGATACATCGTTATGCTCCGCAAGCGTTAGTGGAAGTAGTGCTAGATTTTTGGCAAAGCACTGGAGCAGAGAAAGTAGTGGAACTTTTTGCGGGAGCAGGACTGTTTACTAAAGCGTTAGCTTTAGCTAGTGGCGGTGCTTTAGACTTGCGTACTTACGAGTTGGGGGAGAAAGCAGTAACTGCTGCGCGGCATAATTTGCGTGACTATAAAAATGTGCAAATAGAGGTAGCACATATTAATGCAGATAATATAAAGGATTTAGTAGGAAAATCTTCACTACTTCTAGCAGACCCTCCTCGTGCCGGTTTAGGAAACGCAGCGATTGACGCTTTAGCAGATACAGAATTGGAAGCAGTAATTTTAGTGTCTTGCGATCCTGCAAGTATGGCACGAGACTTGCGACGTTTTAGAGAAACCGGCTGGCAAATAACTCGTTTCCAAGCCTTAGATATTTTCCCGCATACGCATCACGTGGAGACGGTAGCGCTGTTATCTAAAAATACGTCAGCGAGTAAATAAGTCTTGAAGGTTAGTGAATAAAGCCTGAACTGTGCTCAAAAATAGATATAAAAATGGTGAATTATATTGATATTTATGTGCCTAACTTAGGGGTAAGTAGGGAATCACTGGATTAATTTATATGTGCAAAACAATAAGGTGTATTAAACTACACCTATTTTCTCTGCGTTTAGGCGACTTTTCCTCATATAATGGATAGACTTTGGAGTAGGTAAATTAATCAACCAAGTTTATCAACGCATCTAACTTTTAGTGCTGTGAGCAGGGGCTGATAATAGTTTTGGAAAGGGCAGATATGGAGCTACGGTTAGCTAACGTAGATGATTATCCTCAAATTTATGAAATTTATTCTTACTATGTAGCTAATACTGCCGTTACTTTTGAATATGAGATACCGCCGTTTGCTGAGTTTGTGCAACGCTTGGAACACATTACGGCTACTTATCCGTTGGTGGTGGCTTCTGATCCGCTCACTCAGCAGGTGTGGGGTTATGCTTATGCGTCACGTTTCCGTCCGCGTGCAGCTTACGATTGGTCGGTGGAAACCTCCGTCTATTTAGCGCAAGATATGCGGCGTAGCGGTATTGGGCGTCAGCTCTACACTGCTTTAGAAGAGTTATTGAAACTGCAAAATGTATTTAACTTAAATGCCTGTATCGGGGTACCGGAAGTGGAGGACGAGTTCCTCACTAATGCTAGTGTACGTTTCCATGAAAAAATGGGTTACAACTTCGTGGGGCGTTTCACTAACGCTGGTTATAAGTATGGCAACTGGTATCACGTGGTATGGATGGAAAAAATTTTAGCTCCTCACCCAGTTAAACCAGCTCCTTTGCAATCTTTTCCTACGGTGCGCTTAGTAGCTGAGCAGATTTTGGCTCAGCTAAATAGTTAATACTTCGCGCCTTAAATCGGGTAAAGTTTTTTGCAGCATAGCAAGTTGGAGGCAAATATGGGGATTTTAGATTCAATTAACAATACGCGCGATTTGTGCCGGTTAGATGCGGCGCAACTACCGTTATTAGCAGCCGAAATTCGTAGCTTTCTGATTGAAAACGTAGCTAAAACAGGTGGGCATCTAGGGCCTAACTTGGGGGTAGTGGAACTAACTATTGCTTTGCATCGTGTGTTTCAATCTCCATACCATAAGATTATTTTCGATACCGGTCATCAAGCCTATGTACATAAAATTCTGACTGGTCGGAAAGATTTCACGGCTTTACGGCAAGCTGGCGGGTTATCTGGCTACCCGAGTCGGCAAGAGTCGAGGCATGATGTGGTGGAAAATTCTCATGCCACCACGGCTCTTTCTTGGGCAGATGGTATTGCGCGTGCCTTCCAACTGAATGGAGAAAATCGCTGTGCGGTAGCGGTGATTGGAGACGGCGCTTTAACTGGTGGTATGGGCTGGGAAGCATTAAACAATATTGCGGAAGACCCTACCCGTCCAGTGGTAATTGTAGTAAACGATAATGGCAGATCTTATGCCCCTACCGTGGGTGGTTTTATGCGTCGCCTTGACGTGGGCCGCAAGCTTGACAACTTCCGAGTGAATAAAAAATATGAAGAAATGATGGCTTGGGGTAAACGTACCCTACATAAAGCAGGCGCGCCTGGCAAATTTGCTTATGAAGCCTTACATGGTCTAAAGCGCGGGGTAAAAGACGTACTGTTTGACGCCGGTATTTTTGACTCTTTAGGGTTGAAATATATTGGCCCTGTGAACGGGCACAATATCGCCGATCTAGAAGAAGCACTAGAGATGGCGAAAAACTATGGTGGGCCAGTAGTGGTGCATGTAGTTACTGAGAAAGGGCGTGGCTATAAACCCGCTGAGGAAAACACGGATGATCATTTCCATGCGGTAGGGCGGATTCACCCTGAAACAGGTCTACCAGTGGAACCTTCTCGTTTCGGGTGGACAGGAGTGTTTGCGGAAGAAATTTTGCAAGCTGCCCAGCAAAATCCGAAGCTGGTAGGAATTACAGCTGCTATGCTCTTGCCTGTCGGTTTAGGGCCAATGCAGGTAGCGTATCCGGAGCGAGTATTTGATGCGGGTATCGCCGAACAGCACGCCATGACGATGGCTGCTGGATTAGCGCACGCTGGTATGCACCCTGTGGTAGCGCTTTATGCCACCTTTATGAATCGAGCGTTTGACCAGTTATTGATGGACGTTGCTTTGCATGGGGAAGCTGTTACTGTATGTTTAGATCGTTCTGGCATTACTGGGGATGACGGTGCTTCCCATAATGGAATGTGGGATATTGCTTTAGCGGCCATGATTCCGGGTATGAGTCTAGCGGTGCCACGTGATGAAGTGCGAATGCGGGAACTATTGCAAGAAGCTTTCCAAGCCACCACTCCCAACATTGTGCGTTATCCGAAAGGAGAAGTCGGAGCAGAGCTGCCTACCTTAGCTAAACTGGAAAACGCTGATATTTTGCATGATACGCGAATTGCGGATACACCGTATTATTTATTAATCGGGGCGGGAGCTATGAATGCTACGCTCTTAGAGGCAGCTAAGCAAAGCAAAATGCCAGTTGTAGTGGTAGATCCGCGTTGGTTATTCCCGCTAAATTCAGCATTAGTAGATTTAGCGCGTACCGCTACTGGAGTGCTCGTGTTGGAGGACGGACTGGTAGAGGGAGGTTTCGGAGCTGCTTTTGAACGGGCATTAAACGAAACTGGTTGCTATATCCCCGTAGTGAAACTAGGAATTGCTAAAGAATTCCTTGCTCACAATTCACGGGGTGCAATATTGGCTGAGCAAGGCTTAAATGTGGAAGGTGTATTAAACGCTTTAGAAGCATTGCAAAAGCTAACTGCTTAATATGCCTGTTTTAATCAAAGTTTTGTAAGGCGGTAAGGGTCTGGGAAATTTGCCACGGACGTGCTCCTAATTCTGTGGCTCTATTAGCAAAGGTTGTTAAACTATCCCAATCTTCCCAAGCTAGTTGTTTTTGTATAGCAGGACGTAATAATAGTTCTGCTCTAATTCCGAGGGTTTCTGCTTGCATAGTTAAAGCGTAGCGAATCTGAGTGAGCCTAAATAGTGCGTCCGGACGTTGTTCTTTCCATTTAGGAAGAGTCGGAAACCCAGATTTAGAGGTGTTAGGACGTATCGGTTGGAGTTGCGAGTAAGGAATCTCCCACGCGCTTTTAATGGCTTCCCACCAATAAGGAGCATTTTGTCGCAAAACGCGGTTGCGTAATGCGCGAGCGCGTTTTGTATCGGCTAGAGAACGGGGTTTAGCTAAAGCTAGTAATCCTAAAATCTCTGCGTCAATTACTTTATGAGTGGGAATGTCTTGAGCCTGGGCTAAATGTTCGCGGGCTTCCCATAATTTTTGCAAAATAGCGATACTACGTAAATCGCGTATATGTAGCTTGGAGGTTATGCGTCGCCACGGTTCCGGATTAGGGGTGGGCAGAGGAGAATTTAGGATATGTGTACATTCTTGCTCAAACCATTCCCAGCGTTGTGTTTCTTGTAAACGTGTGGTTAAAACTGCGCGTAAAGGATGCAGCAATTCTACGTCTAAAGCGGCGTAGGCGCGCATATTTTCTGGTAGGGGACGAGCTGACCAGTCTGCACTGGAGTGTTCTTTTGCTAGGTGATAGCCAAGTGTTTGTGCTACTAAAGATTGCAAACCTACTTTAGGAAAACCTAACAGCAACCCTGCCATTTCGGTATCAAAAATCTGAGTGGGGGAGAATCCTAAAGGTAATAAATAAGGTAAATCTTGACTGGCTGAATGTAAAATCCATTCCGTGTGCAATATGTTTTGCAATGCTGAAATTTGCGTTTGGATAACTAATGGGTCTAGTAAAAAAATTTCTTCCTTTTTTGCCGGCGCTCCAAATTTTAATTGGATCAGATAGGCTCGATCGTGGTAACGGTAGTTATTAGCACGTTCGGTGTCGATGGCAATAGGGCCAGTTTTGGTTTGCATACGCTGCAAAGCGGCAGATAACTGGTTAGTGCTGATAAGGGGAGGGATACCGTTAAACGGTGTAGTTAAAGGACGTGGCGTAGCGTTATTAGATGATGAAGATGAATACATGGGTAGGGGCGTCTCTAAATTTTGTCGAAACGGGCAGGTAAAGCATGAATATCAGGGGAATAAGGGGGTAGCCCACATAAAGAGTCGGCAAATTTAGCCCAAGCTAATAAATGTTCTGTTAAATATGGCGTATCAGGAGTCCAAGAGGCGCGCACTTCTAAATCTACTCGCGCTGAATTAAGGGTTAGATTGCCAAATGTTTCGTTAAATACTCTGGTTACGGTGCCGTTTAGGTTGTGAAAAGAAGCTCCTTGGGCAATTAAAGATTCTCGTAGCCAAGACCATGCTACTTCTCCTAAGAGAGGGTCATCTCCCATATCAGCTTCTGCTGGAGCTTGGGCGTGAATAATGACGCGGAAATTTCCGTCCCAAGCTAATTCTCCTTCCGGATTATAGAGCACCACGAATTTAGTGTTTCCGCGATAGTAATCGGGATCTTTTTGGACAGAGTCGTTAATTTCTGCTTGTAGGGCTACTGCCCATGGCGCAATTTTAGTGGGAGGAGGAACTTGGGTGAGGTGAAATTCGGGACGAAAATTTTGCCCTTTCAATGATTCTAGGGCAGTTACAAAATCTGCAGGTGGCATCGTCTCATTCACGTTAAAGACTCTAACTAGTAAGTAGGGGATAAGTTTCTAGGCGCGCCGTTTTTAGTTGTAATATCAGGAAATTTTCCCCACATTTACCCTTAGTGGCGTAGGTCATGTTGGAGAAATTGGACTTTGAGGTGGAATATGTTTTATATTATTCATCGTTGCAAGTTTCCAAAAAGAACTTGTAGTGAATGCGGATGTAGCTCAGTTGGTAGAGCACGACCTTGCCAAGGTCGGGGTCGCGGGTTCGAGTCCCGTCATCCGCTCGTTGCTTATAGCAGTCAGACTGCTCAGCCTCATTGGTGGGTTGGCCGAGAGGCGAGGCAGCGGCCTGCAAAGCCGTATACACGGGTTCGAATCCCGTACCCACCTCTCATATTTCATGCAAGGGGCGATTGGCGCAGTGGTAGCGCGCTTCCTTGACACGGAAGAGGTCGCTGGTTCGATCCCAGTATCGCCCACTCCTAATAAGAAAATAAACCCCTTAAATTTGGTAATGTATCTGGTTTATGTAACACCTTAGATTTTGCTTGAATGGGTTTTGGAGAATTTTAATTAGTTCAGTAAGTGATTATCTGAGAATATTGTGTTTTGCTTTAGCAAAATATCTTCTCTAGCATAATTTTCACACATTTTCTAACACTTTCTGTTTATTCCATAAAATTCTGGAAAAAATATTAAATGTACTTTTTACTTGTAACTAGACTTAGATAGCGTTAGGCTATAATCACTTTCCAGCAATACATGTTGGCTGCTAAGGCTTATAATTACTGCTTTTGTTAAGGGAGATAAGCAAGAGCAGGTTATAAGGAAAGTCTGGAAACGATAGGCGCCTATCGTTTCCAGACTAAAGAAAAAACTTTATGTAAATTAACAATAACTTATCTGATATTTGGTAAAACTAGAAACGTATATAGTTGCATTTCTATATTAGCTTCATTGGTTTTAGATTCTTACTGCGCGTAATAAGTAAATAACGGCAAACCTTTCAATAAGTATCTAATATTAATACTTACCAATATCTGCAATAAAAACAGCATTATCTGCAATAAAAATCAGCATTATATTTACCGTCAGCTATCTTCGCTAAAAGATAACAGACGGGAGGAGAGTATACATAGCAAACAGTAACTACTTAACAAATAGTTACATTAACTGCTAAACCGCCTAAAGAAGTTTCCTTATACTTGGACTGCATATCGTATCCGGTATCTCGCATAGTTTTAATTACCGAATCTAAAGACACAATATGCGAGCCATCTCCGCGCATAGCAGTACGTGCCGCCGTCACTGCTTTCACTGAAGCTACTGCATTCCGTTCAATACATGGAATTTGCACTAAACCAGCTACCGGATCGCAAGTTAGACCAAGATTATGTTCCATGCCGATTTCCGCTGCATTTTCCACTTGCAAAGCCGTGCCACCTAAAATTGCTGCCATGCCTCCAGCAGCCATTGAACAAGCCGAACCTACTTCTCCCTGACACCCTACTTCTGCGCCCGAAATAGAAGCCGTATTCTTGAAAATAATGCCAATAGCTCCGGCAGTGAGTAAAAACTCCACTACTGCTTCGTCCATCTTTTTTTCACACTGCGGAGCAATAAAATCTTGATAATAGCGCAAAACGGCCGGAATAATACCAGCGGCACCATTAGTAGGAGCGGTTACTACACGTCCTCCAGCTGCGTTTTCTTCATTCACTGCTAGTGCATATAAAGTAATCCAATCAATGCCCGCTAAAGGGTCTGCTTGTTTTTGCGAATTGTCGGCACGCAACTTGGCAGCTAAACCAGGGGCACGGCGAGGTACTCGCAAAGAACCAGGTAAAATACCGGTAGTAGCAATACCGTTTTCAATGCATTCATTCATCACTTGCCAAATATCTAGCAAGCCTTGCCGAATCTCTGTTTCGTTGCGCCACACCAGCTCGTTTTCCCACATAACTTCCGCTATAGATAACCCTGTATCGGCACAAATATTTAATAAGTCTGCTGCAGTATGAAACGGATAAGGAGTAGGTGTTTCATCGCACCCCAAAGGTGCTTCCATATCTGCTTCTCCGCATACTACGAAACCACCTCCGATGGAATAATAGTAGTTTTCATAAATCACCGCGTCTGTGGCATCTAAAGCCGTTAGGCACATACCATTAGGGTGAGCTGGTAATTCCACTTCTCCGCGAAAAATAATATCTTCTTCTAAATTAAAAGGAATCGCATAATCCTTAGAGAGCGGGAGAGTTTGATTAGAAATTACTTGCGCAACTGTAGCATTAGTAATCCGCGGATTTACGGTTTCAGGAGCTTCCCCTAGTAGCCCTAAAATTACAGCAGTATCAGTGCTGTGTCCTTTTCCGGTAGATCCTAAAGAGCCGTAAAGCGTGCACTGGATACGCGCTATTTTTTGTGTGGTATTGCTTTGTTTTAGAGTATCGAAAGTAGCATCCACGAACTGTTTAGCAGCTCGCATCGGGCCAACCGTATGAGATGATGACGGGCCAATACCAATAGAAAAAAGATCAAAAACGCTAAGTGCCATACCTTATAGAGTAGCAAAGGCATGAGGAAAATGTGTGTAGTGATGTAGTTTGTAATTTAGCACTACTTGTCTATGTGTAAAGAACAGATCTACGTGGATAGTTACATTACTTATAGATTTTAGGGCTGTATGCGCTTTCAACTGGCTGTAAAGAACCTTTACAGGAAGGGAATGAAGCAGGGAAGTAAGATTAGGCGCAAGACGGGATATGTGTTTTGTTAAAAGGTGGTTAGTTTGGTTACGAACTACTTAAGAAATAGTTTTAGAGTTAGGGTTTTTTCTGCTTCCGAGTATGCTAAATAGTAATGCAAAAAGCTAAATGCCCTTGTATCGCATTTAGCATGACTAGGAGGATAAGGTGTACCTTAAAATTGACGGCGAGATAGTAGAAATTTCCCAAGCTATCAACGGAATAGATTATTTTGCCACGCAGCGGGAAGTTGTAGCATTACGGGTAAATGGTGAGCTGAAAGATTTAGCTACAAATTTGCTAGATTTACCTGAGAACGCCGAAGTGGAAAGTGTGTTAATTGGTAGCCCAGACGGATTAAATATCTTACGTCATTCTGCCACCCATATTTTGGCACAAGCTGTACAAAATAAATTCCCAGACGTGAATCTAGGAATCGGCCCTTTCATTACCGATGGTTTCTACTATGATTTTGGCAATATCGATGCAGTAACTCCTGAATTACTAAAAACTTTAGAAAAAGACATGAAACGCATCATTAAAGAAGGACAGCGTTTTGTGCGCCGTCCCATTAGTGATGAGCAAGCCCTGGTGGAGTTAGCTGATCAGCCTTATAAGCTAGAGTTGGTAAGCCTAAAAGGCGGTAGTGACTCCGATAATGACCATGCTGCTGATGGAGCTTCTATAGAAGTTGGTGGGGGAGAACTCACCATGTACGATAATGTCCGTCGAGATGGGCAGGTAGTGTGGACGGATCTTTGCAGAGGGCCACATCTGCCTAACACTAAACTGGTAGGAAACGGTTTTGCTTTAACACGCGCCTCGGCAGCTTATTGGCGTGGAGATCAAAACAACGACTCTTTGCAACGAATTTATGGCACAGCTTGGCCTTCCAAGGAAGAATTGCAAGCCTATCAGGAACGAATTGCGGAGGCAGAACGGCGCGATCATCGCAAGCTCGGCACTGAATTAGATTTGTTCTCTTTCCCAGACGAAATTGGTTCTGGTCTGGCAGTATTCCACCCTAAAGGCGGCATTATCCGCATGGAGATGGAAAACTATTCTCGGCAAAAACACGTAGAAGGTGGGTATTCTTTTGTAAATACTCCGCATATTACTAAATCGAATCTCTTTGAGGTGTCGGGACATCTTGATTTTTATGCAGAGGGTATGTACCCTCCGATGCAACTTGATGAAGAACGTGATGAGCAAGGAAATGTAACAAAGCAAGGTGCAGATTATTATTTGAAGCCCATGAACTGCCCTATGCATAATTTGATTTTCCGTTCGCGTGGACGTTCCTATCGGGAATTACCGTTGCGTTTATTTGAGTTTGGTACGGTTTATCGTAATGAAAAGTCAGGCGTTATTCATGGTTTGACGCGTGCTCGTGGTTTTACTCAGGACGATGCTCATATTTACTGTACGCGCGAACAGATGAAAGATGAGCTTTCTCGGCTACTGCAGTTCGTGTTGGAACTATTAAAGGATTACGGTTTAGACGATTTCTATCTCGAACTATCTACCAAGGATCCTAAGAAGTTTGTGGGTGAAGATGAGTTATGGGAAGAAGCAACCCAAACTTTAGCAGAAGTAGCAGCCGAGTCGGGTCTGGAACTTGTTCCTGACCCTGAAGGGGCAGCATTCTATGGGCCAAAGATTTCAGTGCAAGCTCGTGATGCATTGGGTCGCTCTTGGCAGATGTCTACTATTCAGTTGGATTTCAACCTGCCTGAGCGTTTCGATTTAGAATATACAGCCGCAGACGGTAGTCGCCAACGTCCAGTGATGATTCATCGTGCTCTCTTTGGTTCAATTGAGCGTTTCTTTGGAGTGCTTACTGAACATTATGCTGGACAATTCCCAGCTTGGTTAGCACCAGTGCAAGTGCGATGCGTGCCAGTGGCTGATGCTTTCAACGACTATTTAGACGATGTAGCTCAGCAGTTACGAGCACACGGAGTGCGTGTGGAAGTGGATAAATCTGATGATCGCTTCCCGAAGAAGATCCGCAATGCGTCAAAAGATAAAATTCCGTTTACTTTGATTGCGGGAGGAGAAGATATGGCAGCTCAAGCGGTATCTTTCCGTATGCGTAACGGGGAACAAGACAACGGAGTGCCAGTAGCGCAAGCCATTGCACGTATTTTGGAGCAAATCAAATCGCACGCAAATCAGTAAACCATTTTGCTTTTGCGTAAAATGAGTGGTTGAAAGGAGCTTTAGGTAGCAGAAATGTTTCTGCATTTCTAAGTTGCTAAAGCTCCTAAAACACTCAGCTGAGAGCTGCTTAATCGTAAAATTTTAAGCGTTTGCATCATTGCTTTGTTTAAGTACAAACTGACATTTTTTGCTGCATTTAACCATATCGAGAAAGAAGACTACTTTTGCTTAGTAGAAGTGGACGCCCCTTAGCAGAAATTCTGTTTTCCCCTATTGCTAAAATGGTGATTAAAATGGGTGTTTCTGCTAATACCGTCACTATTGTGGGTACCTTATTGAATGTAACTACTGCTTTAGTGTTAGTGCCTGCCAATTATTTAATAACGGGCGTAATTTTAGTGACTATTTTAGTGATATTTGATAATTTAGACGGGCAAATTGCTCGTCTAAGTGGTACTAAAACGCAATGGGGTGCATTTCTAGACTCTACTATGGATCGTATCTCTGATGGAGCAATTTTGTTAGCTATTGCTGCTTGGGGATATAACTGGACGGTAGGAGCGCAACAAGCCTCTATTATGGCTGGTGCAATTACAGTGCTGATATTAGGGCAAGTTATTTCTTATGCACGAGCACGGGCAGAAGCTATCGGTAAAACTGCTGAAGTAGGAATTGCAGAACGTGCCGACCGGTTAATATTTTTAGGAATCTGCTTATTTTTAGTAGGTTTAGGATTACCAGCCCAGATTTTAGAATATGGTTTATGGGTGTTGGCAGTTTTGTGTTTGATTACGGTAGTGCAACGAATGTACGTGGTATATAAACAATGCCAAGTGTGACCTTCTACATCTACTTCTTCTGCCCTTGATTCTTAAGCTTAAGGCTCTTGTAGCGAAAGTATTAAAATATGAATATCGTGCAAGTTTTTTCGTTAGCGCAAAATTTTGTGTCGTTTTTGCCGGAAACAATTACCCGTACTGTGTTTACCACAGTGGGAGCAGCTCTGGGGTACAGTAATCTAAAAGGAGTAGTGCAATTACGGAAAAACTATCAACGAATTGTTCCTTTATCTAGTACTTGGGCACAACGGCGGCGTAGCGCCCAAGCTATGGCTAACTATTTTGCTTATTATCATGAAGTTTTTCGCTTAAAGGATTTAACTCCGCAACAGATTTTAGCGCGAGTACGCACTGAAAATATGGAACAATTGCGAGAAACTTTAACGCAAAAATCTTGCACGGCTGCCTTGTTGCACGCCGGAAACTGGGATTTGGCTGGAGCATGGGCGTGTTTAGATTTAGCTCCTGTACATACTTTGGCAGAAAAACTTGAACCAGTTGAATTAGCACAGCGTTATTTAGAGTTCCGGCAACATTTAGGAATGAAAATATATTTTGCTGAAAAAGGGAAAAATTCTTTAGGGCTTTTGCAAAACGATATGCAAGAAAGTAAATGTTTTGTGCCATTATTAATGGACAGGGATTTAAGTGCTAGTGGGCTGGAAGTAGATTTACTGGGCGCAGCAATGCGGGTAGCGCCGGGGGGAGCAATTTTAGCTATTAAAAAGCAATGCCCGATGTTTCCTATATTTTTAGCGCGCGAAAATTTTGCTTATGATAAAGCACGGGTGAAAAAAGCAGGTAGTAAATGGGGAATTGTGCTACGAGCTGGAGAACCTATATACCCACCTGCGTTAAGTGAAGTGGGCACAGATACACGTGCTCCTGCGTTTCAAGCTGCTCTTCATGCCATGTGTACTGCTTGGATGGAGCAAGTAGCAGTATTTTTACAAGATAATTTAACCGATTGGCATATGTTGCAAAAAGTGTTTACCGCTGATTTAGATATGCAACGGTTAGCAGCAAAGCAAGTAAAAAATTTAGATAATTAAAATACTTAGGCTAAAACTTTATAAGGACACAGCATGAAAATTGGTATTGTTTGTGGATACGATTGGGATGTAGCAGGGGGAGTGCAATTCCATATACGGGATTTGGTGGAAGAATTAACCTTACGTGGTCATACTGTAAAAGTTTTAGCTCCTGCCACCGGTTTAACTGCTGAGCTGCCTAGTTATTTAACTCCGGCGGGGAAATCTTTTGCCATAAAATTTAATGGTTCGGTAGCTAGATTAGCTTTTGGAGTAAAAGCGTGGAAAACGGTGCGAGCTTGGTTACGACAAAACAATTTTGATGTACTGCATATACATGAACCTTTTACTCCCTCGGTGTCACTTTTTAGCTTGTGGCAGGCAAAAGTGCCGGTAGTAGCTACTTTTCATACTGCTACTGAACAGTTCAGACTCTTAAAAACGGTATCTCCGTTGTTGAAAATTTGGGAGAAAAAAATTACTGCTCGCATTGCGGTGTCGGCAGAGGCTTTGCGGACTTTACGTACCTATTTAGGAAAAGACGCCCAAATTATTCCCAATGGGGTTTATGTGCAAAATATACAAAAAAATCTTGCGGTAACCGAGGCGCGCTATACTGGTACTGCTTTGGCTCCTACTTTAGCTTTTTTGGGAAGAATTGATGAACCACGTAAAGGGCTTCCCGTTTTAGCTAAAGCATGGCCGGAAATTTTAGCAACTTATCCTGAGGCAAAATTATTTGTAGCAGGAGTGGGCGATAAAGATAAAGCACGTGCTTTATTTGGCTCATACTTGCAAGGCGTGGAATTTCTGGGCCCAATTTCGGAAGCGGAGAAAGCTAGGCTTTTAGGGAATGTAGATATTTATGTAGCACCTAATACTGGTGGAGAATCTTTTGGCATTATTTTAGTAGAAGCTATGAGTGCCCGTGCTACTATTTTGGCTTCCGATATAGCCGCTTTCCAAGCTGTGTTGGGAAATGGAAATTATGGTGCGCATTATCGTAATAAAGATGCCGCTGATTTAGCTAAGAAAGTTTTGCAATTATTGGCAGACCCTAACTTGTGTACTTCTTTAGCTCAAGCTGCTCAAGAAGCAGCCCAAAAATATGATTGGTCGCAAGTAGCTACCGATATTTTGCACGTGTATGAACGCGCAGTAAATAAAAGTAAGTGAGCGGAAAAATAATACAATGGCGCAAATGAGCAAAGCTGAACTTTTAGCAAAAGTACAGGAAGAAATAGCTTTAGAATGGCCTTTAGATAGTGAAGGGATTGCTCATCGTCGTGCAGCGCGTGTCATTATTATTTCTCCCTTGCAAGAAGTTTATATGTTACGTGGAAAAGATTATGGACAAGACTCTCACCAATGGTGGTTTACCGTTGGAGGAGGAGTAGGCGCTAATGAAGATTTACGTTTAGGGGCAGTGCGGGAACTGCACGAGGAAACCGGACTGGTGGTAGATCCAGTGCGCTTAATTGGGCCAGTGTTGTATCGCGAATCTGAATTTCAGTTTTGTTTAGAAACCCGTAGGCAAGACGAAGACTTTTACCTTCTACATATCACTTCGGAAGAAGTGCAACAATTAGCAAGTCATACTGCCACACATTTAACAGAGGTGGAAAAGGAAGTATTATTAGAACGCAAATGGTTCACGGTTGCACAATTAGTGGCTGAAACTTTGCATGGTATCCCTGTTTATCCAGTGATATTACCGCAAATGCTGCCACAATGGCTTGAGGGCTGGGACGGGCGCACTATTTGTGTAAAAGAGTAGACTGCAAAATAAAAATACAGTTTATTTTTTATTTAACCAGCGGTTTTGCTAGTAGTGCTTGCTGATAAGTACTAAAAAAGTTGTGTTAAATTTGCTAAAAAAAATTCTCAGTTAATTTAGTTAGAAGAAAATACGCGGTAGAATATTCAAAGTAAATATTTAATACCCAAAGGAGAACTTGTGTCTGGACATTCTAAATGGGCAACCACAAAGCATAAGAAAGCTGCCAATGATGCTAAGCGTGGCAAACTATTTGCCCGTCTTATTAAAAATATTGAAGTAGCAGCCCGTACTGGTGGGCCTGATCCAGACGGTAATCCAACCCTGTTTGATGCTATCCAAAAAGCTAAGAAAAATTCCGTCCCTTCCGACAATATTGAGCGTGCCTTAAAGCGGGCATCTGGAGAAGGACAAGACGGTGTAGTCTACGAAAACATTATGTATGAGGGCTATGCCTCTGGTGGGGTAGCTGTATTGATTGAGTGTTTGACCGATAATCGCAATCGTGCTGCTTCTGAGGTGCGAGTAGCTCTCACCCGCAACGGTGGCACTTTAGCAGATCCTGGTTCAGTGGCTTATATGTTTGCCCGTAAAGGCGTGGTAGAAGTACCTAAGGTAGATGGGGTAGATGAAGACGGATTACTAATGGCAGTACTAGATGCTGGTGCTGAAGAAGTAGTAGATGAAGGAGACGTTTTTGAGGTTACTTGCGAACCCAATGATGTAATTGCGGTGCGCACGGCTTTACAAGAAAACGGTATCGACTATAACTCGGCAGAAGTGCAATTTGTGCCATCTATGAAAGTAACCGTAGATAAAGAAGGCGCATTAAAAGTAATGAAAGTACTAGATGCCCTAGATGATTTAGATGATATCCAAAATGTGTATTCTAACGTGGATATTCCAGATACAGTGCTAGCAGAGCTAGAAGCCTAATTAGCTGCAAAGTAGTGATACGACAGGCGAATAAATAGTGCGTATTTTAGGGGTCGATCCTGGTTTGACTCGCTGTGGCTTAGGAGTAGTTGAAACTCTGGGGGGACGGCGAGTTAAACTTATCGACGTAGATGTGGCGCGTACTGATAAAGATTTAGCTCCTGAGAAACGCTTACTATTAATTAGCAATAAACTGGAAGAAACTATGCGTTTATTGCGTCCTGATGTGGTGGTAATTGAACGTGTATTTGCTCAAGATAATGTGCGTTCGGTGATTGGCACAGCTCAAGCTGCGGGAGTGGTGATGCTTACGGCTGCACAGCGTTCGCTCCCTGTTTTTCTTTATAGTCCCTCTGAAGTGAAAGCAGCAGTCACTGGGCATGGTGCCGCTCCTAAAATGCAAGTGCAATTGATGGTGCAACGCATTTTAGGATTGAGGGAAATTCCGCGACCTAAAGATGCTGCTGATGCTTTAGCTATTGCTATTTGTCATGCTTGGCGGGGTGCTTTATTGTCTGCTCCGAGCACTTCTTATGGGCAGCACGGTGGAGCCGGAATGTTACCGGCAGTAGCTGGGCCTGATTTAACGCCAGCGCAACGTATTTGGGCGGAGCAAGAGCGTTTGCAAAAACGACACGGTGCAGTAGCTCCCAGAAAAACTAAGCAAAACGATTCCAAACCCACTACACTATAATTAAAACATTTGTTCGAGAGGGGTTGGTGTGATTTCTTCACTGCGCGGTACTGTAATAGCACTTATGGCGGGTAGTGCCGTAATTGAAGTAGGGGGAGTAGGGCTACAAGTATTTGCTACTACTTCCGCTTTGGCGAAACTGCACCAAGGTAGTGAAGCTCTTTTACATACTCACTTGGTGGTAAAAGAAGACTCCTTAACTCTGTATGGTTTTCACAGTCTTGAAGAAAAAGAAGTATTTGAAGTGCTGTTGGGAGTTTCAGGAATTGGGGCAAAAATAGCTTTAGCAGCTCTAAACACTTACGATGCAAATACTTTGCGACAAATAGTGGCACAAAAAAACGAAAAAGCAATCACGCAAATTCCAGGGATTGGGCCTAAAGTTGCTAAACGTATTTTATTGGAAATAGGGGATAAATTAGGGCCTGCTTTGTCTGAAGCAACGCCAGTAGCACCAGCAGAATCAGCTACTACTGAAACGGTAATAGCTGCATTAGTGGGATTGGGTTGGCGTGAAGCAGAAGCTGGAGAAGCCGTTAATTTGGCTTTACAACAATTGCCGACCGGCACTACGCAAGAATTATTACGTACCGCTTTGCAAATTTTTGGAAGTAGGCGCTAAACATGGAAGATACATGGGTAACGAATGTAGATGCCACCGATAGTGAGCGTTTACAAGAAGCAGCTTTACGCCCTAAGCGCTTAACAGAATTTGTGGGGCAAGAAGTGGTGCGCAATCAGCTTTCTTTAGTGTTACAAGCAGCAGTGGCACGTGGAAAATCTCCAGATCACGTATTACTTTCCGGTCCTCCAGGCTTAGGTAAAACTACATTAGCAATGATTGTGGCAGCGGAAGTAAATGGCTCACTGCGCCTTACTTCTGGTCCGGCAATCCAACATTCTGGTGATTTAGCAGCTGTGCTTTCTTCCTTGCAAGCAGGAGATGTGTTATTTATTGACGAGATTCATCGTTTAGCACGCACTGCTGAAGAAATGTTGTATTTAGCTATGGAAGATTTCCGAGTAGATGTGATGGTGGGTAAAGGGCCAGGAGCTACTTCTATTCCTTTACCTTTGCCTCCCTTTACCGTAGTGGGAGCTACCACGCGAGCTGGTCTGCTGCCAGCTCCTTTACGAGATCGTTTCGGTTTTACTGCGCATTTAGATTACTATGATAATGAGCAGTTAGCACAAATAGTGGAACGAAATGCCATAAAGCTGGAGGTGAGTATTACTCCCGATGCTGCTTTAGAAATCGCTTCTCGTTCTCGCGGCACTCCACGTATCGCCAACCGTTTACTGCGTAGAGCGCAAGATTGGGCACAGATTCGAGGCACAGGGGTGCTAGATTTAGCTGCTGCTCAAGCTGCTTTAGCAGTATTTGAAGTAGATGAAGTGGGCTTAGACAGGTTGGATCGCTCCGTTTTAGAAGCCTTATGTAAAAGATTCCAAGGCGGGCCGGTAGGCTTGAAAACTTTAGCCTCTGCGATAGGGGAAGAACCAGAAACAGTAGAAACGGTCGCAGAGCCTTATCTGGTACGGGAAGGTTTTATGGCTCGTACTCCGCGTGGTCGTATTGCCACTGTTTTAGCATGGCAACATTTAGGACTAAATCCTCCTGAATTAGCAGATACACTTTTTAATTAACCTTAGAATTAGGTAGAGTCTTTACAGTAGTTTTATTTCCAAGGAGAAGCAATGGAATTTATAATTCTGGGCGCTTTTATTATGATCATGATTATTTTCATGGGTCGTAGCGCACGTAAACAGCAAGAAAAAATGCTGGATGCACAAGCTCAGGCTGTGCAAGTAGGCAATGATGTAGTGACCCGTTCTGGTTTTCTCGGACGTATTGTAGACATAGATGGTGATGCCGTTACTTTAGTGTCCCCATCGGGAGTGGAAACCGTATGGTTGAAGAATTCAATCATGGACGTGATGCCTATTCCATTAGCTGAGCTTACCGAAGAAGAACTTGCAGCAGAAGAAGATGCTGATGAGGTAATTCCAGCGGAAGAAGATATTGCCAATTCTTGTGGAGTAGATGAAAAAAGATCGTCTGATATTAAAGATTCAGATTCCCAAAAGTAATATTTAAGGGTAGACGATTACATTCTAAAATTACGTAATTTTATCTAGGAATGAGAAAAGTGGCTAACATTAATGAAGTAGAGGTTTCGCCCAAATCTCCCTTAAAGCGTTTAGTAACTTTAAGTGTGCTAATTGTAGCTTTGTTGGGAACTTTGGTGTATGGCTCTATCACTAGTGGGGAAAAGCTATTTACGCCAAATTTAGCTTTAGACTTAGAGGGCGGAACGCAACTAATCCTCACCCCAGTATCTACTGATGGTTCGGTATTGTCTGATGAAGACATTAACCAAGCTATTGAAGTAATTCGGCAACGAGTAGACGCATCGGGAGTAGCAGAAGCTGAAATTACTGCTCAAGGTGGACAAAACATCGTAGTGTCTTTGCCAGGTGAACCAAATCAAGAAACTCTTGATTTAGTACGCACATCGGCAGTGTTAAGATTGCGTCCAGTTTTGGGAATTATGGCTCCAGGAGCTATTAACTCCCAAGGTTTAGCACAGTTACAAGCTGCGCAAGTTAATACCGAAAATGCAGATACTAACTCTGAAAGTAGTGCTACAGCTGGTACAGAAACTGAAGTTAATACCGAAACTGCTGAAGATGCGACGGTTGATAATAGTGCTACCACAGATACCAATGTAGAAAATGCGGAGAGCAATGCGTCCTCAAGTGATAATAACTCTACCGCCACCACTGATGTTAAAGAATTGAGTGCGGAAGAAATACGGACTCAGCTAACTACTTTGCTAGATAAAAATGGCAATGGCACTTTAGATGAACAACCTGCTACTACACCAGCAAATACCAGTGATCAAAACTGGGTAACGGAAAAGTTGCTTTATGATGCATATACTTTGGCTTGTGGTACGAAAGAAGCACAAATCCAAGGTACTCAAGACGATCCTAACAAAGCTAGTGTAGCTTGTGCTTTAGATGATTCGGTGAAGTATTTACTTGGTCCGGCAGAAATTCAAGGCACTAACTTAAAGCAGGCTTCTTCCCATTTGGCAGTAGATCGTAACGGTACTCCTACCGGAGGCTGGGCTGTAAGCATGGTCTTTGACAGTGCAGGAGGAGCTAAATTTGCTGAAATTACTGGACGTATTTATCAGCTCAGTAGCCCCTTAAACCAGTTCGCAATCGTGCTAGATGGCAAAGTGCTTTCTGCTCCGGTGCCATCCGGGCCAATTAGTGGTGGACAAGCTGAGATTACTGGTAATTTCCAAGCAGCTGATGCAGCTACTTTAGCTAATCAGCTCTCCTTTGGTTCACTACCTCTTAATTTTGAGGTGCAATCAGAAGAACAAATCTCTGCTACTTTAGGTACTGAACAACTCACTGCTGGTCTATGGGCGGGTCTTATTGGCTTGGTAGTGATTGTGCTCTATATGGTATGGCAGTATCACGGTTTAGGTGTGTTAGCGGTAGCCTCGATTATTCTATCTACTGGATTGTCTTACTTTATTATTTGTTTGCTCTCTTGGACGATGGGATACCGTCTATCTATGGCGGGTGTACTCGGTATGATTATTTCTATCGGTGTTACTGCCGACTCTTTCATCGTTTATTTCGAGCGTATTCGAGATGAAATTCGTGATGGTCGAAATGTAGTAGGAGCTATCAAACACGGTTGGGATCGGGCAAAGCGCACAATTATCATTTCTGACTTTGTCAATATGTTGGCGTCAGTAGTTTTATACTTCCTAACTGTTGGCTCAGTACGAGGTTTTGCCTTTACTTTAGGTGTTACCACGGTCTTGGACTTA
>CAMCHI010000008.1 GCA_945874735.1 uncultured Arcanobacterium sp. | reverse complement strand
CGTAGGGTCTATTGAATTTATTCATGCTCGTATCATTAAGGAACGTGATGCTGGCACGCCAATTGTGTTGGTTTCTTCAGAATTAGATGAAGTGATTGCGTTGGCTGATCGGATTGCAGTGATGTATCGCGGTCGAGTTATGGGAGTAGTGCCAGTGGACACGCCGCGAGAGATTTTAGGTTTAATGATGGCAGGAGTTCCAGAAGCTGAAGCTTTTTCCCAGGCAGGCAAAAATGATTCAGTAGGAGCAGGAGAGTAAAAATGACGCAACAAGATACTTTTGCCGCTGCTGGTTTGGGACAAAAACTACGGGCGTTTTGTCACGTGGCATTGCGTTCCAACTGGTTCGCTTCAGTGTTAGCAGTATTGGCTGCTTTCTTACTAGGATCGTTGCTGATTGCTGTATCTGGGGCGAGTGTGTTTGATGCTTATTATTCAATGTTCCGTGGAGCAATTTTTGATCCAGAGGGACGCAATATCCAACGGCAAATTCTGCCAATCACCAACACTTTAGCTTATGCGACTCCGCTCATTTTATCGGGACTAGGTTTAGGGTTTGGATTCCGAGCAGGATTATTTAATATCGGTGGCACTGGACAAATCATTTTTGGGGCTATTGCCGCGATTTGGGTAGGTCTAAACTTAACATTACCAGCGGGGGTACATCTAGTAGTAGCGCTCTTAGCAGCAATGATATTGGGCAGTGCATATGCCGGTCTAGCGGGATTCTTAAAAGCTAAAACGGGAGCTAATGAAGTTATCGTAACTATCATGCTCAATGCGATTGCGGGATTATTCTTAGCTTACTTGCTTTCCACTCCCGCTTGGCAGCGTCCTGGATCCACTAATCCACAAACGCCAACTGCGGCAGAAACGGCTTTATTCCCTACTTTACTGCCGGCACCATTCAAGCTACATATCGGTTTTATTATTGCTATCGTAGCCACTTTCGTTTACTGGTGGATTTTGCAACGTTCCAGGTTCGGGTTCGAGTTGCGGGCAGTGGGTGCTAATGCTCATGCTGCCCAAACCGCTGGTATGAATATCTCGCGCGTTACTATTCTAACCTTGATGGGATCGGGCGTATTTTTAGGTTTAGCTGGTGCCAATGAAGCTTTAGGTACTATGGGATACGTGACTGGTGGTATCGCAGGCACAATTGGTTTTGATGCTATCACGGTAGCGCTTTTGGGACGTAATAAGCCATTGGGAATTTTCCTTGCCGGTATTTTATTTGGTGGCTTTAAGGCTGGTGGTTATCTGATGCAAACCCAAGGTGTGCCAGTAGATATGATTTTGATTTTGCAAGCATTAATCGTGCTGTTTATTGCAGCTCCGGCTTTGATCCGTTTCCTTTTCCGCTTGCCTAAGCCAGATGGTAAGTCGGTACGAGAATTTGTGGCTACTCTTGCTGAGAAAGGAGCAGAAAAGTGACGGCTAAACTAACGCAAACTTCTGCCCAAGCAGATGGACAAACTGCCCGCAGCTTAGAGCGGGTATCTTGGAAAATCCCAGTTACTTTTACTTTAGCTTCTTTACTGCTGGTATTTTTGGCATTAAATGTGGCGGGAGCTGCTCGGATTCGTTTCAATGACCGCAATCAAGCCTTAGAAATACCTGATTTCAATCTCCCTGCCAGTATCACTTTGTGGAGCTTTGCCGTTATCTGTGCTGGTTTCACAGTGTGGGCGTTTTGTTCTACGTTATCGCGGGGCAAGTACGGAAAAACTGGTAGAGTGATAGATCGTTTATCTATGCTAGTAGTAGCAGTGCTCAGTGTATTTGGATTTATGGTGTTTGCTGGGGCTGGTTCAGCAAGCGCAGTTACGGTAACTTCCACACTAGTATCGACGGTTGCTATTTCTACTCCTTTAATTTTCGGTTCACTTTCGGGCGTGATTTGTGAACGAGTCGGTGTAGTAAATATCGCTATTGAAGGGCAATTACTCGTCGGAGCATTTGCGGGAGTAATGGCTGCTTCTTATTTTGAGCTTTCCTATGCTGGGCTACTTGCTGCTCCTTTAGCAGGTGCTCTCATTGGAGCTCTACTAGCATTATTCTCAGTAAAGTACGGCGTAGACCAAATTATTGTAGGTGTAGTGTTAAACGTACTTGCTTTAGGTTTAACGGCCTTCTTTGCTGGCACTGTGATGAGCGATAATCAAGAAATTTTCAATACCAACCGTTATTCTTTGAGCGTTATTAAAATACCAGGACTATCGGAAATCCCTGTAATTGGCCCAATGCTCTTTAACCAAACCATTTTGGTTTACATTATGTATGTCGTGGCGATAGTGTTGTGGATTTACCTGTTCCGTTCTCGTTGGGGACTGCGGATGCGTGCTTGCGGTGAGCATCCAAAAGCTGCTGATACAGTAGGTATCAATGTAAATCGCACTCGTTTTTGGAATACCGTACTAGGTTCTGCTCTAGCTGGTTTGGGCGGTGCATTCTTTACTATCGGTTCTGGTTTGGCTTTCACCGACAATATGGCAGCCGGTAACGGGTATATCGCGTTGGCAGCTATGATTCTCGGTAAGTGGCACCCGCTAGGGGCGTTAAGCGCGGCAGTAATGTTTGGTTTTGCTAAGTCTTTTGCATTATTAGTACCTAACTTAACTAATACTATCCCGTCCCAGCTAGTTAATATGATTCCATATGTGATCACTATTATTGCAGTGGCTGGTTTCGTTGGTAAGTCTAGGCCTCCTGCAGCGGAGAATATCCCTTACCTCAAGTAGTAGTAAAATGTGGGCATGGTGTGAGGCTGTGCCCACAAACTCATTAAGGAGTTTATATGGGCGAAGCAGAACTTCCCGTATTGCCACACGGGAGCTGGAATGAACTAAAAGCAGCAGCCGTAGTTGCCATGCGCATGGCGTATGCTCCTTATTCTGGTTATCCAGTAGGGGCAGCTGCCTATGTGTCAGATGGACGTTTAATTACTGGCTGTAATGTAGAAAATGCTTCTACCGGGTTAGGATTGTGTGCCGAATGCGGTTTGGTATCGGATTTGGTACGCGGCGGAGGTGGGCGTTTAACGCACTTCTTGGCTGTCAATGGTAACGAAGACATTATCGTGCCTTGTGGCCGTTGCCGACAGTTATTGTATGAACACGGTGGCACAGAATTACAACTTTGGATGCCCACAGGTTTTATGCGTTTAGCAGAAGTAATGCCTTATGGTTTTGGCCCCCAAGATTTAGGGTTAGTACCAGGAGCTGTGAAAGTAGAGAAAAATGGGGAATAACAGTTTTGATGTAGTAGATATTATCCGCATTAAACGTGATGGTGGGACTTTGAGTGCCGACCAAATTGCTTGGACTATTGATGCCTACACTCGCGGAATTGTAGCAGATGAGCAAATGTCGGCGCTGGCAATGGCTATTTTCTTAAACGGCATGACACGCACCGAAATTAGTTTATGGACTAATGCCATGATTGCCTCTGGTCAGCGTATGGATTTCTCCCATTTAGGTCGTCCTACTGCGGATAAACATTCTACGGGAGGAGTGGGCGATAAAATCACTTTGCCTTTAGCGCCGTTAGTAGCAGTATTTGATGTGGCAGTTCCGCAGTTGTCTGGTAGAGGATTAGGGCACACCGGAGGAACGCTAGATAAACTAGAAGCTATTCCGGGCTGGCGAGCTGCATTAAGTAATGAAGAAATTTTTGCGCAACTCGGTTTAGACGGCTGCGGTGCAGTAATTTGTGCCGCCGGTAGCGGTTTAGCTCCCGCTGATAAAAAACTTTATGCATTGCGTGATGTAACCGCCACTGTAGATTGTATTCCATTAATTTCTTCTTCGATCATGTCTAAAAAGATTGCTGAAGGCACAGACTCTTTAGTGCTGGACGTAAAAGTAGGCACGGGTGCTTTTATGAAAGATATAGATAAAGCACGTGAACTGGCGCGTACCATGGTGGATTTAGGGACGGACGCGGGAGTAAAAACGGTAGCTTTATTAACCGATATGAATACTCCGTTGGGTTTAAAAATCGGTAATGCGTTGGAAGTAGCAGAATCGGTAGAAGTATTAGCCGGAGGTGGCCCTGCCGATGTGGTAGAGCTAACCATAGCTTTAGCGCAAGAAATGCTGGCAGGCGTGGGCAAAAATGATGTTGATGTAGCGGCAGCTTTGCAAGATGGGCGTGCTATGGATAAGTGGCGAGAGATGATTAAAGCCCAAGGTGGCAATCCTGATGCAAAACTGCCGGTAGCTAAGCATAGTTACGATATTTTTGCTACTGAAAATGGCGTAATGCAAAGCCTAGATGCGTTAGCTGTAGGGGTGGCATCTTGGCGTTTAGGAGCAGGTAGGGCAACACAAGGTGAACAAGTGCAAGCCGGTGCTGGTATCGAGTTATTTGCCAAGCCTGGGGAAGCAGTGGTGGCAGGTCAAAAACTGATGACTCTCTTTACTGACGAAGAAACTCGTTTTGCGCGTGCAGTAGAAGTTTTACAAGACGCAGTCACCATAGTGCCATCTGAACAAGCAAACCTATCTAAGCAAAGTATTGTATTAGAGAGAATCAGTTAAAGGTTTGATATTTCAGATTGCTGTTAAGAATGTTTTACTTACTTTTAAGTTGTGCGCTGTTATAAGTAGGGTAGAGCTTAACTTTAAGAGTAAAACCCAAGAAAGTGTGTAGTTAACGGCAAAGTTATTACCAAAAATGAAAGGAATAAAATGCCAAGTGTAGCAGAGGTAGCTGGTATTATCGACCATACTTTACTAAAGCCAGAAGCCACATTACAACAAGTGCGAGAATTAGTGGAGGAAGCTAGAAGGGTAGGGGCATACTCGGTGTGTATTTCTCCTTCTATGCTGCCACTTCCAGCAGATATTGATTTAGGAGATTTGCGTTTAGCAGTAGTGGCTGGTTTTCCATCTGGTGCGGTAGCGCCAGCTATTAAAGCGGCAGAAGCTGCTTTAGCTGTAGCTTCAGGAGCTGACGAAGTAGACATGGTGGTGAACTTAGGGCTGGTTAAAGAACATGATTGGGAAGGCGTAGAATTTGATATTGCTTCAGTGCGTGACGCAATTCCTTACGCAGTACTAAAAGTGATTATTGAATCTGCTGCTCTTACCGATGAGGAAATTGTACGTGTATGCGAAATCGCTCATAGTGTAGATGCTGATTTTGTAAAAACTTCCACTGGTTTTCATCCGGCTGGAGGAGCTTCCGTGCACGCTGTTGCTTTAATGAAACAGACAGTAGGGGCAGACATGGAAGTAAAAGCATCTGGTGGTATTCGTGATGGCAAGTTTGCCAGTGAACTAATTGCGGCAGGGGCTACTCGCTTAGGATTATCTGCTTCACAGACAGTACTAGATACGCTATAAGCCATATTATTGGCAAAGTAGCTAATAGTTTCGTATTAAAAGTTAAAGGTGGTAGGCATAATGCCTGCCACCTTTAATAATTTGCCTATAAGCGTTATTCCTTATAGTTTTAAGGCTTGACGCATATCAGCTTGGAATTTTTCTAGTCGCTGCTTAGCGGTTTCTTTTGCCGCTGGTAGCTCGTTTTCTGTTGCTACGGGCACAATTACTTCCAGATAGCATTTAACTTTTGGTTCAGTGCCCGAGGGACGAATAATTACGCGATCGTTAGCTTGGGTGTGAATCATTACTGCATCAGTTGGAGGAAGTTCTGCAGTGCCAGCTTGTAAATCTACAATGCTTTCCACTGGAGAACCAGCTAGAGTAGCCGGCGGGCAGGTGCGTATTTTGTGCATAGTAGCCGGAATGATACTTAAATCTTCCACCCGAATAGTCACCGGAGCAGTTAGATATAGTCCATATTGGAGAGCTAACTTATCTAATTCTTGAGCCAAGCTAACTCCAGCTGCTTTGAGTTGCGCTGCTTTCGTAGCAATTACTAAACCAGCAGAAATACCGTCTTTATCGCGCACTACACTAGGGTTGGTACAAAAACCGATAGCTTCTTCGTAGCCGTAAATAATTTCTGGCACACGCGCAATCCACTTAAAACCAGTGAGAGTGGCAGTGTAGTTTAGCCCGTGATGCTGTGCAATAGGAGCTAAGATACGTGAAGAAACGATAGAAGAAGCTAGGGTACCAGTTTTGCCGTTAGCCTGTGCTTGGGCAGCTACTGCTTGCCCTAAAATTGCGCCCAACTCATCGCCTGAAAGTTGTCGCCATGTGCCATCCGGATTTGGAATCGCTGCAGAAGCACGATCAGCATCAGGATCAGAGGCAATAATAATATCGGCAGATATTTCTTGAGCATATTTAATAGCTTCATCTAGCGCCCCTGCTTCTTCCGGATTAGGAAACGATACCGTAGGGAAGTCGGGATCGGGATGAATTTGGCAAGGCACTCCATATACTTGCGTAAAACCGGCTGCAGCAAAAACTTTTGCCATTACTTCATAGCCCACTCCATGCATGGCAGTGTAAGCAATTTTTAAGTCCCGTGCTGGCGTGGAACTCACCGCTTGAGCGGTGTGGTGAATGTAGTTTTCTACCACTGTTTCAGGCATGATTTCCCAGCCAGAATCAGCCAGAGGAATTTCATCTGCAAAAGGAGTAGCCGCAATAGCATCGGCTATTTCTTTATCTACTGGAGGAACGATTTGCACTCCTATGCCGTTTTCTTCAATCGCGCGTCCTCCTAAATAAACTTTATAACCATTATCTTTAGGAGGATTATGGGAAGCAGTTACCATAATCCCAGCGTCTGCACCTAAGGTGAGTACTGCGTGTGCCAAGATAGGAGTAGGTAGCTCGCGAGGAAAGAGCACTGCTCGTGCTCCGGCGGCAGTAATAATAGCTACAGCATCTTGAGCGAAAGTGGCAGAGTTATAACGAGCATCAAAGCCCACCACTACTAAAGCGTCTTTACCTACGCGATTTTGTAGCCAATTGATTAAACCAGCAGTGGCTTTACGCACCACTGCACGATTCATACGGTACGGGCCACCTGCCATTTCTCCACGCAACCCAGCAGTGCCAAATTGTAGTAGGCTTTGGAAGCGATCTGCGAGATCTTGCTGAGCATCTTCTTGCCCAGCTTCTGCTGCGGCTAATAAAGCCCGTAGTTCAGCTTGGGTGTGCGGGTCGGGATCGTGCGAAATCCAGTTTTGTACAGTTGCTAAATCGTAACTCATTTTACCCCTCCTATTGCAAAATACGTGCCACAATTTTAGCAAGTAATTGGGAAATACGGGGAGCTGCTGCTGCTCCGGCTTCTAATACTTCAGTATGGCTTAAGTGACCGGGAGCAAAACCGGCGGCATGATTGGTCACTAGGGAAAGTCCGAGTGTTTCCATGCCTGCTTCACGGGCGGCAATAGCTTCTAAAGCAGTAGACATACCCACTAGGTCACCACCTAAAGTGCGTGCCATTTTTACTTCAGCAGGGGTTTCATAGTGCGGGCCAGGGAACTGGGTGTAGACGCCTTCTGGTAGGTTAGGGTCAATTTCTTTTGCAATTTCTCGCAACCGCTTAGAGTATAAATCAGTAAGGTCTACAAAGTTGGCTCCTTCAATAGGGGAAGTAGCCGTCAGGTTTAGGTGATCGGCCAGTAATACTACCGTGCCTGGGCCCCAAGCAGGTACAGTAGAGCCACACCCGTTAGTAAGAATGTTTAGTTTGGCTCCACTAGCAGCCGCAGTGCGTACTCCGTGTGCCACAGCGCGCACTCCTTTGCCTTCATAGTAATGGGTGCGTGCTCCTAGTACTAGGGCGTGTTTGCCGTTAGCTAGACGCAAGGACGTGATTTTACCGCCGTGTCCGGCTACGCCAGAGTGCGAGAATCCAGGAATTTCAGCAGCTGGGATAACGGCGATAGTTTCGCCAATTAAGTTAGCTGCATTTGCCCAACCTGATCCAAGCGTTAAAGCAATATCATGAGTTGTTACGCCGGTGCGCTCAGCAATCACTTGCGCGGCTTGTTGCGCTAATTCTTGTGCAGTGTAAGTATCCATAGTTATAGATTACTGAACTACAGTACCAGAGGCATATTATGTAAAGAGATTTTGCCGAAAATATCGGAAAAATAAGTTGTTTTTGGTGTAGTTACTTCTTTACAGCGATGAGAATGCCGTCCCCTAATGGAGAAAGACTGGCAGTTAAATCAGGGTTTTGCATAATAAATACCCCTAGATCTCGCCAAGCGACGGTAATATCATCTCGCCGTGCCGGATCAGCTACTCGATCTTGGTAGAGTGCATGAAGCAGTACTAAAATTCCACCTGGCCGTAACATTCTAATAGCTTCTTCCGCATCGCCTTGAGCTTCTAGCGGATCTCCGTCCACAATCACTAAATCATAGGCAGAGTTAGCTAGTCGAGGTAGTAAATCTGCGCTTTGTCCGTTAATTAATCGGTAGCGGGCGGTGCGAATCTCGGCGCGTTGAAAGAGCTGGCGAGCATAATTTTGCGCTTCCGCATCGGTATCGAGCGATGTGAGTGTGATTTGTTCGGAAGCCAATAGGATATGTAGAGCAGATACACCAGTGCCAGTACCAATTTCAGCCACGGTTTTTATGTTAGGTAAGCTGGCAAGTGTGGCTAAAAATTGCCCAGTAGCGGGAGAGGAACAATTGACGCCGATTTCGTCAGCCACCACGCGGGCTGCTTCAATAATAGGGGTTTCAGTGATTAGCTCTTCACTGTAGAGCCAAGATGCTGCCTTCTGAGCCGACATAAGTTCCTCACTTTAGAATACTTTTGCGTGCCTTAAACGCTTGCCGGCAAATGCAGCCGGTTAGTGCCTATGTATGTTCATTATAATACTGGTAAGAGCAGAAAACTCCCCGACTAAGCGGAGAGTTTTCTATATACGCCAAGAACTTAAGAGTTGATAAATAGTAGGTTATTTATCAACACAGTATTTACAAAGGAGCTACTCCTAAGTTGCGGCCGGAAAGTCCACGAGCGCGAGTAGCTAACTGGCTGGCTGCTTCGCGGATAGCATTTTGAGCTGCAGATGTTCCGTCTTGAATTGCGATAGGGTGTCCAGTATCGCCACCTTCGCGTAAAGGCTGCTCTAGTGGAACTTGAGCTAAGAGTGGCACATCGTATCCGAGTAGTTCGGTGAGCTGTGCAGATAGGGCTTGTCCACCACCGGATCCGAAAAGTTCCATACGGCTACCATCTGGCATTTCAAGATAGCTCATATTTTCAATTACGCCCACTACGCGTTGTTCGGTTTGCTTGGCTAACATTCCGGCGCGTTCAGCTACTTCTGCGGCTGCTACTTGTGGGGTGGTGACTACTACGATTTCTGCATTAGGAATTAGTTGGGCTACTGAGATGGCAATATCTCCTGTGCCTGGAGGAAGGTCGATAAGAAGTACGTCTAAATCTCCCCAGAACACGTCAGCAAAGAATTGTTCTAAAGCTCGGTGTAGCATCGGGCCACGCCATACCACGGGAGTGTTTTCCTGCATAAACATTCCAATGGAAATTACTTTCACGTCGTAACCCACGGGAGGAATGATCATGTTGTCTACCACTTGGGGTGGGTTTTGGATTTTCATCATAGGAGGAATGGAGAAACCGTAAATGTCGGCATCTACAATACCTACTTTTAGTCCTTGGGCTGCCATAGCGGTAGCAAGATTAACCGTCATAGAAGATTTACCTACTCCACCTTTGCCGGAGGAGATGGCATATACGCGGGTTAGGTTGCCAGGTTGTGAGAATGGGATTACCCGCTCAGGTTCGCCATTGCGTAAAGTTTTACGTAAATTAGCTTTCTGTTTTTCGTCCATTACCCCGATATTTACCACTACTTCTACTACTTCTGGAAGTTGTATTACTACTTCTCGAACGTCGTTGGTGATTTTATCGCGTAAGGGACAACCAGCGGTGGTTAAATCAATATCTACGGTTACTACACCCTCTGGATTGATCTCTACCTTGCGTACCATACCCAGTTCGGTGATGGGACGGCGGATTTCTGGATCAATTACTGCAGCTAGGGCAGTGGTAACTTCTTCAACAGTAGGTAAACTCATACTTTAATGGTACTCAACCAAAGACGGAGAGTACATTTTAGGCAACATTATGGGTATAAGTTGTTGGATATAAGATGCAATATGAAAAAATGTGCATGGAGATAGGGCAGGTGGGAGCGTATGGTTTAAGACTTGTTTTTAAGCAGTGTTTTAGGACTCAGAGTTTGAGTTTTGGTGAGAAGGAGTAGAAATAGAAGTTAGAGCATCTGATTGCGGAGTTGATGTGGAATTAGCGCTTAATAGGGCGATTTTTGCTTCTAGCTCAGCTAATTGGGCACGGGTTTGTTGTAGCTCATTTTCTACTACATCGCGCAATTCAGAACGGATAAAGTCGCGGGTAGCTACTTCGTTTAATGCTAAACGTAAGCCAGCAATTTCACGCGTGAGATATTCAGTGTCTGCCAAATTTTGTGCGGCTACGGCCCGGTCTTGCTGTGCGTTTACACGGTCACGATCATCTTGCCGGTTTTGTGCCAATAAAATAAGGGGTGCAGAATAGGATGCTTGTAAGGAAAGCATAAGGGTTAAAGCTGTGAATCCGATTTTTTTGGAATCGAATTGTAAATATGCGGGTGCAAAAGTGTTCCACAGCAACCAAGCTGCTACGAAAACAGTTAGATAGATTAAAAATTGGGGAGTGCCGGTGAAACGAGCAATACGCTCGGCAGCTACTCCGGTTACTTCACTATCCCAGCGGGCTTTTTTAGTGCGTCTGGCTCGCTTATCTAGTGGTTTATCGAAAATTTCTGGCATCTATTTCACTCCTTTCCGCATATTTTCACAGGTATTTTCTGTGTTTAAGTGCTTAAGTTACAGGTTTTGCTTTGAGTAGAGTTGTAAAATACTTTAACTTATCTCTGCTTCGGCTGCTTCTTGGGCTCGTTCTTGTAGTTCTTCAGTTTCGTTTTCGTGTGTTTCATTAACTGTTTGGTCTAGCAATTCTTCATCGTAGTCACGCCAGTTTTCGGGTAGTAAATGATCTAGCACGTCGTCTACTGAAACTGCGCCCACTAGCAAAGAATCGCTTACCACTGGCATGGCCGTCAAATTATAGGTAGCTAAAATACGGGTAACTGTACCGATTTCATCGCTGGGTTGGAAAGGTTCAATATCAGCATCGATGATAGAGCCAATCATAGTGGCAGGTGGTTCCCGCAGTGCACGTTGTAGATGTACGACTCCTAAGAATCTGCCGGTAGGGGTTTCTAAGGGTGGACGGCACACAAAAATCATGGACGCTAAAGCTGGGGGAATATCTGCTCGTCTGGCGTGTGCTAAAGCTGTGGCCACGGTAGCTTCTGGAGGTAGTACGATAGGTTCGGTGGTCATTAAACCACCAGCTGAACGGTCGTCGTAACCCATTAGACGACGTACGTCCTCGGCTTCTTCTGGTTCCATGTGGCTTAGTAGCTCATCGGCTTGAGTTTGTGGTAAAGCACCGATTAAGTCGGCAGCGTCATCTGGTTGCATCACATCTAATACGTCAGCGGCTCTATCGACGTCTAAACGTTCCATGATGGTGACGCGGTAGTCTTCACCTAGTTCTTCCAATACGTCAGCTAAGCGTTCATCACCTAAGGCGTTAGCTACTGCCACCATTCGATCAGTAGGAAGATCTTGCAAAATGTCAGCTACGTCTGGAGCTTTCAATCCTTCTAACTGTGCTAGCAGAGAGGAAGCGCCTTGGTCTACCAATTTGGCGTTTAATCCGGAGATTTCTTGGATACTTACGATTTGTGTGTTGCCAGCGTCTTTGTGTCCGCGGGGAAAACGTACATAGGCTTGGGTAAGGCGCCATTCCCGTGTGCGCGTCATTTCGATGGCTACGTCTTCCACTAAAGCGGTACCGTTGCCGTTTTTAAAATGTACAGAACGGTCAAACATTTCGCCTGCTACTAGAGTTTCTCCAGGGCGCTGCACAAAACGACGCATGTTTACCAAACCATTGCTGATTACTTGTCCGTTTTCAATTGCTAAAACGCGGGTCAGGGGAAGGAATACACGACGTTTTCCTGCTACTTCTACTACCAAACCTACTGCTAGGGGAGCCCCTTTTAAGCGAAATACTACTACTAGGTCGTGTACTCGTCCTACCCGATCGCCAATAGGGTCGAATACGTCTGTGCCCACTAAACGACCAATGAAAACTGGACGGTTTTTAGTTTGGCTCATAATTGACCTTTCTGGTTTATCTAGTAAAAGTTATGAAATCTGTAAGGTGGTCTTAATCATTATCTGGTTTGCTGGCAGCAATCCATTCTTCTATCCCTGCTACTGTGCGCGGAATATCCTCAGATAGTCGTACTGCTCCTGATTCTGTAATCACAATATCATCTTCAATACGTACTCCGATACCACGGAAACGTGGTGGTACTTTTAAGTCATCCTCGCGGAAATATAAACCAGGTTCAATGGTAAAAACCATTCCTGGTTGTAGGAGGGCATCTTGATATAGTTCCCGTTTAGCTTGCGCGCAGTCGTGCACGTCTAGCCCTAAATGATGGGAAGTGCCATGTGGCATCCAACGGCGATGCTGCTGTCCGGTAGGACTTAAAGATTCACTAGCAGATACAGGCAACATACCCCATTGAGCTAGATATTTTACAATCACTTCCATTGCGGCATTATGTAAATCACGGAACCGCACCCCGTTTTCACTTGCTTTAGCAAACGCAGCTTCAGCTGCTTCTAAAACAGCTTCATACACTTCCCGTTGTGCATCACTAAATTTGCCATTAACTGGCAGAGTGCGAGTGATGTCTGCGGTGTAGAGTGAATCAACTTCTGCACCAGCGTCTACTAAAATCAGGTCGCCTTCTCGCACTGGGCCGTCATTACTAATCCAATGTAAGGTATTAGCATGATTTCCAGCAGCTGCAATAGTGTCGTATCCTAAGCCGTTACCTTCTTCGCGGGCTTTAGCCATAAAAGCCCCTTCCACTACACGTTCGCCTCGCCAGTGATTAATAGCGCGGGGAAGATTACGCAAAATCTCAGTGAAACCTTCGCGGGTGACATCTACTGCTTTTTGCATTTCTCGGATTTCCCAAGCGTCTTTAATAAGACGTAACTCGGAGGCAGCTTCAGCTAAAGCTAAATCGGCTTCTACTTGCAAGGCTGGCAGACCATTTTGTGCTCGCACTTGAGCTACTAATTCTTCTATTTTTAAGTCGGCTTGCGGAATTACTCGTAATTGGGTGCAATCAGCTCCTAAATCTTTTGCTAAAGCGTCACTTAAAGTATCGATATGTGCCACTTTAATCCCAGTAAGAGTTTCCATTTCTGCAATTGAAAGACGTGCTCCCACCCAAAATTCTCCGTGTCGTGCATCAGCATAAAATTCTTCACTACTACGGGAGGAACGGGGGTGAAAATATAACACTGCTTCATGAGTAGCGTTATTAGCTTCAATATTGGCAGGGGGAAGGGGGTGTAAAACGAGTACGGCTCCTGGCTCGTCTTCTGCCCCTAAACCGGTTAGATGCGCGAAAGCGGAATGTGCGCGGAAACGATAATCGGTGTCATTGGAGCGTACTTGTAAATCGCCAGCAGGAAATACTAGGCGCTCGCCAATAAATTGTGCCGCTAGTTTAGCGCGACGGGCGGGAGTGTAGTCAGCTACTTCGCTGCGCTGTGGACCAGCAGGACGCTGTGCCCAATCTTGTCCCATGAACTCACGAAAGGCTGCACCATTGGGGCGTTGGGTGCGGTTATGGGCGCGTTTTTCTAACTCTGCTTGTAAATCTTTTATATTATTTTTACTATTTTTTTCTTGGTAATCACTCATAGTATTTATTAAACCATGTGGGGCACTTTCACGGTATTTTGTCTTATTAAATAGATGCTATGTTCTCAAGTGCTTAAACGATAGTAGTAGATAGTAAAGTTGCAGCTATGAGAATCGATTTACATACTCATTCTACTTACTCGGACGGCACAGATACTCCCGCGGAATTAATGTATAGGGCAGCGCAAGCAGGGGTGGACGTATTGGCACTTACCGACCATGACACGATTGCTGGTTGGGGTGAAGCTGCCCAAGCGGTAGCAACAACTGGGGTATCGTTGGTGCGTGGTATTGAATTAACTACTCGCGAGGGAAAAAAGTTAATTCATCTTTTAGGATACTTATTTAATCCTGCTAGTGCAGAAATTAGTGCACATTGTGCCAAGCTGTTTACTGCGCGACGGGAACGTGTTACTGAAATGGTGGAGCGTTTAGCTAAAGATTATCCGATTAGTTTAGCCGCTATCGTGGAGCGAGTGGGAGAAAATGTGCCTTTAGGACGTCCGCATATTGCTGATGAGCTGGTGCGTTTATCGGTAGTGAAAAATCGGCAACAAGCCTTTGCTGGCTTGTTGCACCATAAATCTCCTTATTATGTGCCTAATTATGCTCCTAGTACTTTTCAAGCCTTGCAATGGATAAAAGAGGCAGGAGGACAAGCAGTATTGGCTCACCCGTTTGCGACAAAACGGGGTGGAGTTGTGCCTGAATATTTGATGCGTGAGTTAGCGGAAGCAGGATTATTTGGGGTGGAAGTAGACCATCGCGAAAATGATTCTGCTTTAATAGAACCGTTGCGTAAGTTAGCGCTCGAAATTGATTTGGTTACATTTGGGTCTAGTGATTTTCATGGCCGAGGAAAACCTAATATCCTAGGTGAGAATACTACTAGCCCAGAGGGCTTAGAAAAATTAGTAGCTACTAGCTTCTTGGAGGTTGTAACGGCGTGAGTATCGATTTCGCTCTTTTTGGTACAGCATTTGCCACTCTTATTGTAATTATTGATCCTCCAGGGAATTTGCCTATTTTTATGTCGCTAACTGCGCGTAATAGCGTGCAAGACCGATACCGTGCAGCGATTAAATCAAATTTAGTGGCTTTATGTATTCTGCTAATTTTCGGGTTTTTTGGTTATCAAGTTTTTGGAGCTTTAGGAATTAGCACCCCTGCTTTGCAGATTTCGGGCGGAATGTTGCTGGTATTAGTAGCTTTGCAGCTTTTAACGGGTGAGGAAGGGGATCCTGGTACGGAGTCGGCGGCGTTAAACGCGGCAGTAGTTCCCTTGGGTACTCCGCTTTTGGCAGGTCCTGGTAGTATCGTGGCTTTTATGTTGCTAGTGGAGCGAGCTTCGGGAAACTGGATTGATGTAGCGACGGTTACTTTTGCTTTGTTAGTAGTGTTGGGAATTTCTTGGCTTAGTATGCGTTTTGCTTCCCCTATTATGAAAGTATTGGGAGATGGTGGCGTAATGCTTTTGACCCGTCTATCGGGTATGTTGCTGGCAGCTATCGCGGTGCAGTTAATGATTTCTGGGGTGGTTACAGTGGTGAAAGGTTTAATGTAACGATTCCTTGAGATTTGCTTAGAGACATTTAGTCTTATCTGAGGAGAGGTAGCCGTAGTTACTTCTCCTCGATTTTATATGTAGGAGTAAGGCGAGTTTATTTATTCGCTTTCAATTCTCCGGCGTTTACGAACGCGGGTGCGCGGTTTTAGTATTTCTTGTTTAGTAGTGTTTTGCGTAGATTTTCTCTGCTTTCTGTACGGGCGTTTTGTTTCAGTTTTATCGTCCGTCTTTTTAACTCTGTTAGTTTTAGCAGTCAGAGAAGTTTTGGATGAGTTAAGAGTTTTGGGAGGAGTAATAGAGCCGTTTACATCTGTAGGAATATCTAAATCTTGATACAGATGAGGGGAAGTGTGATATGTTTCTACAGGTTGGGGAATGTTTAATTCTAGACGGTTGTTGATGAGTGACCAATAAGGCAGGTCTTCCCAGTCTACAAAAGTGATGGCAGTACCAGTTTTTCCAGCACGTCCGGTGCGGCCAATACGGTGTACGTAGGTTTTTTCATCTATTGGGCAGTGATAGTTAATTACGTGGCTGACGTTGTCTATGTCAATACCTCTAGCTACTACGTCGGTAGTAACTAATACTTTTGCTTTTTGAGTGCGGAAACGTTGTAGAGCTTTTTCTCGTGCCTCTTGTTCTAAATCTCCATGAAGAGCTACTGCGCTAAAACCACGTTGGCGCAGTTCGCTACATACTTGAGAGGCATTGCGTTTGGTGCGAGTAAATATAATGCACAGCTCTTGGTGGGTAGATTGTAAAATACGTGCCACTACTTCTATTTTATTTAAGGCATGACACCTATATACCAGTTGCTGGATATTTGTTACGGTATTAGTAGATTCGGCTGGGTCGTGTGCATGAATATGAGTAGGGGTATGCATATAGCTTCTGGCCATATTAATAATTTCGCCTGGCATAGTGGCAGAAAATAACATGGTTTGCCGAGTGCTAGGTGTGGATTGCAAGATTTTTTCTACCGCATCGAGAAAACCTAATTCCAGCATTTTATCGGCTTCATCGAGTACTAGCGTATGGATTTGATGTAGATGCAAACTACGGCGTTTTTGTAAATCTAAGATACGCCCTGGAGTGCCTACTACTATTTCGGTGCCTTTAGCTAAAGCGCGCTTTTGAATATCGTAGGAGGTGCCGCCATATATTTCGGTGATTCTGATTTGGCACTGGGTGGCTGCTGCTCGCAGGTCGGTGGCGACTTGTTTAGCTAATTCGCGGGTGGGTACCACGATTAAGCCTTGAGGTTTGCTACCTTTTACAGCTAACTGAGCAGGGTCTAGTTGCTGTAGTATTTTTTCTAACATTGGGAGGCCGAAACCGAAAGTTTTACCGGTGCCCGTTTTAGCTTGCCCGATAATATCTGCTCCTTTTAGAGCCACCGGAATGGTAAGACTTTGGATAGGAAAAGGAGCGGTGATGCCGTGACTGGCTAATGCTTGTGTTAAAGGAGCAGAAATCCCTAATTGGGTAAAGGTTTTCATGCTTTGAGTGTAAGACATGCTTATAGTCCGAAGCCTACCTTGCGAGGTTCTTCCTTAGCTATACGCACATACCCTAATGCGGAAATGGGGATAAGTAGAGTGCTTCCCTCAGAGCTGGTAAGTTCTAGGAGTTCATTGTTGGCTAGAGCAGTTTGGATTTTTTGGGTTAATTGTTCTGGGGTGAGGGAAACATTAAGAGAAACGGGGGTAGCTTGACCTTGAATAGCTACGGAAATATCCATTGTTTAGCACTCCTAGGATTTTTTAAACTAGATTATTGATAATTTTCTACACTCTGATTGTAGCTATACTTTGGTAGTGGTGGCATTTTAATTATCGTGATTTTGTTCTGCGCTTTATAGTTGAGTGCTTTATTGTCACAAATTTTTGTCCGGTCTGGATTTTAAGATTAGTTTAAAATGATTTTAAGGCCTAAGGGAGAGGGAAAATGAGTGCTTTAGAGCAGGTAGAAGAAACAAGTGAGCTAGCTGCTCTCATTTTTACTGCCGCAGAAGAAGAATTACTAGCAAAGTTGCTAGAAAGTAGTGTTAAGCAGGCACATTGTGTAATAGGAGCAGCAGGAGCTGGAAAAACTACGCTACTACGAGAATTAGTGCGCCGGATAGTGGCAGATAATCGGCAAAGCAAAATTCTTGTATTACATTCTAGCCGGCAGGTAGCAGGAGCTTTACGTAACCAGATTTCTTTAGATATTGGGGGGCTAAGTATTGGGCAAAATGTGAAAACTTTTGCGGCTCAAGCTTTTGCGATTCTCTCTGCGTACAATCAAGAGCAAGGGCGGGGTATTCCAAGTTTAATTACCGGCCCAGAGCTAGAAGCCATGCTGGCGCAGCTATTGGCACTACCTGCTAGTAGCGGAGTGGATGTTAGTTGGCTAGTGAATGCAGAGGTAAGCGAGGAGGAGATTCGGAAATCTCCGGCTATACGGGCAGAGTTTCGGGAAATTTTAACTCGCAGTGCTGAGTTAGGCTTAAGCCCTCAGGGTTTACAAGAATTAGGAGAAAAATTTCAGATTCCAGCTTGGAGGGCTGCCGCTAAATTAGCCGAGGTTTATGAACAAGGTTTAGCTACTCGTAATGCGCTTAATAATGAAGCTAGTCAAATCGTGGATTATGCGCGAGTAGTGAGTGATGCAAGTAATATTTTGCGGGCTATTGGTGAGCAAGAAGATAAAGGTATCGGGCTAGGTGCTTTAGCTAGTGTGGCGCAATTTGATTGGGTGCTGGTAGACGATTTACAAAATGCACCTCTTTCTGCTTTAGCTTTACTGCGTGAATTGCAAGGTCTAGGAGCGCGTATTGTAGCTTTCGCTGATCCAGATTTGGCGGTAGAGGGATTCCGAGGTGGTATTGCTAAATTGCCAGCTTTGTTGGAGCGTAAACTTGCTTATGGAGGGTTAGCGGCAAGCCGTCATATTTTACAAGAAAATTTCCGGCTACCAGAGGCAGTTGCTCAGTTGGCCACACAAGTTGCTGGCACTATACATACCAGTTTCAGCGCTACACACCGTAATTATCGCTTAGTAAACACGCAGTTAGAAAAGGGAAAAGTAGATTTTTGTTCTTTTGCCTCTAATGCAAATCGGATTAAATATATTGCTAACTATTTACAAGAATTACATTTAGTGCAAAAAGTTCCTTATGCGCAAATGGCAATTATTACGCGCAATACTAGTGAACATAGTTTATTGCGCTATGAGTTAGCGCAAAGGAAAGTGCCGGTAGCGGGCAAACCTGCCGCCTTACCATTACGGGATTATCAAGTGGTGCAAGAAATAGTGGCTTTTATTAGTGCCGCATTGCAGCCATCTACTATTACTCCCGTCGCGATTAGACAACTTTTAGTCGGTAAACTATTTGATTTAACTAGCTCAGAATTAGCGTTGCAAGTTAGTAGGTTGTGGGCGCAACTAAAGCTTTATAAAGAAGAAAATCCACAATATGAGCAGGTGGAATTAGTGGCAGAAGATGAGCTACTGCAATTTATTTTCACCCGTCCTGATTTAATAGCTTTAGCGCCTGATTCTGCTTTAGCTGATATAGCTAAAATCGTGCAGGCAGTACAGGAAGACCAGAGAAAAAAAGTAGGAGCTTTAGATATTCTCTGGAATTTTTGGGAACGCCTTGATTTAGCGCGAAACTGGCAAGAAATTGCTTTATCTAATACAGCTTTTAGCGTGAGCGCAAATGAAGATTTAGACGCCATGATTAATTTATTCGCTGTAGCTAAAAGATTGCAAGACAATGCAGAACAGCGTTTAGATTTCTTTGACTTTGTAGAGTATATTTTTCAACAAGATATTGCGCAAGACACGGTGGCTATTACAGGTGTAAGCGGTGATAAAGTAACTTTAATTACTCCTAACGGGGGAGTGGGAAAAACGTGGCAGTATGTGGTGATTTGGGATCTTAACCAAGGAAAATGGCCAAATCTGAAACTACGTAACCCTTTAGTACGTTCCACTCTATTGCAAAACATTTCAGTGCAGAAGGCTTTAGGAGTGCACGTAGCAGATGGGCAAGACTTAATATCTGAAGTATTAGACGATGAATTACGTATGCTTCTTTTAGCTCTTACTAGAGCAACTCGAGAAGTAACCCTGACTTGTATCGACAATACTATAGATACTCCCTCCTCTATTTTGCAGTATTTACTAGAAAGCACGGCGCATACTATGCGTGTGCCATCAGTGCAAGATACAGCATATGGTGATGCGCAATTAGTAGGAATTTTGCGTAAGTTAGCAAAAGCAGATCAGGCAAACTTAACACAAATAAAAGAACTAATTGGGCAGCTATATCCGCAATTAGTAACAGAAAACGGTTTAGATTTTATAGATGAATATCCCGTTTCTTCTACTGCGCCAATCCAAGATGGAGAAGTGCGTATTTCGCCTTCTAGGTTAAGTGATATGCAAAAATGCTCTTTGAAAGGATTCTTCAATTTAGTAGGGGCACAAGCAGACGGAGGAAAAGCACTCCTAAAGGGAAATTTATTACACGAATTTGCGGAAAAATATCCGCAAGGTGCAGGTGATGTAGCGGTTATAAAAGATTTTATAGCCAGCAAAACAGAGCTAATCGAGCAAGAAGTATCGCCAATAGAGCAAGAAAAGTTTTATAGCCAGTTGTGGCATTGCATAGAAAACTATGAAACTTACGCGCAAAATTTTACCGGCAAGGTATTAGTTGAATTGCCAGTGCAATATAAGCAAGAAGGTAATTTTCTAATCAATGCCCGTCTTGATCGAGTAGAGATTAATGCTGACAGCCCGCCGTCTGTGCAAGCCGTGGATCTAAAAACCAGTAATATGCGAGTGGAAAAAGACGATTTAGTCAAGCATGCACAGTTATTGGCTTATCAGTTTTTAATCATGCAAGGAGCATTAGAGCACCCAGATTTGCCTGAAAATATACAAAATGCAGGTGCAAAACTGGTAAATGTACAAATTAATCAAAGGCCGCAAGTGCTTACTCAAGCCCCTATTACAGTTACAGAGTTGCAAGACTTTAGCCAATCTTTATGTCAAGTAGCAGATAGTCTACGGCAAGCTGAATTTGCGGCTAACAAAACTAACGAGTGCGATAAATGCGCATATCAAAATCTATGTCCCGCTATGAGTGGAAAGCAAGTGTATAGCAAATGAGTATGTCTTATCGAGATTTTAGTGAGCTATTTGAGTATGCTCCCTCAGCGGAACAAGAAGCCGTAATTTTAAGCACCGCACCTGCAATTTTAGTGACCGCAGGAGCAGGAGCGGGAAAAACTACCACCATGAGTCAGCGTATTGCGTGGAAAGTAGCCAGTGGTGAGGTTAAACCCCAAGAGATTTTAGGATTAACTTTTACAAATAAAGCAGCCGGAGAGTTGCTAGAGAGTAGCGCAAAAACTTTACGTAAAGTGCGCAAATGGCAGCAAAAACACGCTAAAAAGAGCAGTAGTGGTTCAATAGATTCAGTTTCAGCTGCTAATGAAATGGCTAATTATTATCAAGAAATAATGGCTCGTCCCACTATTAGTACCTACAACGCTTTTGCTGCCGAGATTGCTTCTTCCTATGCGATGCTCATTGGAGAAAGCAATGAGGTGCGTTTAATTACGCAAGCAGAGCGTTATGAGATTTTCCAGAATTTACTTGCAGAATTAACCTTAGATGCAACGGTACTATCAGAAAATTCTTGGGTACATAAGCTATCCGAAAAATATCGGGCTTTATTGCTAGAGGAAATGGCACTTAGTAGTGTTATTAAAATTGCTGGTTCACTAGCCGATAAACTTACTGATAATCAAGTAACAGTTGAACAATTAACAGAATTTTTAACCCAAGAAGCTGAACTGATTGAAAAATATGTGGTGGAAATGCCAGGTAGGGCTAAGCCTAAGTATCGGGAAACTTGGTGGGAACTTTATCATGGCAGTATAACCGATGAGTTATTAGCACATGAGTTTGCTAGTGAAGATGATTTACTAAAAGCGGTACAAGACGATGGGTTTAAGCAACTAGAAAAAGCATTAAAGGCAGGTAAAACTACAGGAGCACTCGTAAAACGCTTAGCTCTTTTGCCGCTAGTAACAGCGTATTTACAGTATAAAAAAACGCATGGATTGATTGAGTTTGCAGATCAGGTGAATTGGGCGTGCCGAATTTTAGAAAATAATCCGGAAGTAGGGCAACAGTTACGGAAAAAATACAAACATGTATTGTTGGATGAATACCAAGATACTTCAGTTGGGCAGGCGCGCATGCTACACGCAGCGTTTGGAGGAGTGGACTCAATATGTGCAGTAGGAGATCCAATTCAAGCCATCTATGCTTGGCGTGGAGCAAGTGCTAATGCTTTACAAGATTTTATAGATGATCATAATATCCCAAGTGCTAACTGTTTAACTTTAAGTACTGCTTATAGAAATTCCAAGGTAATTTTGCAGGTAGCCAACACGGTATCGCAAGCATTTAGCACACCAAAAACTGAAGATACGGAGCAAATAAACAAGTTTGATTGTTCCGTAGCTGCCCAGCAAACTACTGTTATAAAACAGCTTGAAAAGGAAGAGGCAAAAGCTCAAGTTGCTAACGGTAGAGTGAAAATTCCCCAGTTGCAAGCACGTCCTGGAGCGCCCGTTGGCAAAGTGTTACATACACATCGGATACACCGGCAAGATTCATATCAGGCTTTAGTAGAAAATATTCAGCGGGAAATACTCCGTTTAATTGGGGGCGAAAAAGACGCTACACATAGTATTCCTACTGCGGCTTTATTAGTGCGCAAGAAATCTTATGCCACACTTTTCGCACAAGAATGCGAAAAAATCGGTTTAGACTATGAGATAATTACGGGCGAGCCACTACTTAGCTTTGCGGAAGTGCGAATAATTAGGGCTTATTTAGGATTAGTTACCACCCCTAATAATCCAGATTTAGTCACTTTGCTAAACTTCTTTAATTTTGGAGCTAAAGATATATATCAGCTTTCTTTATTGAAAAACAACAAGTTATGGGCAGAAAAATTCGGCAGTAATATAACGGAAATAGGGCAAATATTGCCTTATTTTGCTGACCTTTCGGCAAAACAAGTATTAGAACTAGGTTGTGAGCTTTCCACGCTGGCAGTAGAACGTCTGCAGTTTTTAGCAAAATCTGTGCAAAAGGTGCAAAGTATGGCGAAACTACCTCTGCCAGAGCTGATAGATTTAGCTATCACTGAACTGCAACTAGATATTAGTTTAGAAAGCCGTAATAGGGGTGGACAATTAGTGCAAAACATATTTGCCACCTTGAAAAATCTAGCTAATGAATATAGTAAACGCCCTGGTGCAGTTAATTTAGCAGACTTCTTAGCTTGGTTGAAACTATTAGAAGTACACGATCAAGTAGGGGTGGAAACTTTTGGAGAAGAAGAAACATTCTTAGAAGTTACAGAAGAAGTCACGGTGCAACCTGGGGTGGTGCAAATCCTTACCATTCACTCTGCTAAAGGTTTGGAATGGGACATTGTGGCCATAGCCGAATTGGTTTCCGGCGAGCTTGCCTATCCTAGTGTCAAAGCTCGTAAAGAAAAATTATGGCATACCGTACCTGAGCTTTTGCCAGCAGCTTTACGAGCCGACCATGCCCATATTCCTGATTTCAGTTTGCGTAGATATTTCGGGTATGCAAATACGGAAAATACTGCGTTAAAAACCGCAGAAATAACAGCACATTTTAACGACCCACACCACTTGAAATGTGAATTAGGCTATGAGTATCTACGGTATTCGCAGGCACAAGTAGTTGCTGATATTGCTGAGATTAGACGTTTAGTTTACGTGGCGGTTACTCGTCCAAAACAAGTTTTGATTTTACATAGCTACAACTATAAAGATCCCCAAGATGTGCATGAACTAGTGGAATTTACTGGACTGGATAAATACCCAGTCGCACAAAATGGTGATGATTATAAAGCAAGTAATTCTCAATTCTTACAAATAATTGATTTAACTAAGCAGAAGATTAAAGCAAAAAACTACAGTGAATTTTTATCAGAACTATATGCAGATGAAAATGGTTTAACTATAGAAACAGATGCTGATAATGAGCCTAATATATTTACCGACCCTGCTTTCCTAGCTTGGTATCAGCAACGCTATAGCACTATTATCGAGCAAATAAGCCCCAACTCAGAGATAGATATTACTACGCAGTTAAAAGAACTAGATGTATATACTGCAGATTCAGAAGAAATAGTGAGTTGGCCGAGCAGTGTGAAACGCGGAATTGAAATTAGTGCTCCAGCCACCCCAGTATCTGCACAAACTATTAGGGAGCTACAAAAAACGATAGCTTTAGTGACGGCTACACAAAACGTAATACCAGCACCAGAGGAAGTAGACCCAACATATTTAACCGCATCTGGAGTAATTAACCTATTAGCCGACAAAGACGCTTTTGCACTCATGCAACGCCGTCCTATCCCTATAAAGCCCTCTTTAGTGGCAAAACGAGGTACCAGAGTGCATGAGTATATTGCGCACTATTTCCAAGCCTCCGCTTCTCTAGATTTAGATCAGCTCTTAGATTCAGAGATGAATAATATGGAGGAAGAAATAAATTATCCTTATCGAGATTTAGACGACGGAGATAGTGAAGAAACGGCAATTATTGCCCAGTTAATTGCACGTTTCACCGAATCTAGATTTGCGCAATTACCACCATTGGCAATTGAAACCTCAGTAGAAATTGTGCTGGGTGGTAAACCAGTGCGTTGCACAATAGACGCAGTGTTTGACACCAGCAACGTTCCAGATAGTCCTCAGGTCACTATCGTGGATTGGAAAACTGGTCGCCGCCCTAAAGAAACCGATTTAAGATTGAAAGAATGGCAATTAGCTTTGTATCGGCAGGCGTGGAGTCACAGCTTCAACATACCGCTTACTGAAATTGACGCTTATTTCTACTATTTAGGAGAACCCGACCCACAATTGCGAGAATTGCGTGCCGGCAATTTAACTAAGGAAGAATTAAGCGAAAGTATTAGGCGTTATTTAGCTGAAATTAGGTAGTAAATCGCAAATAATGCTCTACTGCGTAAGCGTTTTAGCTAGATTTTTCCTTATCTGCTACGACATTTAATTCATCTGCGCCAGCTAGGTCTAAAGCTGAATCAGGAGAATAAGCAGTAGGAGCAGTGGCTTCCTCGTCCAAGGCGTCTTCCCAAGCTCCTAACTGTGCATATTCCGTATCGACTTGCCAATTAGGGGCAGGTGCCAAATCTGGATTTGCCACAATTTCTGCTTCTAGTTCCGCTAATAATTCTTGCGCCTCCGCAATAATCTGCTTATTTTGAGTGCGTAATCCATAATTCAACCAGCGTAACACTGCAAATTCGCCCAACAATACCGTGCGGGTCACAAAGCTGTCATCTAAAGCAAAATCACGCGCATTTGTGTACGACTCCAATGCTGCTGTGAATTGCTCCTCAGTAAAAATACTAGTCACACTCGCAAAATCTAAAGCTGGATCGCCGATATGAGCTTGTCCAAAACCCAATACACAGGAAACTCGTCGCTCCGACCACAATATTTGTTCATCAGCAATATCCCCATGCACCAAACAAGGAGTAAAATTCCATAAATCATTATTATCTATTGCTTGTTCCCAGCGTCTGCGCAAAATGATAGGCACTTTGCCAGACTCGCATGCATCTAATAATTCTGTGCGTAAGCGCTGCCGTAGTTCATCAATGCTATAAGCAGGTAAACCTGAATTTAATAAAATATTAGGACGTAAATTGTGGATAGCGGCAAGAGTTCGTCCCAGTTCGTGTGCCAATTCCGTTGTTAAAGTAGCAAAATCTAAGCTCTTACCAAAAGGAGCGGCATAAATTAAAGCACGTCCATGCTTACTGGAGGTAGAGCCACCAGGACGCATCACGTCAAAAGGCAGATTGCCATACTGTAATTCAGAAAGTAACTGTCCAGCTAACTCTAGTTCGGCTTCAATCTGCACTCCCGCTTCGGTGGTGAGTGGCACTTTTACTACCCAGTTTTTACCTGTGGCATCTAAAATTTCCGTCCACACAAAATCAGAAGTTTGAGAAACAGGAGTACGAATACCTACAACTTGTAAAGAAGGTATTGCGATAGTGGCTAAAGCAGCCAAATAAAATGGAGAAGTCACAGGGGGAGTATTCACCTTTAAAACTTAACCGGAATTAAAAAACACTGCTGTGATACACTCCGAAAAGTAAAAACTAGCTTAATCTCTCAATACGTTTCATATTTAATACTCAGTTGATATCTATAATCTGCATTAGATAACGTAAACTTAAAGATTGTGGCTATAGATTTTAACCTTGAAATAGAAAAATTACGGCGTACCTTTGAGCAAATTGTGGCAGTATCGGATTTGCCAGGATTACAAGCACAAATTACGAACCTAACTGCACAATCCTCCGCCCCTGACTTGTGGGATGATCCAGAGCGTGCCCAATTAGTGACTTCCAAACTTTCCCATGCCCAAAACAAGCTAGATAAGTTGCAAGAAATGGAAGCACGTATTGAAGACGTAGCTACACTAGTGGAAATGGGAGAAGAAGAATACTTACAAGATGCCGCTTCTGGTAAAGAATTATTAGCCGAAGCAGAAGTAGATTTACGCAAAACCCAAAAACTACTAGCTGATTTAGAAGTAAAAACTCTGCTATCAGGTGAGTATGATGAACGAAACGCGGTAGTTACTATTCGATCTGGAGCAGGGGGAGTGGAAGCAGCCGACTGGGCGCAAATGCTGCAACGTATGTATTTACGCTGGGCAGAACGGCACGGTTACCCCACGAAAGTACTTGATACTTCCTATGCGGAAGAAGCAGGAATTAAATCTACCACTTTTGAGGTATCAGCCCCTTATGCTTATGGCACGCTCTCAGTAGAAGCAGGCACACATCGCTTAGTGCGTATCTCTCCGTTCGATAATCAATCACGTCGGCAAACTTCTTTTGCGGCAGTGGAAGTAATCCCGTTGATTGAAACTACAGATCATATTGAAATTCCGGAAACTGACTTGAAAATAGACGTATTCCGTTCTTCAGGCCCAGGTGGGCAATCCGTGAATACTACCGACTCGGCAGTGCGTATGACGCACTTACCGACGGGTATTGTGGTGTCTATGCAAGACGAAAAGTCACAAATCCAAAATCGGGCAGCTGCTTTGCGCGTACTCCAATCCCGATTATTGCAGTTGCGTCGTGAAGAAGAAAATGCGAAAAAGAAAGAACTCGCCGGAGATGTGAAAGCATCTTGGGGAGATCAAATGCGTTCATACGTGTTGCATCCCTATCAGATGGTGAAAGATTTACGTACCGGCTATGAAGTAGGGCAAGCAGAAGCCGTGTTTGATGGAGATTTAGATGGCTTTATCGATGCCGGTATTCGCTGGCGCAACAGTCAAGCAAACGGGGAAGAATAAACAGAATTACACGCTATTCTCTTAATAATCGGCGTGGCAGGTTGTGAGTAGTCAAATCCGGTTCTAGGGTGAATACTGCAATGATTGTCTACTGTCCAGAAATAATATGATTACTTTTGAGAATGTTGCCAAACTGTATGCCCGTGGTGCTAAACCAGCTTTAGCTGGAGTAAGCATCAATGTAGAGCGCGGAGATTTCGTGTTTTTAGTGGGTGCTTCCGGATCCGGAAAGTCCACTATGCTTTCTATTATTGCTGGTGAAGAGCGCCCTACTACCGGCAAAGTTTATGTGCTAGGAAAAGATTTAGCCCAAATTTCTGCTAGACGTATCCCGTATTTACGGCGCGAGATTGGTAATGTTTTTCAAGACTTCAGGTTACTTTCAGAAAAGAACGTCTTTGAAAACGTGGCCTTAGCAATGCAAGTCATTGGACGTCCTAGCCATATGATCCGCAAAGAAGTGCCGCGCGTACTGGAATTAGTAGGCTTAGACGGAAAAGAACACCGCCGTATGTATGAGCTTTCCGGTGGTGAAAAACAGCGTGTAGCTATCGCACGCGCTATGGTAAACCGTCCGAAATTATTGCTAGCTGATGAACCTACCGGAAACCTGGATTACGATACCGCAATTGGTATTATGGGCTTGTTGGATCGTATTAACCGCGAAGGCACAACCGTTATTATGGCCACCCATGATCGGGCAATTGTAAACCAGCTCCGCAAACGAGTAGTGGAGTTGGTGGAAGGTAAAATCGTGCGCGATCAAGAATTTGGAGAGTACGGAGGTGCTCGCTAATGCGGCTAAAGTTTATCATTACTCAAACTTATAAAGGACTGCGCTCTAACTTAGCGATGGTCTTTTCGGTAACTCTGGTTACTTTCGTTTCTCTGCTCTTAGTAGGAGCAGCCATGTTGTTACAAATGCAGATAAACAATCTGAAAAATGACTGGTATGACCGTGTGGAAGTATCTGCTTTTATGTGCCCGATTGATTCGGCCCGTCCACAATGTGCTGCTGGTGAAGCCACCTCGGAGCAAATTGATGCAATTAAAGCTTTTCTGGAAAGCTCAGAAATGCAAAAATATGTGGCAGAGATTTATTTTGAAACTAAAGCTGATGCGTTGAAAGCATTCCAGAAACAGATGGCAGACACTTCTTGGGCCGACACTATGACCGAAGAACAAATGCAAGCCTCCTTTAGAGTGAAGCTGGTAAACCCGCAAGAATATCAAGTAGTAGCTGATGCTTTAAGTGGGCGTGAGGGCGTGGAGTCGGTAATCGACCAGCGTAAACAGTTAGAACAACTATTTAACATTCTGAATCGTTTTACGTTAATATCTGGCGGTTTAGCAGCGGTAATGATTTTTACCGCCATGCTGTTAATCCCATCCACGATTCGGCTTTCGGCAATGTTTAGACGTACCGAAACAGAAATTATGCGGTACGTGGGAGCGTCCAATAAATTAATCCAGTTACCTTTTATCTTTGAAGGAGTAATTGCCACATTATTTGGTGCATTACTTGCCATTGGTTCTTTATGGCTAGTAGTGGAGTTCTTCTTACAAGACTGGTTTAATGCTGCTTGGGTGCAAGTGGTAAGCGTACAAGATGTGCTTTTGTTAAGCCCTGTTTTATTGGGTGCGGCGATTTTACTAGCTATCTTTGCTTCTTTCTTTGCTTTGCGTCGCTACACCAAGGTGTAGGAGTAACGCATCTGCACGCTGTAACTAAAAAAGTAGATTTTGTACGAGTGTAGAGCAAAGAAAATAAATAAACTAGAGCGACAGAGTAGAGAAGTAGCTAGATAAAGCGGCGCTAGGTTAGGTGAATTACATGAAACGCAAAAAGTTAATAGCATTAATGCTGAGCCTTACTTTGCTAGGAGCAGGTGGGTTAAGCACAATGCATTTAGCCCAAGCAGAAGATCGTGACGACCTAGTAGCTCAAAATAAGCAACGACGAGATCGCATGGCATCTATACGTTCAGAATTAGAAGGAATAGATACCAGCCTACAGGAAACTTTTATTAAATTAGAAGAAACCCGTAATCAAATACCAGCGGCAGAAGCTGCCTTGTTAGAAGCGCAAAATTCTTTAGCTGCTGCTAATCGGGAAGCACAACAAAAAGCAGCTTTGTTGGAAGCTGCCCAAAACGAGCTGGCAGAAATTTCTAACGATAAAGAAGTGGCAGCCGCAGGAGCAGCTAGTTCCCGTAAAAATTTAGCTGAACTAGCACGGCTTACCTACCGCGGGGAAGGCGCGCCTTCTACCGTTGATTTACTGCTAGGTTCTGCAACAGCGCAAGAATTTCTTAACGCTTATCGGATTACTTCCGCAATTAGCCGTACTCACACTGCTGCTTTAGTGCAACATGAAACAGCTAGTGCCTCTATTCTCAACCGGGAAGCTAGACAAGAAGCAGTGGAAGAAGTAGTGGCACAGCTAAAAGCAGACGCAGATGCTTTGGTAGTAAAACAAGAAAAAGCTACCGCACAAGCAAATGCAAAGCGGGATGAATTGAATGCGCTGGAAGCCCAAATGGCACAATACTCGGCTGAATTAAAACAACGGCAGAGTGAATATCAAGCCAGCTTAGCGCAAATTCAGAAAGAATACGAGAGTACTGCGGCTGAGATTGCGCGCATTGATGAAGAAAATCGTCGTAAAAACCAAACCATTAGTGGTAACTATGGAAGCGGGTGGCTAGGTACGCCAATCCCGCAACCGTTTTATATAACCTCACCCTTTGGGTATCGTTCCAATCCTTTTGGCGGGTTATCTGAATTTCATAGTGGACTAGATATTGGCTCCCCTTGCGGGCAAACGCAAGTAGCAGCTGCTAACGGCACTGTGGTGCGAGTAGTTCCAGCGTCTGCTGGCAGTATTGGGGGAAATATGGTTACTATAAATCACGGTATGGTTAATGGAGCGTCATACCAAACCATGCACGCGCACTTATCGGCGATCCATGTGTATGTAGGACAGTCGGTTTCTAAAGGGCAAAGCATTGGTTTAACGGGCGCTACGGGGCGAGTAACCGGTTGTCATGTGCATTTTGAGGTATGGCAAAACGGTACTCCTATCAATCCTATGAGTATGTTCTAATGGTTAAGAAAAAAGAAAAACTAACTCCAGCACAGAGAGCAAAAGCAGAAGCTGATGCGAAAAAAGTGGTGGCACGGAATAAGAAAGCACTTCACGATTATCATATTGATAAAAAACTAGAAGCTGGATTGGTGCTTTCCGGTACAGAAGTTAAAGCATTGCGTGCGGGACGGGCGTCTTTAACCGAGGCGTGGATTGAGTTTGACCGTTACGGAGAAGTATGGCTAGTGGGAGCTAATATTCCGGTTTATGCTTGCGGGTCGTGGACTAATCACAGTCCCACTCAGAAACGAAAACTATTGCTACACGCCAGTGAGATTAATGCTTGGGCGGCTAAGGTGCGGGAAAAAGGAATTACCGTTGTGCCTTTAGAGCTTTACTTTATTAAAGGACGTGCCAAAGTAGAGATTGCTTTAGCGCGCGGTAAGAAAGAATGGGACAAGCGGGAAACCTTAAAACGTAAACAAGACGCGCGGGAAACTGCACGTGCTTTATCGGATGCGGTAAAACGGCGCAGATAAGGTGGGTTAAGAAAACAGATAAGACAAATAGTGAATCCGAGTAGTTAATTACTATAGTAAATTGGACAAATGTTTGTGTTTTCTAGTAGTTTTAAGAAGCACAGTTTCTTTTGAACTTTTAACCAACGGAACTTGGGATAAGTGCAGTAAGTAAGTTGCTTGATAGGTTTAGTGGTTTTCAAGTAAGAAAGAAGTGATAACTGAATAAGGGGCTGATCGGTTTCGACGGTAGTGACTGCCGACGGGAAGCGGGTAGAGGATGCAGAGTCATCTCTTTAACGACTCTCTGCAAAAAAATAGTTGCCAACAAGCAACAGAATGATTTCGCCCTCGCAGCTTAATTAGCGAGCCTTTCGAAATCCGTCACGCTAACGTTGCTTTCGCGTTAGATTTGTGGCGTCGTTTAGGAAAGCCACTGCGCTAACTGTTTGTTTGTGACAGTTAGTGAACATTTAGCAAACTAGGTTTGTCAGCAACAAGTCTGCGTGAGTGCTGGAGCCAAAAACAACGCCTAGTAGACTGCACCCGGAGAAGACGTAGGTTTTGCATTATCGGACCGGAGTTCAATTCTCCGCAGCTCCACAGTTCACCCACTCACGGTAATACAATTTCGCGTGAGTGGGTTTTTTGTATGCTCTTGGTTCAAATTGGGAGTCATCGGTTCAAATCGCTTTCGCGCGTGAGAGTACGGTTTTTCGTTGGGAATACGCGGGTGTGAAGTGGGTGCTTTGCATGATGGTAATTGGTCTGTTCTTTGGGTATGAAAATACGCCCGCTCATCCACTGTTCTTTCGTGGTGAGCAGGCGTGTTTTGTGCGCGCGTTCGGTTTTGGACGGTCGTCTCGTTCTTGTATTCGATGGTGAAGGTGGCGTCGGTGTTGACGGTGATGCGTCTGGTGAGGGCGTGGAAGGTTGCTGCGTCGAAGGTGATGATGCTGTCGAGGTTGGTGATGGTTGTTTTGAATGCGCGCAGTTGTGCGTGGAGGCTTTTGCGTTGATTTTTGTTTCCTCTTCCCATGCGGGGTTTGACCCCGCGTGTGAGGGGTCAAAATGGGGTCAGGGGTTAATACCCCTGTTTGATTCCACGTTTTTGCACGCAAGCCCCCAGAACCGCTGGTTTCCACCACCATCGCGAAGATATGGCCCCTACGGGGAAAATTGGCACACTATTCGCATAGTGCGTTAAATTAACAGAGATTGCATTATGAAGCTTTGTAAAAGGTTGGGGTGGTAGCGAGAAATCACTACCACCCCAAAACTCTCGGGCTTATGCCTCTTCGGTTCGTAACCTTTGGGTTCGTAACCTTGCAGTGAGTAAGACACCTAGGATGTAGCCTACAATCGCAGTAATTGGGGAATCAAAGATAATCGCAAATCCTACATAGAGGGTTAAGAGAGTAATTCGCTCAATCCATCTAGGTATGACTATCCCTTGTTTGTGCATGAATAGCCGAAGAATCCACTCAAAAACAAGGAGAGCTAATAAGACCGCTAGGGAGATGAGATCAGGCAAATTACCAATTAATGTAGACCCCATAGCACCCTCCAATTCCGAGTACATCGAAGAAGCGTTCTTTTCCAACTTCTAACAGTTTTGTGAGTGCTCGTTCCGTCACGTCCCCATATTTTGCGCCACGTAGCTTTCCCAAAATCTTAGTCATCGCAGCATTTAGACTTGAATCCTCATATGCTTGGGCAATTCCTCCGGTAGAAATTACCATAGTAAGAGCGGTTAGACCAGCAAGACCTGCTCGTATGGACATATTCTTTAGCCACATAATTACTCCTTCATCGCAGAATATTGTGTGACATAACTTATATTAGCATTCTTTTCTTATCTTATATTAGGGATCGAGTAGCGAATGTCTCCACCTGTCTCCATCCCGAGCTGTTTGGCGAGAGTAGCATGGCTTACACAACGCCTGCCAGTTGGTTTCATCGTGGGTGCCACCATGCTCTAAGGGCAGGACGTGGTGGACTTCCTGGGCTGGAGTAACATGACCAGCAGCTTCGCAGTGCTCGCACAAAGGGTGGTCAGTGATGTATGCATTTCGGATTTTGCGCCAAGCACTGTTGTAGCGCCGGTTAATCTTGGGGTCACGCTGCCACCTACGGTAAACAGCATCAGCCTGCTTAGTATGTGCTGAGCAGTAACGAGACCCGGATATGTCAGGATACCCTAGGTGTCTACACGGCGTAGCAGGTTTTCTCGGCACGAGTATTCACCTTTGCGCTTTGTGTTGATAGTGGTGGAGCCCCGCAACCGCTCCTGGGGTTGTGGGGCTCCACTATGGAATCTGTAATTTTCAACTGATTACAGTATGCACTATGTGTTTAGCCGTTGTCGTCCGCGTTTTGTCCGGTGAGACTTGCCTCTACTTTCCGTAAAGTAGGTCAGTGAAACGATCTAATGCCTTTCGTTTACGCTCATACGCTGCTGAGCGTTCCACACAAAAATGCTCACACACTGCCGATACTCTCCTCGTGTAAGAACGTGGTCTCAAGAATCCACCGTTCATCCTCGGTTAGGATTTCCCACACCGGGTTGAACTAGGTCATGTATTCGAGTGCTTGATGGTACTTGCGTTTGCGAGTGTCGATGCGTTCGATGTGACGAATAATCGCATCCTCTTCCGCTTTAGGGTTAAACAAGCCTGGTATCCCATCCACACGTGTACCACCTGGTCTAGGGTATTCATCTTCAAGTTCACGTAGTTCTTGCGGTGTAGTTTCGATAATGCATTCCATGGCTAAGTTAGAAATTCGCGAAATTATTTATAGGAGCTGGATAATTACGTTCTTTAAAAAGCTACGTAGAGATACAACAATCTCTCACGGCAAGATTAGATAGTGCTTTCGCTGTTTTTACTTAAAGGTGTGTGAATGTGTTTAATGCTGCGGGTTGGGAAAGCATTACCATATGTGTTGCGTGGGGGATAACGTGGAAAACTGAGGCTTGATTATTGCTAATGTTATGGAGGGAATTCGTTTCATTTAGTAGTTTTTCAGCCAGTTTTCGTTGTGCATTTATCCATGATTTTTGAGAAGGTAACCAAGAAGTGAAATTCCCAGGTGCAGCCAAAATTAAAAACGGCACAGACAAAGAATGGCATGCAGAAATTTCAGCTAACCGAGCGGCCCAAAATTTCTCCTGCTGAAATTCAGTGAAGAAGTGACTTACCGTATTTTTACTGCTGTAAATATCATGTAAAGTGCTGGCTTGTGTCAGTGTATTACCACGGGCTAAAGCGAAAGCAGAAAACAAAGCGGGGAAAGTTTTGCAAACTACCCTTGAGCGTAAAGCCGTATCGAGAAAAGAGTCTTTTTCAATATTAGGTGCACCCTTATAAGTAACAGTGGAAAAACGCTCAGGTGAGGCTGAATCTAATAGGATCAGATGTTTAACCATTTCCGGATAAAGACGGGTGAAACCTTCTGCCAGTAATCCTCCCATAGAGTGACCAAGCAGTTGTACAGAACCATGCGTATCGACAATGCGAGCAATATGTTTATGTAAGTGAGATAACTCTGTATCCCATGAATCGGAATAAGCACGGTTGCTGACAGATGAGCCATTGTCAAAAGCTAAGCGTTCGACCACGAAGAAAGGACGCTGTGGTTGGGTTTGCGAAAATATTTGACGGAACTGTTCCCAGTCACAAGTGTGCACCCCCAAACCGCCAACACAAACCAAAGGCACGTGTTTAATCATTTAAGACCGTCCCATACAATGCTGGATTATCTGGGAGAGCTGTATTTTCAATACTTAACAGGGGAAAGAAAAAGCGGCTGCACAATGCTATCCACAGTGCCCAAGTAGTTACCCCTAAGGGCTGGACAATGTTCATTGGTAGGAAAGACACAAACGGAGCTGCCGCTAGTAGTAAAGAGGTGCTCAGAGCGAAAAGAGTGAAAATTCTTATTGCCAGAAAGACTTTCGGAAACGCATATCTAGAAGATTTTGCATGCGCATACCGTTGAGAAAACAGAAAAACTAGGGCAGTAAACAGCACGGTAATAATCCCTAACTGAGCAAAACTAGAAGTAAACTCGTGTACCGTATCAGTGATAGGCCGTGAAAAGTCTAAAAACTTCTGATTGCAAATAGCCTCAGCTGTTGGAGAGCAACTCATTGGGAAAAACGAGTCAAGCACAGTTGCCAATCCAAAAAGTCCCATACCAGCCCAAAGCACTTTGACTAATGAAGCACCTGCCTGTGACCTATTGGGGAATTTTAACAATACTAGGGACACTGCTAGCAGGATAAGCAAGCCAGAAAGAAAATCCGCAGTGCGAAAGACCCAACTGGTTGGTTGTGAAAGTGCCGTCAATTCAGACAAGTAGAAGGTAGGTGCTTGGAAAAAACTGGGATACCATAACCACCCTAAAGGCCAGGAAAGGTAGAGAAACCCGCCTAAAATTATGAACAAATTTCTAAGGTGAAAAGTAAACTTAAACAAAGCATATACCTTACTGAAATCAATTCTTTTGTGGCTTTACTAGAGGGAAAATAATCGTTTCGCGAATATTGGTTTGCGTCAGCATCATCACCAGTCGGTCTACTCCCATACCCATGCCACCAGAGGGAGGCATAGCGTACTCTAAAGCCAATAGGAAGTCTTCATCTACTTCCATCGCTTCAGGGTCACCATTAGCTGCCAATAAAGACTGCGCTAACAAACGTTCGCGCTGCACTACCGGATCAACCAGCTCAGAATAAGCCGTCGCCACTTCCGCACCGAAACAAATCAAATCCCATTTCTCAGCAATCCGCTCATCTTCACGATGTTGACGTGTCAAAGGAGAAACCTCAGTTGGGAAATCACAGTAGAAAGTAGGGGCAATCGTATGTTGCTCAGCTAGTTCCTCGTGCAAGTCTAAAATCAGCTGACCACGGCTAATCCCCGGATCGACTTCAAGACCATGCTCTGCGGCAATCTCAAGTAGCTCGGACATAGGCGTATCCACGCTCACATCTCGGCCACACGCTTCCGCAATACCTTGATGTACGGTAATGACACGCCAAGGCTGTGCTAAATCCACTTCATGAATCTGCCCGTCAGATGCCATGCCGCGAATAACCGTGGTGCCAAGGGCGGCTTTTGCCGCGTTCACGATAATCCGCTGTGTAAGCTCACGCATAGAATTATAGTCCCCGTATGCTTGGTAGGCTTCTAACATCGTGAACTCAGGATTATGGGTAGCGTCAGCACCCTCATTGCGGAAATTACGACCGATTTCAAAGACGCGGTCTGCGCCACCCACCATCAGACGCTTCAAGTATAGTTCTGGTGCAATACGCAGATAAAGATCCAGATTGTAAGCGTTAATGTGAGTGCGGAATGGGCGTGCATTTGCGCCACCGTGAATGGTTTGTAGTAGTGGAGTTTCTACTTCTAAGAAGCTATCGTCAAGCAGAGTCTGGCGAATCGCTTGAATTACCGCAGAACGTACCTTCACTCGTTCACGTGCAACAGGGTTCACAATGAGGTCTAGGTAGCGGCGGCGCACCTTCATTTGTTCATCACTTAGACCTTGCCGCACAGTAGGGATTGGTTGTAGTGCCTTAGAAGTGATTTGCGCACCCTTCAGTAGCACTGAGAATGTGCCGTTATTGGAAGTGCCAACCATTCCCCAAAACCCTAGATGGTCACCAATTGACAGGTTGTGTCGCAGAATTTGCATAGTGTCTGCTCCCATTTGAGATGCGGAAGCGAGAAGCTGTACAGTGCCCGTCCAATCCTGAACGTCTAAGAAAATCACTCCACCGTGGTCACGGCGAGCCACTACCCGGCCTGCGCAGCGAACTGGTGTGCCTTGCGCAGCAGAATTAACCTCAGCTATCTGTTGGTCGCGAGTAAATGATGCTGGATACGGCTGAGTGCCACTCCTAAGCATATCTGCACGCTTGGTTATGCGGTGTGCTACTTGCTGTGAAACTTTCCGGTCAGGCAAAACGGTCACTGATTCTGCCAAGAATGACACAATTTCTGAATCGTGTGGATTGTAAAGCGGCTGTGGGGGAACCGGCGGGGCGAAAGGTAAGCTAATCTGACCTTCAGCTAAACCAATAGCAATACCAATATTTGCTAAGTCAGCCGAGTCACGCCAACAAATATAACGTCCCACCCATTCCGGATCGTATTTCAAGTTAGAACGATAAAGTTGCACAATCTGGAAACGCTTGGATAGCAGGTTGATTACAGCTGCCTTGACACGTTCTAAGATGGTTGCGCCCACGTCTTCGCCAGCCTCGATAACTTCACGTAGGACAGCGAAGTTCAGAGAAACTTCGGTTACTCCAAGGTCAGCGGCATTAATCATGAGGGAAGCCACCATGAACTCAGTAATACCGTTTTCGGCGTGCTCTGTATCGCGTCGCATCACGTCTAGGGATAAACCATGAGCACCCCAAGGAACGAAAGACAACAAACCGCGGGTTTCCCCATCAGCATCTAAGGCTTCCACGAAAACACAGCGACCGTCTAAAGGATCATTTAGACGGTTCAGAGCCATAGAGAATCCACGGTCCTCACCATTTTGACGCCATTTATCTGCTAAACCAGTGAGGCGTTGCATTTCCGTTTCAGAAATGTTTTGGTGGCGACGGATTCGGATTTCGTAACCGTTATTTTGGAGGCGATTAACTAGAGTGCGCACTTGGCGGAGTTTCGGATTATCCAAGTTAAAACGAGCAGTAGTAAGGACTGCTTCGTCGCCAATTGCGCGTACTTTCAGACCCTGAGCTGAATAGGCTTTACCGCCGGCTGTAGATGCGCCGATAACTGCAGGAGCTAAGCCTTGTTTGGAGGCAATTTTTAGGAATTCGCGGATAGCGCCATCCCATTGCGCAAGAGGGCCAATAGGGTCACCTGATGCTAAGCAGACTCCACCGATACGACGGTAAGCTACGGCAGCTTTTCCGTTGGGGCTGAATACTACTGCCTTATCACGGCGAGTAGCGAAATAGCCTAAGGAGTCACTATGTGAATCAGGGGCAGCAAGTAGACGTCGTAGTTTTAGTTCTTGGGATAGTTCTACATATTCATCAGTGACAACGGTGCGTACTAGGAAGAAGAAAGCAATCAAGAAACTTAAGCCCAAGCCGAGGTTCATGACGAGTTCAATATTTTCCTCGATACTGCGACCGCGTAGCAGGTACTGTTGAATGAAGTTAGTGATGTGGTTGCCGTGCTCGTAATAGTGCGACATTATGTAAGTAATAACTATGCTTCCCAAGAGGGTAGTGCTCATACCGACAATGAAAATTATTATTGCTTGCGCGATACTCTTACCACGGATTGGTGCAGTATATTGACGACGAGTTACCAGTAACAGGATTAAGAAAATAAGAGAAATGATTAAGTTGCTGAGAGCTTGTGCAAAGTAGGGGATTTCCACGGTGAAGGTAATATATTTACCGGCGTTGGTGTAGCCATTAATGCCGAAAACACCGAAAATTAGAAGGTTTATAAGGACGTCTAAACCGAAGTAGATGACTACCAGCCACCAAGAGATGCTTTTACGTCGCGCGATACCGTGAGCGACGGCTATGAGTACAAGCGCAGCAAAAAATCCGTTTCCGCTGACGTAGGTGATGTAGTTTACGCCCTCAATAATTGTGCGTAGCAGTCCGTGTTTTCCTGCAAAGTGATCCAGGATAATGAATAGAGCAGTGAGATTAAGAAATGTAGCAACCGTTTTTGGGGATTGGAGTCTTTTAAAAATTGGCATATTCAGTTTTCAGTTTGGTTGAAAATGGAAGAATTTAGTAACTAACTTAATCATAACATGCCTAATTATGTGCTTAGAGAATTTTCTTCTCACACCTCTGGCAATTACTAGGTATAAAATGTATTTTTTTGTTGAAAATAAGAGTCTGAAAAGTGAAGTGTTCAAAACGTGAATATGCCGTTTTATTGAATATTGCGCTTGAATATTGAATCAGTGTTAGTTCGATATGATTTGCTTCCCGCTCCTTCCGTTCTCTTCTTTTTCTGTAAATGTGACGGTGGTTTAATTAATCTTTTTACCAGTGTTTTTATAGAGTATTTTTTCGTATAATCCTTTTAACGTTACAGATAATTTCGGTTGTTTTCACTGGAAAGAAGAAAAATGCAGGGTAAGTTCTGGAAAAAGATGTGGAGCACTGCTGCGGTAGTTGCTCTTGCTGGAAGCACTATCGTAAATATAGTCACTCCTTCCGCAGTAGCTGCTAGTGCTATAAATGGTGCTACCGGTCATGAAACCTCTGTTGCCTATACTGTTGGTAAGGCGCAGGGCTCTTATGAATGGGGCTTAGTAGGAAACCTGGATTTTGATCCAAGTGGTGACGACGATAGTTTCGCGTATGGGATTGGTATTAACCCAGTTAGTGGAGATTTATGGGTGTCTGACTCCGGTAAAGTGTGTTGGGGTATGATGTCCTGCTTCATGGCTGGTGCTGGTTTTGTAAGTTCGGCTCAAGCTGGTGAACCGCACTTGCGTATCTATCCTAAGCTGGACACTCTACAAACTGATTACACTAAAGATGGCGTATACACTACCCCTACTACTAATGAGAATACTTCTGGGCGGGGTAGCGACTGGGGTGATCCGCAAATCATTCGTACTGGTATTTTTGATAGTAATCCAATGCGACATGGCCCACGTAAAATTGCTTTCGATGAAGCGGGCAACGGCTGGGTTATCGATTCCGAGTTTGAGCAAAGTCGAGAAGAAGCTACCGCTAATGGCATGAATCGTATTAAGCGTTTCGCGGTAGACGGAACGCAGCTACCGGGCGCAGGATATAAAGGCAAGTGGGCTAATACGGATAATGGTAGTTTCCGTGCTGGATATTCGGTATCGGTATCTCGTATGCAAAACGGAGACTTTTTAGCTAACTCTGAAGTAGCTAACTGGCTAGTGCGTTTTGCTCCCGATACTACTCCTAAAGCTCCTATTGTGCTTAATAATTTAGCAGTACCAGCAGCATTACAAGCTACTTTAGGTACTAATGTGTCTATTAATCCGTATGGAGTAGACGTAGACCCGCAAAACGGCAATATCTATGTAGCTCCAGTGAAGTGGGCACATGGAGGCACGTGGACTACCGCTAATGAGCGTTACGGTGGAGTATTTGTGCTAAACCCAGAGGGTACAGAGTTAATTAATTTCTTTGGCACTGATAGGCTCAGAGGAAACGCTACGATATTTGGTCCTTTTACTAATTCTGAACCTAACTCGGCAAATTACGGTAACATTTTCGTAAACACTCAAGATGGCTTATTGCAAGAGTTCACGCCAGAAGGCGTATTTGTGCGTGAGTATGCGAACGGGTCTGCTGCCGCTAATAATGCTCAGCAAGGCGTAGATAAGCTAACTGCTAATCCGACTCGGGTGGCAGTTCCTGGCTTTACTAGACCCCGCGGTGTAGATTTTGATTCGCATGGTTATATGTATGTGACGGCGCAAGAAGGCACGGCTAATTCTGGTGTGCGTATCTTAGGGCATACTCCTCGTCCTATCACGAAATTAAACACTTCCAGTATTTGCGTGGATAATCAAAATGATGCGCAAGGAGCATCGGCTAATGTGCATGGCCCAATTGTGCTTTCTTGGGAGCATTTACAAACCGCCTCCCATTCTGTAGCGCCTACTTTGGATTACACGATTGAGATGTCTTTAGATGCGGGAGCTACTTGGTCTTTAGTGCCTACCGCGAAGTCTACTAATAAGTATGAAATTATTGCTCGTCCAACGGGTGAAGATTTTGCACAGGCTTTTGCGGCAGGTACAGTGGCATTCCGAGTGGCAGCATGGAATTCGGCAGGTAATGGTAACTGGTTGGCAGCTGATTTAATGCCAACTAAGGAATGCCAATCGGTGCTGAATCTAGCTAAAACTGGTGCATATGATGCGCAAGCTAAGCAAGTGCAATGGAATTTTGCGGTAGATGCTGCTTTTAATCCATTTGTGACAGCATCTGTAGAAGGTACGGATACTAACTCTGTTAATGTTGCTGCACATATTGCAAACACGGTTACGGTAACCGATGCTGCTGCTCCTGCCGGAGTATCCGACCCAGAGGCTACTTTAACTGCTGAACAGATACAACTCACGGTAGAAAAAATCCGTATTAACGATCCGCTAACAGGTATTACTACGCCAGTGGTAAGTTACAACGGTAACGCGGAAACTGAACTAGCAGAAAACGCTCAGCAAATCACAGGTCGTGTTGGGGCTTCTCGGATTGATGTGAGTGCTGGAGATGATAAGAATGCACAAGCAGATACTGATGAATATAAGTCGGGTTCTTTCCCAGCATACGTACCTAATATGCCTGTTACAGCGCAAGCTACAAGTGCAGTTAGCAGAGAGCAAATCGTTGCTGGCACTCGTATCTTAAACGAAAACGCGGTAGCTACAGCGCAAAGCGCGGTGTTAAAGCTTGCTAACCCTGAGTATGTGGCAGGTACTTCTCCAGTTTCTGAACAATATATTACTTATGCGCTGGGAGCACTTTCTTCTAATCCTGCTGCTGCATGGGTAACTCCTACTGGTACGCCTAATATTGATGTGGTAAAGAGTGGAGTGTTGAGTGCTAACGGTAACTCGGCAGTGTGGACTATCACCGTCACAAATAACGGAGAAGTGCCATTATCGCAAATAACGCTCACGGATCAGCTTACTAACCAAGCTGATACTGCAGTGTTAAGCTCTCCAACAGTACCAGTGCCAGCAGATTTAGTGCTACAGCCGGGGGAAAAATGGAGTACCACGCTCACCACTGCGGTATCTGACACGGATCGAGTAGCTGGAGGAGTATGGAATAAAGTACGGGTAGTAGGCACCGCTCCTAATACTCAAACTGTGGAAGACCAAGCCCAAGCCGCTTTAACCTTAACTGGTACTGATAGTTTATCTATTGCGAAGTCTGGTGTGCTTTCTGCAGATGGTACTCAAATCACTTGGACTGTTACAGTAACTAATACTGGTAATTTAACGCTTACCAATGTGGCGGTGACCGACCCGCTAGTTGCTGATTTGCAACTTACTGCAGGTGACGCTGCTAGTTTAGCTCCAGGTGCAACCCTTACCTATACGGGAACTTACCAGGTAACTGAAGCAGATAAACTGGCTGGCAAAGTGGTAAATATAGCTAATGTGAGTGCAGATTCGCCTAAGAACACTAAGGTGAAAGACAGCTCTACCGCGCAAGTACCTACTCGTTATCAGGCTTCGCTACAAGTAGTGAAGCGAGTAGCAGAAGTTACCGAAAATGAGATTGCTTGGGAAGTAGCGGTTACTAATACTGGTGATGTTACTTTATCGGAAGTTGCTTTAGAAGATACATTAGGAGATTTGGATATTACTTGGCCGGCAGAAGTGGGCAAGTTGGCTCCAGGTGCTACTTTAACCGCTACTTTGATTACGGAAGTTACGGCGGATATGCGTACTGCTGGATATGTAGTAAATGAAGTGATTGCATCAGGCAAGGTAAATGGCGTGACTATCTCGGGTGAAGATAGCGCACGGTCAGAGGTATTTACTTCTCAGCTAGAGGTAACTAAGACGGGCGTATATGATGCTACTGAGCAGTTAGTGCAGTGGTCATTCGTGATTGCTAATACGGGCAATACTACGTTGGAAAACATTGAGATAGAAGACCTTTACCCAGACCTTTCTGCGTTCCAGATTACTTGGCCAGAAGCTGAAAAGACGCTTGCGCCAGGGCAACAAGTAGTTTTCACTGCTACTGCTCCAGCGGTGCAAACCACGCAAGAGCAAACCTTAGAAAATACGGTAACGGTACAGGCGGTATCTGGTTTCGGGGTAAATGTAACTAAGAGTGCGAAGGCCAGCGTGCAAGTACCTGCTAAGCCGGTATTGCCAGCGAAGCCCACTACTCCTAGTGGGGATAAGGTGAAGCCTATAGTGCCTACTTCAACTCTAAGCCACAATAAGCTAGCCAATACGGGTGCGACTATTTTGGGTCTTACTTTAGGTGCTTTGGCATTAGTGGGAGCCGGAGTAGTGGTGGTGTTGGTGCGTCGTCGCCGAAACGATAGCTAAGTTTTTAGCTAAAATTCTCTAATTGGGTGAGGTCTTATAAGATTTAAGACTTCACCCAATTATTTTATATGTGCTTGACTGGGTAAGAGCAGGGTAATTAAATCCATAGAACATTATTTCTTAAAGCGTTCTTATCTCAATTATGATTAAGTAATGCTTGAAAAATTTCCCAATGTAGTACGTCGTGCCAAGCCAGAAGTGTTAGCTCCAGCTGGAAGTTTAGATACCCTGAAAATTGCGGTGGATTTCGGAGCAGACGCGGTTTACTGTGGCGGTAAAGCTTTTGGTATGCGTTCTGCGCCAAAGAATTTATCTTTAGATGATTTTGCGCAAGCAGTGGAGTATGCTCATGCGCGTAATGCGCGCGTATTTGTTACTTGCAATATTTTGCCTAAAAGTTCTGAAATCAAAGAGATGAATGAATACATGGGGCAATTGGGGGAAATCGGAGTTGATGCCCTGATTGTATCGGATATTGGGGTATTGATGGCGGCACGAGAAGTAGCGCCTAATACGGAAATTCATATTTCTACCCAGGCAGGTATCACTAATTATCAGGCTGCTAATGCTCTTGCGTCTTTAGGGGCAAGCAGAGTGGTGTTGGCACGGGAACTCGATTTAGAAGCTATTCGACAAATTAGGGCAAATGTGTCACCTGAGCTAGAAATTGAGGCTTTTGTGCACGGTTCAATGTGCATGGCTTTTTCTGGTAGATGTCTTATTTCTCAGCACGTTACTGGACGCGATGCTAATCATGGTGATTGTGCACAATCTTGCCGCTGGAAGTATCACGTGGTGGAAGAAAAGCGTCCTAATCAGTTTATTCCAGTGGAAATTACAGATGAGGGCACTTATCTATTTAACTCGCAAGATATGAATCTTTTACCGCATGTGCCAGAAATTTTAGATGCAGGTATTACCAGCTTGAAAATTGAGGGACGAGCTAAGAGTGCCTATTATGTGGCGGCGATGGCTAATGCTTATAAGCAGGCCGTGAATGCGTATTTGGATCGTCCAGACCCAAACGCGGAAGTGGTATATCCACATTGGTTGTTGGAAGAACCATATAAGGTGACGCATCGGGAGTATTCTACCGGCTTTTACTATCCAGAAAATCCAGCTAGCGAGTCTATAGTTTCGGGTGCTTATATTAATGAGTGGCGTTGGGTAGGAGATGTGTTGGGTTACGATAGTGAAGCTAAACTTTTGCATATTAAAGCTAAAAACAAAATTACTCCTAATATGACTTTGGAGTTTTTAGTGCCAGGAATTGCTCCGATTGAGTGCAAAGTGCCAGAAACAGGGTTATTGGATGCTAAGAAGCATTCCGTGGAGTTAATAAACCATCCTACGAAAGAATTTTATATTTCTTGTGAGGTGGAAGTGCCAGCAGGTGCGATTATTCGCACGCAAACTCGTTTTTAGGCTTTAACCTGTAATTTCTTGTTTAGTTTGCGATAGTGTGCAGTATTTTAGCTACGTTTTAAGCAGAAATACTGCACATTTTCTTAATAAGTGGGAGAATAAAACTATGACTAAAGCATGGTTAATTGATATGGACGGCGTATTAGTTCATGAAGGGGATGCAATCCCTGGCGCCAAAGAATTTTTAATGAAACTTAGTGAAAAAGAAATCCCGCACTTAATTTTGACTAATAATTCTATTTTTACTGCGCGGGATTTATCGGAGCGGTTACGTACTTCCGGTTTAGAAGTAGAAGAATCACGTATTTGGACTTCTGCTTTGGCTACTGCCGCCTTTTTGGCGCAACAAGCAGTGGATAAGCGGGCGTTTGTAGTGGGTGAAGCTGGTTTAACAACTGCGTTATACGAGCAAGGTTTTGTGATGACGGAAGTTGATCCTGAGTTTGTGGTGTTGGGAGAAACTCGTAATTATTCTTTTGAAGCAATTACGAAAGCAATCCGTTTAATTCAAGGCGGAGCGCGTTTTATCGCCACTAATCCAGATGCTACTGGTCCATCTAATGAGGGAGATTTGCCAGCAACTGGTGCAGTAGCAGCGTTGATTGAAAAAGCTACGGGACGTCACCCATTCTTTGTGGGTAAGCCTAATCCAGTGATGTTGCGTAATGGTCTGAAGCGTTTAGGGGTACACTCAGAAGATACCGCTATCGTGGGTGATCGGATGGATACTGATATGCAGGCGGGAGTGGAAACTGGTTTAACTACCCATCTAGTATTGACTGGTTCTACTATGCGGGAAGATATAGTTAAATTCCCGTATCGCCCTAACTATATTCATAGTTCAATCGCTGATGTGATTGAATTTATCTAGTTTTTATCGGGTAGGCTTTGCTAAAAAACTATAAGTTTTATTCCGTCTTTTCTTAAACTGCTAGTAGAAAATACATAGGCATCCAGAAATTAGTATTCATTAGCTTCTGGAAGTTTAGTGATTGGTAAAGTAGGGCGGTGACGGGCAAAGCTTACCCGCTTTTCACGTTCTTTTGCCCAAGGGATAGCAATAGAGCGCATACATTGGGCGGTTTCAGTGCTACCCGTATTTTCTAAAATTTGGGCTAAGTTGGCAATATCTTTAGAGTCTAGTTGCTGATGGAACTTAGCTTTACCACGCACTTGTGTCACTTTCATTCTGATACCTACTAAAGCAGGTAGAGCGTGTCGGATACGTTCCATAGTGGAATGAGTATCGATACGCCAAATAGGTTCAAAACGTTCCACCATGCGTTCTAAGTGTGCAAGTTTCCAACTTTCTTCTGTTTTGACTTCAAAAGTGCCGTGGATATGTACCGTCATATAATCCCAAGTAGGTACTTGGGGAAGGCGGGCAAACTCAGTTTCGGTTGGTAGCATATGTCCCGCTATATGTGCATCGGCCCCGGTAACAATCATTAATGCGTTGCCTGGGTTTTGCCATTGAGGATTTACTTTAGCCATGTGAGCTTCCAAAATCAGCTCATCGCCGTCTTGCCAAATCACAAAAGGAAGACGGGTGGCCTCTAAACAAGGAGTGAAAGTATCTGTAGATGGGGAAGGGTTAGCAGTTAAAGATACAAATTCTCCCGACCCGATTTTTTGGGCGTATTCTAAAGCGAAAGCGGGTTCTACTTGATGCTGGTTGGCGATATACATATTTTCCTCCACTGCTATTGTAATGTGTTTTGGCAGATGAGGGAATGTGTAAATTACCGCAAATAGCTTTTGGTGCACTACCTTAATAGGTGGAAAGGTGTAATAAATGTTGGAATTATTAGCGCAATCTCCTTTGTTGTTGATTTTTGTGGTAATTGCCGGAGGAGCTATTTTAGGAGTAATCCCGTTTGGAGCAGTGCGTTTAGGGGCAGCTGGAGCGCTTTTTGTGGGGCTAGGATTGGGGTATCTGGTGCCAGGTATGCAAGAGTCTTTGAAACTATTGCAGGCTTTGGGATTAGCGTTATTCGTCTATACGGTAGGGCTAAGTGCGGGGCAAACTTTCTTTACTGATTTACGAAAATATGCACGATTGTTATGGGTGTCGGTAGGGATTTTAGGTTTAGGAGCTGGGGTTGCTTTTTCGTTAGGAAAAGTTTTGGGCTTGGAAAGCGCTCTCACTGCGGGAATTTATGCAGGAGCGCTCACTACTACTCCCGCGTTAGCTGCCGCTACTTCTGCTTCAGGTAGTGGATTGCCGAGTGTAGGTTATTCTTTAGGTTACCCAGTGGGAGTAATAATGGCGATTGTCGCGGTATCGCTAGTAGTTTCGAGGAAGTGGGAGGCGTTAAATGATGAGCCTTCTTTGGCGGCGCAAACTTTATTTGCTACTACTGTGCGGGTGTTAAATCCGATGTCGGTACGGGCTTTACCGGGGTGGACGAAACAGAAAATTAAAGTGTCTTATTTGCTGCGGGCAGGAAGTACGCGCGTATTTGTGCCTGGGGAAGATTTACTGATAAATGATCAGGTGGTGTTGGTCGGGTTAGAAAAAGATGTGCGACAAGCCATTATGGTGTTGGGGGAAGAAGTAGAAGAACATTTAGCTGATAACCGTACTCATGTAGACTTTGTGGAATTTGTGGTATCCAACAAGGCTTTGGCGGGTGAAAGTGTTGCTGCTTTAAATATGACGCGGGAATTTGGGGCAATTATTACTCGTATCCGTCGAGGTGATTTGGAGTTTTTAGCTACAGATGAGCACACTATTGAAATTGGGGATAGGTTAAAGGTGGCTTTGCCACGCGAAGAATATCGATCAGTGGCAAATTTTTTAGGTAATTCTGAACGAAAAATATCGCAAATTGATGCCCTTTCTATGGGTATCGGTATGGCGCTCGGATTGTTGATTGGGCTAGTAGAAATTACTTTGCCAGGGGGCGCTAAAGTGTCTTTAGGTGCGGCGGCTGGCCCGCTAATTGCGGGGTTATTATTCGGGGCATTGCAAAAAACTGGCCCATTTTTATGGCAAATGCCGACGGTGGCTAATCAAACCATTCGGCAATTAGGGCTTTTGCTCTTTTTAGCTACGGTAGGTATTGGGGCTGGGTCTGATTTTGTGATGACGGCTTTTTCTTGGCAAGGAGTGAAGTCTGGGCTACTGGCTTTAGTACTTGCGGGATTGTTGTTGGCGTTAAACGCAGGAGCAGGACGCTATTTAGGTTACTCGTCGGCACGTACTGCTGGTACGATGGCAGGATTGTTAGGGCAACCAGCGGTATTAGCTTTTGCGATGTCTAAGCAGAATGATGAACGTATTGAGTCTGGTTATGCCGCAATATTCGCTCTGGGAATAATTGCAAAAATTTTATTAGCGACTTTTTTAGTAGCTTTTTAGTAAAACGTATTTTCCCAGCTAGAAGGGAAGTAATTGTGAAAAAATCAGACAATACGGGCAGAAGCTGGAAGAAAATTTTTTCCTTTTTAGTGTTAAATACTGCAAAACACCTGTTTGGATTAGGTAAAAGTGCTATTTTCGGCTAAATTACTTACTTAGTGGCTTTAAGTAAAGTCCGGCAAATTCCCAGCTAGGTATTTGCATAAATATTCAAGAAAGCTCGAGAGGTAAATAATGTCCCTCAACAAGACTGACCTTATTGCTAAGATCGCTGAAAAGTCTGGTCTTACCAAGACCGATGCTGACAAGGCAATCGCAGCACTTCAGGAAGTATTAGTAGAGTCCCTTTCCCAGGGTGAAGCTGTAAAGATCACCGGTCTACTTTCCGTAGAGCGTACCGAACGTGCAGCTAAGAAGGGTCGCAACCCACGCACTGGTGAAGAAATCCAGATTCCAGCTGGTTTCGGCGTAAAGATTACCGCTGGTACCACCTTGAAGAAGGCTGTAGGCAAGAAGTAATCGCCTGCATAAATTTTCCCTGCTTGGCAGGATTAAAAGTTCCCGATTGGAAAACCAGTCGGGAACTTTTAATATGGAAAACATGATGTTTACGGCTTGGACAAATTTTATATCAGTTACTCGAAATGATGTGTACGATAATTTAGACTCTCCTAGTGCACCTAATGGGCCAGAAACTAGCGGAGAAGCTACCACTGCTTTGTTGGAGCGCACTGAAGAAGTGCAGAGCCCAAACGATGGTGAGCGTTTTGCGCACTATGTACGTAAAGATAAAATGACACGCTCGCTAGTAGAGGGAGGGCCTGTGGTCGCGTTATGCGGTAAAGTCTGGACTCCTACGCGCAATCCTGACCGTTTTCCAGTGTGTCCCACTTGTAAAGAGATTTATAAAAACATGAACCAAGGTGGTAATAACAACTGGCCTTTTGGGTCAGATGCTCCTAATGACTAATGTGTTAGCTAATAGTTAAATCTATCATCTCGGTGGGAATACCAGGCTCACCTTCAGATAACCGCCAAGCCGCGTAGGGTAGAGCTGCCCGTGAATCTAGATGTTGTTTAGTGGCAAGAGCTAAAGCCGACTCAGATACCCACTGGGAAGCAATCTCTCCGGCTAACACTAATGGTACTTGCAATGGGCGCGCTCCTACCTTTGCCAAGTAGCTTAAACCGGCTTCTCTGCTGGGGGCAGATACTACTATTTCGCTAGTGGCTCTACCATTTTCGTCATATAAACGTCCCGCTACTTTTAATCCACCTACGGAAGTTTTCGCTTTCGACTTTTTAGCCACGTCTTGCATGACGCCTTGTGCGTCTGCACGAGATACCAGTTTATATACCATTTGTGCGCTAGGGTGTCCTGAACCGGTTACTACATTAGAACCCACGCCATAAGAATTTACTGGTGCAACATTCAGAGCCGCAATAGCATACTCATCTAAATCAGAGGTGACGGTAATTTTAGTGTCGGTAGCTCCTAAAGCATCTAATTGTGAGCGCACTTGGAAGGCTTGGGCTACTAAATCTCCCGAGTCTAACCGAACTGCTCCTAAGTGTCCGCCCGCGTTTTTAGCTGCCTGCACAGCATTTATTACGCCTTGCTGCACATCATAGGTATCAATCAATAAAGTGGTGTTTGTGCCCATAGAAGCGATTTGAGCAGCAAAGGCTTCTGGTTCGGAGGAGTGTAATAGTGTGAAAGAATGAGCGGCAGTACCAATTGGTTTAATTCCGTAACGTCTGCTTGCTTCTAGATTAGAGGTGCCAGCGAACCCGCCGATAATTGCAGCCCGCGAAGCAGCTACGGCAGCTTGTTCATGAGTGCGGCGTGCCCCCATTTCTAAGCAGGGACGGTCGTGTGCAGCAATGGTCATACGGGAAGCTGCGGTAGCTACTGCTGAATCATAGTTCAGAATAGAGAGCAGGAGAGTTTCTATGATTACGCACTGGGCAAATTCGCCGGTCACGGTCAAAATCGGGGAATGTGGAAAGTAGCATTCACCTTCTGGGTATCCCCAGATATTGCCGGTAAAGCGAAAATTTGCCAACCATTCTAGGGTGCTGTCGTTTACGATTTGTTGTTCTTTTAAGAATGATATTTCGGCAGGAGTAAATCTAAATTCTTGTAAGGCTGCTAATGCGCGTGCCGTCCCAGCTACCACTCCGTAGCGTCTACGACCAGGAAGTCGGCGTGCAAAGAGCTCAAAAACGGATTGGCGATAGGCGGTACCGGCTTGGAGAGCTGATTCAATCATTGTCAGCTCGTACATATCGGTAAGTAACGCTGTGGACGGAGAATAAAGCGGGTGGTTAGTACCTAAATTAGCAGTCATGCTATCTACGTTAAACTGCCTTATCTAAAAAGTGAACTGAGAAAACTAGAAAAACGCCACATATTTTAATGTGCATCTCGCTTTTACTGCTTCTCCAGTACACTTAAAATATGTCTAGCTTGGAAGATATGGGGTTGCCGCAGGCAAATATACATACCTTGCCAGTTGATGCGCCTAAATGGGTTTTAGTATTACATGACGATCCAGTTAATTTAGTTAATTATGTGCGCTGGGTGTTGGAAACTTGTTTGGGTTTTGAGATAAATCAGGCGTATCAAAAAACTATGGAAGTGCATAAGCACGGGCGTGCCGTATTAGCCGCTGGACGGCGGGAGCAAATGGAACAATTAGCGCAGCTACTGCACACGCATGGTTTGTGGGCTACTATTGAGCCGGAGCAATGCTCATGATTATGGCTTTTGAAATGATTCGTAATGGCTATGTAGCAAATGCTTCTCAAGAAGAACGACAAGTATTAGCCGGCTTAGCGCGAGATCTTATTTTCATACTAGGTTCAGATCTAGAAATAGAGCTAGAGCGACGCGAAAAAATTGTGGAAAAACTGGATAACGTGGATGATTTCACGGATTTAGACGCCGTCGCAGAAGAAGAGTTGTTTTCTCTTTGGGAGCAAGAACTGGCTGAATTAGCAGTCGTAGATCATTTAGACACTCCTAGTGCAGAGGAAGCTGGGGGTGTAGGGCTGTGGGAGCCGGATATGCCGTATCCCGTAGATGACGCGCTCACGCGTTTATTGCCTGATATGAGTGAAGATCCACAACTGGCTACAGAATTGCGGGATCTGACTGCTGAAAGTATCACCCAGGCTAAAATTGCGAATTTAGTGCAGTTTTATTTAACGCTACATCCAGATAGTGATAACGACTTAGTTACCGTGAAAAATGAAGAAGTAGCGGGATATTTAGCGTCTTTAACCGATATTAGGTTAGTGTTAGCTGCTCGTTTAGGGGTTTATGACTCTGAAATCGGGGAGTCGGTGTATGAACGTGCCACCCTATTTATTTCACACTCCCCGTTAGATGCTGATAATTTGCCGGAGTTAGACTCTCCGGAAGACATTATGACGGTTTTGTATGCCATGCTGAGTTGGTGGCAGGAATCTTTACTCACCGCAGTGCGCAGGAAAACATTGCGTAAGAAGGAACAGTAATGGGCACAGCAAAGCGAGAAACTAACGCAGGCGCTACTGCTATTAATTTAACTGCACAATTGCGTAATGCCCCTATCGGGGTTTTTGACTCTGGACTAGGTGGATTGACGGTGGCGCGTGCCATTATTGATCAGCTACCGCAAGAGTCAATCATATATATTGGGGATACTGCGCATACCCCTTATGGGCCTCGTCCGTTAGCACAAGTGCGTGAGCTGGCTTTGGACGTCATGGATAAATTGGTGGCTTCTGGGGTAAAAATGCTGGTGATTGCTTGTAATTCCGCATCTGCAGCCGTGTTGCGTGATGCGCGAGAACGCTACACCGATGGAAAAGGTATTCCGGTTATTGAGGTGATTCAACCAGCGGTACGTACTGCAGTAAGAGCTACTCGTAATGGCAAAATCGGGGTGATTGGCACCCAAGCCACTATTTCTTCTAAAGCTTATGAGGATTCATTTGCGGCAGCCCCTAATTTATCTCTCACCATGCAAGCCTGCCCGCAATTTGTGGATTTTGTGGAAGCAGGCACTACGTCTGGAGCAGAAATCATGCAAGTAGCGCAAGAGTATTTAGCTCCCATTAAAGCTGCTGGCGCAGATACTTTAGTGTTGGGCTGTACGCATTATCCGCTTTTGACGGGTGTTATTTCCTATGTGATGGGGCCAGAGGTGACGCTTGTTTCCTCTGCCGAAGAAACTGCTAAAGACGTGTATCGGGCGTTAGTAGATAATGATTTACTGCATACTGGAGCGGGAGAAGCACAGACGGGGGAGTACCGTTTTTATGCTACTGGTGACACTAAGAATTTTATGCGCTTAGCTCGCCGTTTCCTTGGGCCATTAGTTTCGCAGGTGGAATCGGTGGGTGATATTGCCTCTGAAATGAGCAATTAGCTACTTTCCCTACTTGGAGCTTGGAAATTAGTTAAAATTGGGCTAAGTAACGGGAGGAGGCACTATGAAATTAACCGTTATTGGTTGTGCTGGTTCAATGTCTGGTAAGCACAGTGCTGCTTCGAGCTATTTGTTGCAAGCTCCAGGAGTAGATACAAACGGGGAAGCGCGCATATATTCAATAATTTTAGATTTTGGTCCAGGAGCTATGGGACAATCTTTGCATTATATTGATCCCCGCGATTTAGATGCACTCGTGTTTTCACATTTGCACGCTGATCATGTGGCAGACATTGTAGGAATGCAAGTGTATCGCCGTTGGCATCCAGCTGGTGCTTTGCCTAGTTTGCCTGTTTTTGCTCCCGTGGGCGGCTATGAGCGAGCAAAAGCCGTTGCAGGTGATTTAGATGAGGAAGATAAACTGCCTGAGTTTACTTTTACGGAAGTAAACTCAGGATATGTGCAACAGATTGGCCCTTTTCGTTTAGAATTTTTTGCTGCTAACCATACGGTTACCGCTTATAGCGTGCGAGTAACTGCGCCAAGCTCATGTGTCGAGGGTAAAGAAGTGGTATTTACCTATTCGGGAGATACTGATACGTGCCCAGGTGTAGTTGCGGCAGCTAAAGATGCTGATTTGTTTCTTTGTGAAGCAGGATTTATGGAAGGCGTGGATAGTGCACGTGGTGTGCATTTAACAGGAAAACGTGCTGGTGAAGTAGCAGCGGCAGCTAAAGTGAAACAAGTAGTGCTCACGCATATTGCGCCCTGGCATGACGCTAAGCAAAACTTAGCTGACGCGGAAGTAGCATGGCAGGCAGGTTTAGGAAAGCAAGATTCTCCAGTAAATATTTCATTAGCGTATCCAGGTTTGGTATGCCAATTGTGAGCGGTGGGTGCGCTCAGAAAAGTTAGGAATAAAGCAAAATGAGTTATGTGCGGCAAGACGGTAGAGCAGTAGCGCAAATGCGGGAAGTGAAAATTACTCGTAACTTTTTCGCCACTGGCGAGGGTAGCGTATTAGTAGAATTTGGAAATACTAAAGTGCTATGCGTAGCTTCTTTCACTGAAGGTGTACCTGCTTGGCGGAAAAATTCGGGAGCTGGATGGGTGACGGCAGAATACGCCATGCTACCACGAGCTACGGATACTCGTAATGCACGTGAGTCGGTGAAAGGTAAAATTTCTGGCCGTACCCAAGAGATTTCACGGCTAGTGGGCAGAGCTTTGCGTGCCGTAGTGGATATGACAGCTTTAGGAGAAAACACGATCATAATTGACTGTGATGTGTTGCAAGCAGACGGAGGTACTCGTACCGCGGCAATTACTGGTGCGTATGTGGCATTAGCAGATGCTATTAAATGGGGGATAAAGCAAGGATTAGTGAAAGCCTCTACCTACGAGAAAGTATTGCGGGACTCAGTAAGTGCAGTTTCCGTTGGGATTGTAGAAGGCGTGCCCTGTTTAGACCTACCATATGTGGAGGATTCACGAGCTGACACTGATATGAATGTAGTAATGACTGGGTCTGGTAAATTCATTGAAGTGCAAGGCACGGCAGAACAAGAACCGTTTAGTATGACAGAATTAAACACTCTACTGGAATTGGCTAGCGTTGGTAATGCGCAATTGCGTAGTCTCCAACTGGAGGCATTAGCGCAATGACTTCTCCTAAGCTGGTAGTAGCCACGAAAAATCAACACAAATTACAGGAAATTTCGCAGATTTTAACTGCTTTAATTCCAGGGTTAGATTTAGCAGATATTAAAAGTGCTGCCGATTTTGAGCTAGATGATCCGGTGGAAGATGCTCCAGATTTTGCTGGTAATGCCATATTGAAAGCGCAGTATATTGCTACTAATTTAGGGGTGCCAGCTTTGGCTGACGATTCTGGGTTGTGTGTAGATATTTTGGGAGGAGCGCCAGGTATTTTTTCGGCACGCTGGAGTGGAATGCATGGCAATGATGAGGCAAATTTAGATTTACTTTTGGCGCAACTTAAAGACGTTCCTGAGGCTTATCGCACTGCAGCTTTTCGATGCGTTACTGCTTTAGTGACGCCGGCAGGGGATATATGTACCGCGTTAGGAGAAGTGACGGGCGTATTGCGTTCTGTGCGAGCAGGGGAGGGAGGATTTGGGTATGATCCTATCTTCCAACCGGCAGGTTACATGTGTACGATGGCAGAGTTAAGTGCGCAAGAAAAGAATAAAATCTCGCATCGCGCCATAGCAGTACAAAAAATCGCTCCGCAGGTAGCTAAAATACTAGGTAAATAAGGGTGAATTAGGGTAGTTTAGAGTTAGGTTTTAGCTGCTCTGATGATTTTGTATGCTGTGAGCAGGTGCAGGGTAAAAGAAGTGAGGAAATAGTGAAAAGTTTTCTTCCGTTCTTAATGGCAGTAAATTTTATATTTGCTTTAGTAATGTCGGCGTTAGGGGCTTATAGCCTTATTGTGTTGGGCTTAGAAGTTACCACCGTTTTATTTGCGTTGATTATTTTGACGTTATTTATGCTGGTGGTTTATGGGATTAAAAAAGAAAAAGCCATGTTGGTAGGAGGGGCAAATCTGGGTCTAGGTATTTTGACTCCGACTTCTTTAGGTATTATTCCCATGATTATTGGATTTGTGTGTTTCATACTGCTGACTAGTTTGCAGTTTTGGGTAGAGATGGAAAAGGAACAATAAAATGTCGCAATTAACGGTGGGAATGACAGCGCCTGATTTTACTTTGCCTTTAGCAGGGGGTGGAGAATTTAATTTAGCTACGGCTTTAGCTGACGCTGAAAAAGGCGTGGTGGTGTATTTCTATCCGCGCGCAATGACTCCTGGATGCACTAAACAAGCTTGCGATTTTCGTGATTCTGAAAATTCACTACGCAGTGCTGGTTACACGGTAGTAGGAGTTTCGTCCGATAGTTTAGAGGCTTTAGAAAAATTTGTGGCTAAGGAAGCGTTAAACTTTCCTCTTGTGTCTGACGTTAGCAAAGAAATGATGCGCGCTTGGGGTGCTTATGGGGAAAAGAAAAATTATGGACGGCTTTTGCAAGGAGTGATTCGCTCCACCATCGTATTGGATAAAACAGGTGTGGTGCAGTTAGCTTTATACAATGTGAAAGCTACTGGGCATGTAGCGCGATTGCGTTATTTGCTAGGTATTGATGGGTAACATCAGTTAGGCAATGCAGAGAGTTAGCAGAAAAGTAAATAAGAGCAAAAAGAGTGTAGGCTATATTACTTTCTAATTATTTTGCATAAGGATAAATTTGTAGCTACACTTAATGAGTCTTAGTGATACAAAAGCTGAGCAAGCGCGAGTGGCGAAATTGGCAGACGCGCTGGATTTAGGTTCCAGTGCCTTCGGGCGTGAGGGTTCAAGTCCCTCCTCGCGCACCACATATAACAAGCTCCTAGAGTTTCTAGGGGCTTTTCTTTTTAACTGGTAAGAATGGGTATGCCGTGGGAAAGACGGGATAGTAGATAAGATTATTCTTTCTTATTTCTTAGGATTGGTTTTATTAGTTGTTACTATGTCCGTGATTGAATATAAGGATTAAGGAATAGCCGTAATCGATGGTGATAACGCATACTTAGAAGTATGAAGATTGCACGTATTTCTTTATCACAGGGTCCTCGTTTTGCAGTGATTGATTCTGCTACCCAAAAATATCATGTATTGGCTGGAGATCCTTTATATTCAGGATTTGAGGTTAATGGGCAGGTGCTAGACCCAGGAGAAGTAAACTTGGTGGCTCCAATGTTGCCACGTTCTAAGGTGGTAGGTTTTACTGCGCCTTTTTCCACTCCTCATTCTGCTTTAGTTAAGGAAGCACTGGCAGGGCAGAGCATGGATTATTGGGTGGAGCAGATTGCGCAGTTGGGCCTATATATGAAACCTAATACGGCAGTGTTGGGTGGGAATACAGCAATATCTTTGCCTGATTTTCCTTATAAAATAGTGGCAGAACCTCATTTAGCGGCAATTATTTCTCGTCCTGTTACTCAGTTACTAGTTCAGCGGGTGCCGGAAGCAGTGTTTGCTTATACGTTAGCTACGGTAGTTACTGTACCGGATTTGGCGGGTGTTAGCCCGCTTTTGGCTTACGGCTTAGATACTTCGTGTGTGCTTGGCCCAGTAATGGATACGGAGTTTCCAGCCGGTGATTTTGACTTTGGTTTCCAAGTGGGAGCGCAAGAATGTGATTGTACCCTAGTATTAGACCCTATCCAGATGCAGGAGCGTATCGCTTTGGCTGCTAGTTATTCCACTCTTTTGCCTGGTGATATTGTGTTGAGTGGTGCAATTTGCGAGCCTAAAGAGATTAAAACTGGAGATGAAGTAATTTTTACTGCTAAGGTGTTTGGGGAATTAAGAAGTCCGGTATTAAACTAACTTCGGAAGTATTGTTCGAGTAATCTGTAAAGAGCTATGAATACTAAAATAAAGTCTAACGCTGATGTGCGTGTTCGTTTTTGTCCTTCTCCTACTGGTACTCCGCATGTTGGTATGGTGCGTACTTGCCTTTTCAACTGGGCATATGCGCGGCATACTGGGGGAACTTTCGTATTCCGTATTGAAGATACGGATGCTAAGCGCGATTCGCAAGAGTCTTACGACCAGATTATTGATTCTTTGCGTTGGCTTGGCTTGGATTGGGATGAAGGTGCGGAAGTGGGTGGCCCACATGGGCCTTACCGTCAATCGGAGCGTATGCATATTTACCGAGAAGTGGCAGATAAGTTATTAGCTGCTGGTTATGCGTATGAGTCTTTTTCCACCCCTGAAGAAATCGAGGAACGTCACCGTGCTAAAGGTGAAGATCCGAAGCTAGGTTATGACGGATTCGACCGAGATCTTACCCCAGAGCAGATTGCGGCATATCGGGCTGCGGGTCGAGAGCCAGTGTTGCGTATCCGTATGCCAGATGAGGATGTGACTTTTACTGATTTGGTGCGTGGGGAGATTACTTTTAAGGCTGGTTCTGTGCCTGATTATGTGATTATGCGGGCAAACGGAGATCCTTTATATACTCTTACTAATCCAGTGGACGATGCTTTAATGGAGATTAATACAGTGTTGCGTGGAGAGGATTTGCTTTCTTCCACTCCGCGACAGATTGTGCTGTATCGGGCTTTGTTAGAGCTAGGCATTGCTAAGGAGATGCCGGTATTTGGGCATTTACCGTATGTGATGGGTGAGGGTAATAAGAAGCTTTCTAAGCGTGACCCAGAATCTAATCTGCTTTTGCATCGGGATCGGGGTATGATTCCTGAGGGGCTATTGAATTATTTAGCTTTGTTGGGTTGGTCAATTGCTCCAGATCGCGATATTTTCACACAAGCAGAGTTGGCGCAGGCTTTTGATGTGGCTAATGTTAATCCTAACCCAGCACGATTTGATGATAAGAAGTGTATTGCGATTAATGCTGAGCATATTCGCCGTTTAGAGGTGACGGATTTACGTGATCGTTTAGTGTCCTTCTTGGCGCGTGCCGGTTTGGTAACAGCAACCAGTTTTGCGCAACTTAATATGCGTGAGCAGGAAGTATTACAGGCTGCTGCGCCGCTAGTGCAAACGCGCATACAGTTACTGGGTGAAGCAGTAGATTTGATGCGTTTCTTGTTTGTATCATCTGCTGAGGTGGTATATGAGGAGAAAGCGGTAACTAAGCTGAAAGATACTGCACGGCAAGTGGTGGATACTTTCCAAGATATTGTGGCAGGTCTGAGTGCTGATAACTTTACTGCAGAAAATATCAAAGCGCAGATTGATACGGTACTAGTAGAGGGAGCAGGCATTAAGCCTCGTTTTGCTTATGCGCCGTTGTTTGTGGCAGTTACTGGTTCTAATGTTTCTTTGCCGATTGTGGATTCGATGGCTATTTTAGGCAAAGAAGAAGTGCAAAAGCGTTTGCTACGATTTAGTGAGTTTTTAGCTGCGCGTCCTTCTGATGCAGAAACCGCTTAAGTAGTTGCTTGGTAAACTTTTTAGAAATCGGTTAAACCGGTTAAGCATATTAGTATCTTCTGATATGTAATGAAAAACCTTGGAAATCCTAAGGTTTAGCAAGACGTGAGTACCCTCACGTTAAGATTGGTTTGCGTGAGGGTGTATTACTTTATTAAACTGGTTAATCGTTGCAGTTGAAAAACTGTTTGCCAATTGGGGTATGGTGTAATTGGCAGCACGAGTGATTCTGGTTCATTTAGTCTAGGT
>CAMCHI010000007.1 GCA_945874735.1 uncultured Arcanobacterium sp. | reverse complement strand
CTATACGCGCTTGGCTACCAGAAACAGTAGAAGAATGGATCAAAAATCGTCCGGGGCGCGGTGCAAGAACAGATCTGAAAAAACAAGACTGAAAACTAAAAAACACCCCTTCCTGTTGTTTGATAGGGAGGGGTGTTTTGTACGGGAAAGTTCTACCGTGTGAGGTAAAACACCCATATTTTATTTCCGTAAAGCGGAAAACTATGGTACGCTTATTACATAAGGCAAGGAAAACAAGTTCCAGCCAATGATCAATATAAGGAGTCAAAAAATGAACAAGAATCAAGCAACCGCAGCACAGGCCCGTTTCATTGAAAGCCTAGCAAAGCAGGTAGGCAAAGAAACTTTCAACCAACTATTTGAGAAAGCCTGTGCAGTAAACGGTAACTCCGGCATCGGTGACACCGTGACTCAAAAAGTTCGCCGACTAACTAAAAAAGTAGCTTCCCAGCTAATCGAAGATCTACTCGCAGCCAAAGATAACCAATAAGAATCATAAAAAAATAAGGGGGGGGGTAGTCCCCCCCTTATCAAAAGGAGAAACCAAAAATGCAATACTTTCTAACTACCCCTACCCACACTTTTACCGGCAATACTACATGGGATATAGCAGACCATATTTACTCTACCCAAGACAAGGGCTGTGGCCCGATCGTAGAAGAAACTTTTGACGACGAAGCGTTCTCGCCTTATGAATACTGGGACGGAGTAGTACTGTTTAAGTACCCTGATGAACTAGATGAAGATCGTTTATGTGAGTATGTCTCGTGGGCGTTAAATATCCCGCTAGAAGATATTAAATTTACGGTAGTTTCTAACGAGCCAGTAGAAGAGTTACCGATGATGACCGGCGCGGAATTTGAAGCCTTACGTCACCTGCTAGGAATGAGCGTAGACCACCTAGCTCTCGAACTGGATGTTACCTCGCGTTCTATCCGGAATTGGTCGTCAGGAAAGAGTCGGATACCTAACGGGGTAGCTGAGCATCTTTGGAACGAGACTTTAGAACTTATGAAGGCTGTGGATGTCGTGATTGAAGATAGTAAAGAGAGTGGGGAGCCTTGTCGGTTGCAGCGGGGGGCTAGGACTGATACTGCGTTAGCTGCGCAGGTGTTGTCTCGTTTCCCGGGTGCACGGTTTACTTGGGAGTGACGTGGCGCAAAACACTTTATTTCGGTCACCTAAACTTGAACTATAACCCGAATTCGGGTTATATTTATTATGTAAACAAGACAAGAAAGGAGGAAGCGCAAATGGAAATCGTTGAAAGAATCTTCGCCATTCTTGGCGATGTTGCAGCAATCGTAGCCGCGATAGTCGCAACAATTCTTTACGCCAAGAATAACGAAGAATAACTAGCAAGGCACTCCGGCGGTTACCCGCCGGAGGTAAGCCCTCAAAAACGATTATAGCGCAAAAAAACCATGAAAACACAACAATTACTACTAGCAATAGCATTGATCGCAATCGCCATAGAACGTATCACCCCACTACCTATCTTACTGCGTGTCCCTATAGTATTTATCGCGTTCGGGTGCGCCACCATCGCTCTTGTAGGCGTTATCCGTTCTCTAAAAAAGGACAAGCAAGATGGCTGAAATTTATCTTACCGCGCAAGACATAGCTAAAATGGCTGGGTTATCCACTTTAACCATCGCCTCTTATATTCGTGATGGGAGACTACCTGAACCCGATATTTGGTTAGGTGCATTAACCGAACGCCCTTTACGAGGCTGGAAAAAAGAAACCATAGAACACTGGCTCAAAAACCGTCCAGGACGCGGAGCAAGAACAGACCTGAAAAACTAAAAAACACCCCTCCCTACTATTCAACAGGGAGGGGCATTTTTTAGCTTTTTACTTGCTAGACGCAAGCCACGGGAGATAGGTTTCTAGCCAGTTATCCACTACAGGGATCGCCATCAAACGAGTCATGCCGGCAGTAACCGTCAAGGAGGTTGCTACCCACGGTAGAGATGGGTCTAGCCCTAGAGTTTCCACGATTAGCGCCCACATAGTTACTAACCCAATCAAGGCTTGCAAAAGAGTGCGCAGCGTGGTTCTCCACGGGTGGAGAGTCTGAGTAGAGGCAGGCTTGCCCTCTAAATAGTTAGTCATTATGGTGTTATTCCTTTCAATAGGGTAAGATGTTTTTTACAAATTACAGTTATTTTTATAGAAGATAAGGAAAAATCATGTTTAGCGGTGCCGATGCTTATATGCGGGGTGCTGGGCGTGCTTTTCGGATTATTTCTAAACCGGGCGACACTTCGCGCTTACGTGAGCTTCGCAAAGAAATAGAACAACAAAAGATAACTGAGGAATCATGGAAAGCAACAGGGACTTACATACAGAACGCGATGGCACAGATGCCCAAGCAGTAACTAATTTAGATAGTCCTAGCACTTTAGAAGAAGCTCAAAACGAAATACAAGCTCAATCTATACTGGTAAGGCAAGAAGTGTATAGCGCTTATTCTGGCCCTATACCTGCGCCAGAACAGTTAGCTTTATATGCAAATATAGACCCGTCTTTCCCTGAACGTATAATACGCATGGCCGAGCTAGAACAAGCCTCTAAAACAAGTAATCTTCAACGTCTTGTAGACGCTGAAGCGTCTAGTACTAAAATTATTACTTATAGTGTAGCTGCTCTCCCTTTCGCATTTTTGGCTTTTACTGCTTTCGGGGTTTTCAGCTCATCTACTTTAGGAATAATAGCGGGAGTAGTAGGGAGTTCCTTATCTGCCACTCCCGCTATTCTAAATTCTTTTAGAAACAGAAAATAAGAGTTATTTTTTGTTTAGTATCCTAGTTTACGGTTCACAATCTTCTGCACCTCGTGATATTTCGAGCCGAGCCGGTTAATCCGCTCCTGACCGTTACCGTACTCACCACGTATCACCGCATCCGCTAAATCCTCTAACGACGGTTCATAAGCCGGCGCTGGGGAGTTAGCTAGGATTTGATTCACACGCTTTTGCACAGCATTATAGTTAGCCCCTAGAGCACGTACACGGTCTTGCCCGTTACCATATTTACCCGCGATAACATCACGCGCGAGCTGGTCAATACTCGGCTGGGAAGGCTTAACAATATTCTTAACCGCGCTAACTACTTTATTTGCCGGTTTAGCGAGCTGGTCATAGTAGCCTTGAGCGCGGGTAATATAGGCTTGTTTTTGCTGGTCTGCCAGCGCTCCCGGGCAGCGGGTACGAGTAAAGTCTTGGTGCATGAACAGGTTTACTCCCCACGCGGGGCGTCCCAACTGGTAAACCCAGCAAAGCGCGGCAACTAAGTGTGCCCCGTTATCTAAAGTTTTTTCGCTAACCGTCCACGGCTCAGCACTCACATTGTTAGCGTGCTCGACACCGATAGAAGTCAGATTGGCTTCCCAGTTACCGGCGTGCCACGCCGTATCAGTATCCCACACATGCTGCGCAATCTTACCGTTAATATCTACTTGATAATGCGCTGACTGTCGATTGTTGTTGAAAACATTCTGGGTTTGCCGGGTGGAAAGATTACCGGCGTTATGATGGATAACTAGTTTCGTGATTTTCCGCCCTTGCCGCCCGATAGAATAATTTTTTTGAATGATAAGGTTTTCGTCTGCCTCTAAAGTTTTCCAATTCTTCATTTGCTTAACTCTCCTTTTTTTGGTTTAGTTGTTTTTCTAGTTCTTCTAGCCGGCGGAAAATATTTATATCATTCCCGCGCAGCTCTTTAATATCGCCACGATTTTCTTGCACCAGATTTAATACGTGGTCTAGCTGGCTTGTCAGCATTTTCCGGTATTCATGCGTGGAATGCGCATCCTCCCCAATACGCTCATTAAGCTGCGTAAACAAAGAAACAAGCTCTTTCACCTGTAGGCTGTTTTGAGTAACCGTGTCCGCGGTCTTATTAACCTTGTCTTTAATACTCCCACCGTGGTTGGGTTGGAGCTCGCTGGTGCGTTTAACCACGGTTAGTACAGCAGTTAGGATAGCTGCTATGCCAGCTCCACCCCCTAGGGCTACGATTATTTGTTGCATTTTATGTTTGCTCCTTTTTGGGTGTTTTCCCCGCGTGGAATACCGATATGGATTACTAGTTCTACTACTGCTTCTTTTATAGTTTCATCTTTGATAATGTGTGGGTCATGCCCGCGTCTGGAGTGGTAGGGGTATAGGTTTTTTGAGGTTTCCCATGCGTTCACAATTTTAGAATTGGACGCTACAAGTAGACCGTATAGGCTATACCAGTAGTCAAACACGGTTGTGTCTGGTTCGTATTCCAGTAGGGCTACTTGGGTGCGTTTCTTAAAATCTTCATCTTCATAGATTTCATGGGCGCTTGCTAGTGCCATAATGTTTTGCCTTTCTGTTTAGATGGTGTGGAAATATACGCCGTCTAATCCCACAAACCCTGTATATTTCGGGCCAATCTTTATCTGCCCATTCACCAGAATCTCTAAACGAGCTAAAGAATTCAGATCCGAGCCTGTGTATGAGGTAGATACGGGGACAGTGAATGGGTATGGGGGACGATACCCTGCTGGAAGTGTGCCGATAATACTGTTGACTGCTCCGCCATTAACCGCGCCGCGCAACATGACTAGCCCGTCTCTGGTTTTCAAGTATCCTGCTTTGGCACGCCCGCTAACCCCTCCCCAAGGGGAGGACAAAGGTAAATCATTCCATACCCCTATAGTAGGATCGTCAGGGGGTGGGGTCTTCCCAATAATCAAAGCTCGCCTCTGATGTAGGTGAACTCGTACTCGATCCCCTATTTTCACGCTGGTTAAAAGTTCTAACGGGATAGGGAGGGGTTGAGTTTCCCCGTCCAGCTTTACCAGCAACGGGGTAACACTAGTAACTGTCCCCCAAAGCCAACTATCTGTCTCCATAGCAGGTTTCAATAAAACGGTTAAAGGGTTTGAATCGAGGATCATTAGTTTTTCACCTGCCTAGAGGTAACTTCCATTAACTCCCCAGGGGTTAAACGTATAGTTATATTTTCTATCACCTCTCGTTGCCCGTTTTGAGCTACGACATCGTTTAACTGTAAAGGGGTGTAAGCCAGTTTGCGTTGATATACTTTGCCAGCTAGATATATGTCTAAGCGCCGGTTGGCGTGCTCTTGGAGCACGTTTTGGCTACTAGCTTCTACACCTGTGTGGGTTTCAGTTACCCACCTGCCTTGATTTTGGAAAGAATACGGGGAATCAGGGAGCTGGTTACGTGCAACAGCTATCAGCCCGGGAGCTGAACTAGTAGAGGTCGAGACGCAGACTATCTCGTTTGGCTTAACGATTTGTTCTTCCCATGTTTTTTCCGGCAAATGTTTAGCCTCTACGCTGGGGTCGAAATGGTAGCGGATAGGGCGCATACTGGGGGGAAGATATTTTTCGGCTTTCAGTATCCCGTCTGTTCCTGCGTAGAGTGCAAAAAACCCTGCCGAGTCTAGCAGGGTGTTTACTATTTTCAGGTAGCTGGTTTCGGGTGGGAATACTAGCGGGGAGCGGAGCCGGTCTGGGGTGTCTACCATGGTGGCTTTAACCAAGCCGGTCTGGTCTATCACTCCTAAGACTAGATCCCTGATAGGGGTGCTAGTGTTGAAAGTCAGAGTGGAAGCAGGTTTAGCGTCCCGCACTATCACCGTCAGATCACACAAAGTGAGTTCACTGGTTATTCCTCCTTCTTCTCCTTGGTCTATGATTTTTTCCCCTACCACGGTAAACACCCCGATGCTAGAGATTTGTGCTTCCCCGCCAGCAGGGTAAGAATAATGTAAAAGCTTTATCCTATATTGGTTCCAGCTCGTGCCTTGTATGCCCGGATTTTTCAGGCTAATAGTTGCTCCGAAGCGAATATCGGCGTGGATATTACCGGTTACTACTCCACCTGTGAATCCTTTAAGAGGCTCTATTACCCGCAAATCTCGAGTTAAAAGCAACGCCGCGTAAACTTCTTGCACTTTTTACTTACCTTTCTCCCCCATCAGCTGTCTCTTGAAAAACAAGACTCACTTTCACCCCATAAGAAACCTCTATCCCGAACTCTACTTCCCTCACCCTGCCAAACAACGGAGCATCTTCAAAAGACCGAAAACACACCACAGAGTTAGTAGTAGATAAATTTTTAACCTTAGCTAATTCCGTGTGGTTTATTTGTGTGTTTTCCAGTGGGGGGATTAGCCAGCTTATTTTCCTGATTTTTTCACAAGCTACACCACGTATAAGCGTGGGACGAGTTTGTCCAGCAAAAACGTAAGAGCTTTCATGTATGAACCTGTCTGATCCGGTTAAAGTCGGGTTCAGGTTGCAGTGTAAGTTTTTAGAAAAGTTTTCCCCCCAGTTCAGGAATATACCTGTAACTGATGGTCTTCCTACTTCTATCGGGGGCGAGAAAGACCTAGTACCTAAACTAGACACCGCAACAGCTCTATACCGTAAAGATCCAGCGTTCAAGGCTGGGATATGGTGAGTACCCGCACCACTGTTAGGGAAAGATTCTACCGTTACCCAAGGCCCGTTATCTATCGACACTTCCACTATACTGTTAGCTATCTGCGTGTTAGACGACGAGTTTTGCACATTATAATTCACGCTCATGCTGGTTTTATCCCATTGCGCGGTGAAAATAGGGATAGGCGGGGCGGCATACGAGACGCTCGTGTTTTTAGTAACTAGCGTCGACTCTACGCCAGCTATTACTTTAGTTTCCGTGCGGATAGTCCTACCGGTAGGGACAGGGCTAACAGTGAAAGTAACTGGCAGGGTTTGGAAAGCCTTTAAAACCCAAGACGACTCCACGCTCGACCCGTTCAATACTTTAACCACTGTCTCTACCCCGACCATACTAGTTTGATTGGAGGCGACAGTTATGGTGAAAGAATCACTGGTAGCTGTAGTGGGTGCGGTGACAGTACAGGTAGGACGGGCTATAACCTCATAACTAGCTATACTCGACCAAGGGGAAAACGAAGCATGCGCACCCTTAGTACGCACACGCCATTCCATTCTACCTACACTGCCAGCCCCCACACTAGCAGACAAAACCCTGAAAGTTTGAGTAGCACCGGTAACAGTAGTCCACGTAGCCGAACCAGATTTACGGTACTGTAACTCATAGGCCGTTTGGGTAGATCCATCTAAAGGCTGATGCTCCCACTCTAACCGTATCTGGGTGTTTAATGCTTGAAATCCTGTAGGGGAAAGCCCTGTAGGTTGAGCCGGTGGCTGCAATAGTGTTATCTGCGGGGTAGACACCCACTCTGAAGCTCTACCCTCACACACTGCCCTAACCCGATACTGCACTACACCTTGGCTGGTTGGCGGGGCAAGACTAAAACTATTAACACCCACCACACCCACGCTTCGATCAGCCTGGTCTACTATCTCAAAACGAACATCACTATTCCGATTAGGATTAGACCAACTTATCCGGATAAGATTTTCCTGCTTAACTGCCTGCACACCACTTGGAGCGAGCGGCGTTAAACCTACCCAGCTAGACTCCACCCAATCCGAAAAACCAGCTTTATTAACTTGCCTCACACGATAACGCACGCGCTCGCCTTTAGCGTGCGCGTATTGTTTCACCCAGCTAGTTAAAGTTGGGGCGCTGGAAACTAGTAGTTTTTCTTTAGTAGTCCAGTTTTGCCCCTCTAACTGGTTTTGGATCTCGAAAGATTCCACCGGGTGGCTAGTCGTGTGGTTTTTGTCGAAACTTAACCGGACATTTTCCCCCGCTTGAAAAACAGTATTAACATTTAAGGCTGGTTTAGGAGGATAAATAGTGTATGCCGGTAAAGTGAGACTCGCAGTATGCGTAACATAGATGCTTAAAGCCGAGTTGGAGATGTTGAATGTTACTGCTTTACTTTGACTGGTAGAGGTTTTCTGGAAAGTTACTTCTTTCCTATATAGTTCAAAGTTAGCTTCGGTCGTGTAGCCTGTTTTATTGACTGCTTGAGTGCCTGAAGTGGTGCCGAAAGCCCCTGAGATGCTCCAAGCCATGTTTGCTTGGATAGCGCCCCTGATTGATAAATATCCGACTACTCGCCAAGTCTCGCTAGTGTCTGTAGACGATATTTTCACATACTCTATCCCAGCCCATGCTTTAGCCCCACCACCCCAAACATCAACTTCTCCCCAAGTAATAGCCATTTTTTATCCTCCTAAATTGTTTTATACTCCGATCATGGCCCGATAATGCCCGCTCTGTACAAAGTTATTAACCGCTTGCACCCCTGGTAGGCTACTAGCGGTTTGTGCAGCAACTTCCCGCAGGTAAGCAGGGAAGGCTTTGCCATCAACTTCCAGTATTAGACTTGTCCCACCCCTATTAACGGTAGGAGTATGCTTGACAGGCGCAAACCCACCGTTACTGTAGGACTGGATTTTTGGTTGCAACATGTACCCGAACTCGTTAGCTACTTGTCTTAAAATCTGGGTAGAGCGAGCCCGTTTACGTTCAGCGAGCGGTATGTATGCTTCCCCGCCGGTTTCTTTCTCCGCCCATATACGGTAAGCCCCCGCAGGCGCGATCTGCGCGACATGATTTTCCACCCCACCATTAGCGTAGAAACGTAAAACGCTGCCGTCTTTTTGCATGGAAGCAGGAGCCCCCACGATCGGCATGCCTTTAACAGGTAGGCGAGTATTAATTAACTTCCCTAGAGAAGTGAAAAACATGGAAGTGTCAGCCCCGATAGGGACCTTCATGATTTCCTTTTTTACCCTAGTATTAAGCGCTGTGAGCACATCATTAACAGGGGTAGGATTACCGTCAATACTCACCCATTCTCTGCCCTCGCGGATAGCTTTCAATGTGTCACTAATGATTTGTTGCGCGGGGGCAGAATTACCATCCACCGTGAGGCTTCCTTTAGAAAGGTTAATCTTTTGGATAACTTCACTCAACGTCATATCGGCTGGTACAGGATTACCAAGGAAGCTAATCGTGCCTTTAGAGTCTGCGGTGCGTCCCAGTAAATCAGCTAGCTTCATGTCAGCTTCCACGGTTTTACCGTCAATGTTTACCGTGCCGGTTTCTTTATTGATCTGCCCAATCAATGTCCCTAGTTCCATGCGTGCGTCTTGAGCGTCTAAATCCACGCTTGCTTTCACGCTCTCAGGGATCAACCCGAGCTCGTCTGCTAGACTGCCAGCTTCTTGCGCACTAAGCCCTGCTGCTTGAGCAAGGTCAAGGAATTGGGTGCGGGCTTGCCCCATATGCTCGACTAGAGCTTTTTGTCCTCTACCTGCCTCATCATAGGCTCTAGACGTAGACCGTATTTGTTCAGCCAACTGGATTAAAGTCAGACGCTCCTCATCGGTTACGACAGTTTTATCGCTTAACGCTTTAGTTGCTTCTTCTATTAACCGTTTTTGCGCGATCTCTTGCTTGATAGCGTTACCGAACGCGTTAGCTCTGCCTGCGCGATAATCGTCTAACTCTTTCATAGTTAGCAGATTGTCGCGGTTAGCGTCTGCCGTATGGTAGATGGCTTGGGCTTCGCTTAAAGCAGCAGCTTGGTTAGCTAGGATAGCTTGCTCTGCTTCCTTCAAGATACTGCTGGTTTCTTTGTGGACTTGATTGAACTGGTCTACTACTTTAATTCCAGCTCCATAGCCTAGGCTGGCATCAAATTTTCCTTGGTTTTCTTCTAAAATCTGGTTGTATCGCTCTAGGGCTTGAGTGTCGCCTCGCAGAGAAGCGTAGAAGTCTTGTATTTTTCCGCCGGCTTTCTCGTAGGCTCTCGCCGCGCTACTTATTTTCTCGTCACTTTTCAACCATTCCACAGTGTTACGGGTTAAAGCTCCCGTGGTTTGGTCTAGCGTGTTTTTTAGCTCTTGGGCACGGTTTTTAGCTTCTTGCTGCCGGTTAGAAAAATACATTAACGCGCCTGAGATAGCTGTTAAAGCAACCCCGATAGGGTTAGACAGAAAAGCAGCTTTCAACGCGCCGCCTGCTAAAGTCGCAGCTGTACGCACCCTACCTAATACTCCTACGCTCCTAGTAAGAGCCCCGCTTAGCCCGCTAACCCCTGTCATCATGCTAGTTGCCCCAGTTGTTACAGCGTCTTTCGCGTATAAGGCTTTCAGTGCGAGAGTTTCAAAACCTGTTTTGAGCGTAGTGAACGTGTTTCCGCCGGCTCTTTTCAGTAAAAGAAAAGTGGAAACAGTACCCAGTAGGAAAGGGTTTAGGGTAGAGATTTTTTCAATAATTGCTCCTGCTAAATCAACTAGCGGGATAAAAGACTGAATTACTCTACCTAATACAGGTGCCAAGGTTTGTATTAGAGGCGCGGTTGCGCGGTTAATCGAGATGAATAGATCCGCAACCGCTGGAGCAAGCCGAGCAACACTGTTAGCAATACTCGTGGCAAAAACTCCTCCTAGACGGGTAGCTTCTACTATTAAAGGTTTGAACGAGCCAGCTAGTTCTTTTTTTTAGCAATAAATAACTCTAAATAAGACTGGGATCCTTTCACGCTCGTGTTTAACGCCCCAGTAAATCTATCAAAAGCTTGTCTGCCTGCTACCGCTAACGGGGTGACTTTAACTGTTAATGCGTCAATAGTTTCAGTGATCTTTTTTAATGCTGGTACTGCTAATGGGTAGAATTCTTTGAGTAAAGCTGCTCCGAAACGCCCCAAGGCCGCGCCCATGTTATCAAACGAGCCTTTAACTGTATTACCCATAGCCAAAGCTGACCCGCCAAACATCTTCTCCATAGAGGTAGCGAAATCATTAAATGAGATTTTAGACTTTGACGCTAAATCCATGGCTTGCTCGGCAGTTATCCCCATATGTTGAGATAAAGCCTGCCAGACTGGGATACCACGTTCTAGAAGCTGGGCAGCTTCCTCACCAGTTAGTTTCCCTTTAGCAGCTATCTTATTCCAGACCGCACCCATGCTGGCTATATTTTCCCCAGATTGGGCGGCCGTATCCCCAACCAAGCGTAAAATACGCTCCATTTCTTTACCTGGTTTAATACCGGCAGCAGTTAAACCTTTAGCTGCTTGAGCTGCTTCCCCCAACCCGAACGCTGTACCTTTAACCGCTAAATTAGCATCCTGCATTACTTGTTTAATACCCGCCGCAGTTAAACCCATACCTTCTAAAGCTTTTGACGCATTCTCAATGGTTTGTAGACGCTTAAATCCTTTAGCTATTGACGCAGTGAAAGCACCGGCAGCGACAGTACCAGCGGCAGCAAAACCAACTTTAACAGTTTTAGACACCCCGCTAACGATCCCGTCCCCGATTTTTCGCCCAGTGTCTTTAACCGGTGGATAATCCCCGCTAAGTTCTTTCTCAAGGGAAGACTTTAGACCTTTAACAGTTGGGATAATCTGTATATATGCTTTAGCTAACTCGTGTCCCACAAATGCTCCTCTTTTCTTTTTTTATTGTTTAGACCAAAACTCGGACAAACCTGCTAACAGTTCCGTGACCCTTACAGGTGTGCCATATTTTGAGGGCTTGTCCTGCCCAGGACGCGGCACAGGTTTCGGACGATTAACACCTCTAGCCCCGTCCTCGGTTTTAGCCCACACCAGCCAATTAACCGCATCTAAAATCCCAGCCAACATATACTCTGCATCCTGCCAACCATGGTTTGCGTTTATCGTTTTATAGAACGGGCTATCTGGGGGAGCATATTTCAACAGTAAATACACATCCTGCCAAGTGGTGTGCTTATTAGGTAGCTCGCGTAAACGCAAACCATACTGGAGCAGGGTGGCTTGCACAGCTTCACGGTAATGATATAGAAGTCCGTGAAGCTCTAGGAGTTTTTTACATTCAGCTCGGAATCTTTCTGCCAAGACTCACACAAATCGTTAAACTCACTCACCGTTAGTTCGCGCAATAATTTTTTGCCCGTCTCGTCTAAGAGAGCATCAAGAAGCAACAGATTATATTCTTCGTTTGTGGTGGCGGTAGCAGCCTGCTCTAAATGCTTTAATTTCACATGCTGTAGAAACGGTAAAACGATTTCCCCTTGCGTGAAACGATATTTAAAACAATCTTGTGTCGTCTCAGATGGTATGTGGGGTTTGTTTTTGTTTTGTTTTGCTGAAGTGTTACTCATTAATGCTCTCTCTTTCTATAAATATTTGTTTACGCAAAAAATTTAAGTGCGCTCACCTACACGAAAAGCATGGAGGTGAGCACACTCATTTTTTATTTTGCTAGTTATTTTTTAGCCAGTTGGGTTATCCGCAATATATTCATACGCGCAATTGCCTTGCTCGTCAGGGTAGGCAGTTAATTCCACCGGATACTGGATAATCGCGTTGTGCACAAACTGGGTAGCCCCGCTAGGAACAAGCTGAGCGTTAGGGAGCACAATACGGCGCACCCGATTCCCATCTTTCAAATCCACCGTATATGCTTGCCGTTCCACCAGCTTCTCATTATGTTTAACTGAAATCGTGCCGTCACCCACGACCACATTCTGGGCACCGAACACAGCCTTAAGTACTTCAGCTTTAGTAGACTCAAGTAGCGTGAAACGACCCTTAACCTCATACTCTGACTGAATAATGCGCACGGTTACACCGCCCCATGCTTTTTCGCCTGAAGTGGAACGCTGAGCCTCAAACTCGAACCCTTCTTCCCCGATCAACCCTAAAGGCTTAAAAGCCTCATTCAAACTAGCAGTAGCATTAACCGGTAAAGTAGTAGCAACAGGCGCGGCAGCAATAGCACCGGTAACGCTAACTGGTGCGCCAATCATTGGTTCTGGTAAAGCCATATCATTCTCCTTTTCTCAAATTATTTTTTAACTAGTTTTATTTTTGGGCTAACAATAATCCAGCCAGCTTCCTGATATTCAGAGAGCTGGCTGGTAGGAACTGTTAAAGTAAACCCGAAAGCTGGATGTTTAACTTGTTTCAACATTCTTTTCTTTCCATTCTTACCCGTAAAGTGACTATAAGTTGGAAGCGGGTCAGGTCAGGAGCGTCTATATCTGGGTGTTCTACAGGACGTTCAGGCTGGATCTGATAGCAAACAACCCCTGGGAATACTTCTTGGTTCCCAGAAGAATACGCGCACAGCGCGTAAATCCTGCTAGCTTCATCAAAACCAGTCTCTTGATCGCGTTGCCATACCTCTACTAAAACCCGTATCTCTTCTTCCACCATGTTCAATAATCGGGAAGAAAGCAGAGAGACTCTGACTGTTCCTGCTTTCCTGTCTAGCGGGACAATGCTAGAGGCTAGAAAGCTGTGATCTCTTAGCCAGAGGATGATTTTAGACAGAATATCAGAAGGTACATATGTTTCCACCAATACCCCCTATTTTCCGTGTAAAGCTTTAAGCAAGGTTTGGTTGCGGGAATTATCCCGTATTCCTGCAGGGGTGGCGGTATAGACAGATGCGATTACACGCCCCGAAGCATGATAAATATCGGTCGCGTAATCTTTCCCTGCCCTGCCAGCTATCTTTTTAGCCTCCGTCTCAACCAAAGAACCAACCGGTGCAGAATGCAAAAAAGCTTTAATCTCGGCGCTATTTAACTCTATCCGCACCTTTACCTCCGATGCCTCTCCAGCCGAACCATTACCCCAGTGTGAGTAGCCTGTGAAAAATGCGGGTTTGAATCGTAAGTGTTCACATCCCCCACGCAGCGAAACAAACCGTTATTGTCGTTTGGAAGTTTCACCATGTCTCCAGGATAGGGGCGTACACCACCTAGCGGGGCATACACGTTAATGGTTAAAGCCACGGGTTCGCGTCCCTGTGTGAAATCGGTTTCTGGTATTTGCGGGGCAACCCCATATACTTGCCATTCTTCTTGCTCCCACTGTTCAACAGGAGGGAAGCTCGGGTTACCATACCTGTCCATGTGTAACCCGGGCTTACGGTAAATAACCAGCTTAACTAAAGCCTGCCGTAACATACCTTATCCTCCCGTCTCCCAAACTGGTTTACCAGCATACACAGCCCCGCAGGAACAATAAATGCCCCCTAGGTTAAGAGAGCATACCTGCCCGTGAGTTATGCCATTAACACCAGTCATAGGTAAAGAATAGGCCTGTCCTTTACGTGCTTTATCCGGCCCACGCAACAAGTCACGTTCTTCTAGGGTTAAATACAATCCACCAGGATTAGCCCCAGCGAAAGTAACAGAACCGGTAAAAACACCAGTTGTTTCTGAAACCTGCCGATGCCCCGCAGGGTTACGTAAAACCCGCGTAACCATAGAAATAACCACATCTTTGACTATTTCTAGCAAGTCGGGTTCACGCCCCGAAATGATACGCTCCCCAATATCAGGGTATTCTTTACGCAACATGCGCTCAGCGCGAGCAATCCACCGCACCACCGTCACGTCAGAAACATCTAAAGGCTCGCCTATCCAATCCAATTGAAAATCGTTAAACGAAACCCACTGTCCTCCAAGCCCCTCCTCCCTATCCGTCATGCTACTTCTTCACCCCTTTAACCGGCTTATATTCATCTCCCACTAGTGAAGCAGTAGCTTCATCTACGCGAATAATCACGCCGGTAGAAGCAGACACTAATTCAACTAACATACGTTCTTTACTCACTCTATTACCTGCCTTTCGTTTCAGCCGGCAGTTTTCACGACAGCGAAACGGTCAGGGCGCACAAACCAGCCATAAACCAGTTCAAGCCGCAACGCTACCTGATTCTTACGTGCTAAATCACCCTGCCCGTCAGGGTCACCATAGCGAATAATTTCAAGTGGTAATTCTTTTTGAATGCCCCAACGTAAACCATTAGTGAAATCGCCAACTACTGCGCGAATACCCGTATCTGCTGCCTCGGGCAGACCGGAAACAGTGTCAGATACCATGGCGTTTAACCCGAGGAAAGAATCCATGGAAGTGCCTAAACCAAGCTGAGGATAGCGAGGAGTTCCTGTGTCTACCCCGCCTGACTTAGCCTGCAAAGACGCTAACGCCCACGCCTGTTTAGGATCTAACGCTATACCTGTAGGGTTGATAGAAGAAGCAATCAGCAACCCTGCGGCTGCGCGAATGTCCGCGTCAGCATCCGCGCTACCTTGCACCACCGTCTTGGTAGTCTTACCAACATAATCACTCCACGTCTCTACCTTAGCTCCGTTAAGAGGGTTGATCGCGTGATAGATACCGAAATCTAGCGCGCGTGATAAAGCAGTAGCAGCTGCACTGGTTAGTTCTTCGAGTACACCGATTTGGCGCGCCTCGTCAGCCCACAACACTTCCTCATTAAACCGCATAGTGACTTGTGTTTTGTGCGGGGTAGCAGTAACGGTACTAAACCCGCCCTTTGTAGACGACTTATCCCCGCCTTGTTCTACGAACTCAGCCCGAGGGAAATCATCAAAAACAATATGGGTAGTGTTGCCGAACCGCATAGGTTGCGCGCCGGCAAGCCCCGCGACCGTGGAACCTTTCTTAACATCCACTAAGATTTCGCTAGCAATCTCATCTGGCAAAAACTTTTTCATACTATCGGTTGAAAAAATACTCACTGTTATAGTCCTTTCTTAAAAATATCAACGAGTGTTTTGTACGGACTGTTGGGGGGATCGCCAGCAGTGGTGCCAACTAGCGGAGCGTTAGCTCTAGGCTTAGCTGGTGTGGAGTCACGCCAAGCGATTAACCGATCCGCACACTCTTCTAACTCTTGTAAAGTAGCCCCTGTTAGTAGCTGACTGTCTATATTTTTAGCTTTAGCTACTTCGGCGACCAGTTTGGAATGTTCTAGCTGTTTGGCTTGTTCTTCTAACTGGCTAACCCTTTCAACAAGTTTTTCATTCTCGCTACGCGCATCATTAACAGAAGCTAACTGTGCTTCTAACTCTTCAACACGCGCCTTGTTAGCCTTAGAACGTGATTCCCACATTCTAGAACGCTCTTTCCAATCAACCTCGACCGTTCCGGTCTTATCTTCAACAACTACTTCTTGGGTAGCGTCATCGCTCATGGTTGAAACCTTTCTCCCATTCGGGTAATAAAAATCCCATCCCTGTAACAGGAATGGGAAAATCAAAAAACAAGTTATTAAACGAGTTGTAACAGAGTTTGTGTTATAGTATTATGTTTATAGAGCAACAGCCACTCTGGCGCGAAAGGGCGGGACTAAGCTGTTGCTCTTTTGTTTATACTAAATCAATTTTAATAAGCTTATTATCTATAAATAACCAAAGCTCACGTATCTTACCATCTTTAACATTCTGGTTATAGTTTTCTAATTGTTTTAATACTTTTTCATCTATATACGGGTATTTAACATCAACGATAAATACATCTTTTACAACTCCTTGTGCTCTAGCCTTTATGACCGCTTTTTTAATCCTGTCTTTTATAACAGAATATTTCAGCTTCATAGTCTTTACATCACATACCCTATCCCCATTAGTTTCCCAAATGAAATCGTTAGTAGGAATACGCCCAGTACCTTGCACATACTCAGCTCTAGGGATCCAAGTAACATAATGTCCTATAGCTTCAAATCGTTCTAAAAAGTCTATTTCATGTTCCTCTAATCTTTCAGTACCTGTTTTAGACTTTAAACGAACTTGCCTAACCGCTAACTCTTTTGATTGCCCATTACGAATTAACTTTTCAATAAGTAAATTTTGAGTATCAGTATTTTTATTTCTTTCTTCTTGTCGTAGTTTTGCTTTTATTTCGCGTTTTCGCTGTAATACTTTATTTATCGTGTCATTCTCAGCATGGTAAGGATAGTATTCTTCTGCATATAACCGGTCAAAGTCATAGCCTTGGATTGTTTGCCCCCGCCAACGCATACCCCGCAAACTATCACTATCAGGCTCCCAATGCCCTTTAACTGGAACGGCTAAACAATCACAATCATCATGATACTTACGCCCGTCACTAACCCTATATTTCGCATCAAGCTCTGTACCATAAACCGGCCCACGCCCCGCTAACAACAAGCAAAAATCACACGTTTCTCCACCGCTAGGAACACGAGCATAAGCCACCCCTTTAGTCTGCTTAACCGAATAAGCAACAGTTTCCCGCCCATGATTCCTAATATGCCTCACCACACTAGACGCGATAAGAGGCATTGTTTGTGTAAAATCTGCGCCTTTATAGAACTCTGACAAAGCCCATCTAGTAGATGCATCCCACACGTCAGGGTTATATAAGTCGGGTATATGCGGCTCAGTATCGGTTAAGCGTTGATACCACTCAGCGGCCACCGAAGCAGCCGCTGAACCATATTTGTCTATTATCCCTGCCACTAGAGCGGTGAGCCTGTCTGTTAACTCATAGTTGTTCAACTCTGGGAGAAGTTTCCACGCTTTTTCTAACTCTTGCAAAGCTCTTTTTTCTATAAGTTTGTTAGCTTTGCGTAGTGCTTCTATCTCTTGTCTGCTGGCCATGTTTTTCCCCTATCAGGTCTAGCATTAACGCCCCGCTTCTAGCGCGCCGTTGCTCGGTTTTTAACCGCGCGGTGACACTATGATCAAAACCGAGGGTCTCGAGCATGGTTTCTGATTCTGCTAGCCATGGCAGAGCAGATACTAGTTTCACGGTTGCGTCTGCTGCTGAGGCTCGAGAAGTATGTCTAGCGTCCCGCCAGATCGGGGCAAGTTTTTGTAACTCTTGCGGCAGTTCACTGGTTTGGTTAGCGATCATCCACGCCCACTGCATCGTGTTCACGTGCGGAGTAGACCAAAAAGTCTGCGCGTCTTCCGCTTCAGCTATCAAATCTTCACGCGAGGCGATATAGGATTCAGCACTGGTAGGGTTAGCTTGGGTTAAACCCACCCCTAAACTAGACACGGGTATATTGGTTTCCCCGGCAAACAACCCTGCAATTACTTGTAACTGGTCTACGTGCGGGGTTTGTGCTCCTTGCGAGAACTGTTTCACGTCTGCACGCTGACGGGTGCCGTCCACATCAACAACATCTGGGATAGCATTAATCCGGTTAGTCACCATCTGCCAAGAACTTTTACTAAACGCGGACTCGTCTGGCCCGAATATCACAAACCACGGCACCCCATACAAATCGGCTGTTCCTTCCGATCTTAAAAGCGTACGCACCGCCGTATCCGTCAAAGCCATTACTGCTCTTGAGATACGTGAAGATCCAACAGGACGATCAATTCTAGGTTTATACGGTAAATGAGTGACCGGCAGGCGCACTATCTGGTCAGTGGCTCGCTCCACTACCTGCCCATCTATCACAGTAACTACTTGATAATCAGTGAAAAGCGTGAACGCCCCACTACGGGTTAAATCTAACTGCCCAGCAGTAGGAACACCCCAAGACTGTACAGATATAAAATTCTTTAACCGGCGTAAACGATAATCCCATTCCCCTGTACCTTCCAACGCTGATACTTGATGGATCAACACCTCGGGTTCACCTTCCCCACCAGTTGTTACTGTCTGGAAAACCGTGGAGTGCACTAGGGAAGATATTTGAGCCTGCGCAACAGTCGCGTAATAGTCATTATCTTGAAGTATCTGATCTAACCCGAATGCAGAGAGGTCACTGTTGGGGGTGGTGAAGTTTTCTAACCGGATTCTTCTAGCTAAATGTTCCACCGCTTTAGCTGGCCAGCCTAGCACGGTTTTCAGTTGGGAAAGATAAGGCGGAGCAGTAGGCGGTAGGTTATCAAGCATATGTTTACCATCCATGTAGGATGAGCGTAGCTTGTTCCGGTCATGCTTTGTTTTTAAAAGTTTGAGCAGACGCTCTACCAGCGCCTGCTCACTACTAGTTAAACCTTTAATCCTCATAAACCAACAATCCTCCAACCATTACCAGTCTCATTCAAAGGCTTATCCTTACCTGAAGGCAGCCCGTAGAAAGCTAGTGTGCAAGCCACTAGCGGGGATATATCCACATCTAGCGAGCCTCGTTTCCACTTAAACAACGAGTCCCCGACAAATTTAAATTCCGCAACATTGACTGCCGCATCGAGTTCTTCTTGACCGATATGGCACAGTTTTCCTTGTTTCACGGCATCATAGAATCTTGCACAGCCTTGCATGTAGTCCCGCATAGTTACTTGCTTCAGCTTCACTTTAGCTTTACGTAAATCAGGAATTAAGGCACCGGCAGCAGAGCCTGCTTCTACCACCGTACAGGCAGGACTCCACGCTTCCTGTAGTTCTAAAAGCCGTTCAACAACCCACGACGTGCCAACCCTCCGATCTACTAGTTCTATATGGGTACGCCCATCTGCACGTAGGGAAGCTACCGCGATAGAGGCACTATCACGGGCGGGTGGAACATCGAGCGCGAACACGAGAGTATCGGTTGGGATCGAGCACGTATCAAGGTTTTTCTTCCACGCCCCAGGGGTGATTGCCGCATTCCCGCCAAGTTTTGCCCAAATCCCGAGCCGTTCCCGCCTGAACTGTTCATCTTCTAACGCCGCATACTCGGTAGACTCAATATATTCTTCACTAATGCGTGTACCTAAACTAGGATTAGCCATATACCACGCATTTTTATCGGACGTTTCTGCTTCATCGGGCGCTGACCACTCAAAATACGCTAAACGCGGTTCTACACCGCTTAAACCTCGCTCCCGCACGGACGCTAACTGGTAAGAATGATGCAAACCGGCACTAGACGTGTACCATATTTGCGGATTACCATCCATAGAACGAGCAGACATCACCGGTAGTAAACCAGCCATAGTCTCCGCATCCACATCTAACGCCTCATCAATTATTACCAGATCGCCGGTTAAACCACGCCCAGTACCAGTAACCCGAGTACGCCAACTAATCTTATTCCCGTTCTTTAACTGTATGCTCATTTCTCCAGCTGAAATACGGATACCGGATATGCGATGATCGAACGGGTCTTTTCCCACATGATAACCTTGCACTTGTTCAATGAAAGCCGGTGTGGATCTGATCCGGTACTCGAATTTCCGGAAAGCATCACGAGCCGTGTCTGCCCTGTGCGCCGAATGCACGATCTCTTTTTCCCTAAAAAAGAAAAGACCCGCTAACTCGCGAGCCTCTAGAATAAAATTTTTCCCATTTTGGCGAGGAACAATCAAAGCCACCTCGAACGCTGACCATCTCCCGTCTGCTCTTTCCCCGAGCGCCCCTTCTAACACGTATTTCTGCCAAGGATCACAGGCAGCGCCCGAAAGAGCCATTAAATCAATAGCCTCATTAGCTGCACTAGTCACATAATCGGGTATATGACTAAAGCGCGGTGTTTGCGATCCTTTCCTTACGTTTAGCGCGTGCCCTTGCAATCTCGTCAATCAAACCACCAGTCCCCTTATCCACGATTTTCTTTCCTTGTTTCTCCGTGTCTCCACGCAACGCCTCCAGAGTGTCCCTGATCCCTTTAGCGATAGAAGCTACTGCTTGCGGAGGTGCGTCTTGTAACTGGGCTCGAAGCACTTTCAAAGTTTCTTCTAAAATTTGTTTCTCATCAAGTACAGGTAGGGTGTCGGCTACTTGTAGGGTTTTAAGTATTTGGGCGTCTTTTTTCTTTTCTTGTCTTTGTTTCCAGTCTGCTCTGCTTGCTTTTTTACATGCTTCGCAGGGTTGTTCTTTATGGTAGAGGTGGCGACGGTAGGCGGCTTCTGTGCCGCATGGTTGTAAAGGTTTGCTCAATTTCGCCTCCTTAAAAAAAAGGGGGGGTAGAGGGTAAGTTTATATATGTGGTTGGGGTGTTAGGTTCTCCGTGTTTGGTTTTATATACCCCTGAAGGAAAACTCGACTATGCGGCGGTGCGCCGGTGTGGTGTGTGGTGGGGGTAGTCCCCCTAGGTTTAACGCTTCTGGGAGCGTTTTAGAGGTGGTTTTGAGTATATCAGGTCTTGTTGTTGTGTGCTAGTTGCGGTTTTGAGGGTGTTGTATGGTTTTTTACCAGTGTGTTGAGTTTTTACTGGGTGGGGTTGAGGTTGGTTGATAGGGGCGGTTGGATTTGCGGGAGTTGCAGGAGCGGTGTGCTGGTCGTAGTTCGCCGTTTGGTTTTCCGCCGTTGGCTAGTGGTGTGGTGTGGTCTGCGGTGAATGATTGAGGGTGTTTCCAGTGTAGGTTGGTGTCTATTGGTTGGTGGCAGAGCCAGCAGGGGAGGTTGTAGAGTTTGGTTTGTTTTTTTAAGGCTAGGGCTTTTTGTTTGTAGGTGTCGTAGTGCGGTCTGTTGGGTCTGTGTTTTAGGGAGTGGTTTGGCATTTTGGTTTTTTTTAGAGAGGGGTTGGGTTTTGGGTGTGGAAAAAGACCCACTGTTTTAGTGGGTCTGTTAGGTGAGTGTTGTTGTGGTTAGTGGTGGTTTTTTAATAGTTGGGATGCTCTTTGGTGGGATATGTTTAAGACTTTGCCGATTTCGCGCAATGGTAGTCCGTTGGTTTTCATTAGTTGTAGGGCGTTTATTGTTAGTGTTTTTGAGGTTTGTTCTGCCTGTTGTGCTTGTTTTCTGGCGGTTAGAGCGTCGCTTATTAGGGTGCTTTCGCCGATTTTTATCTCGGTTATATTGATGTCTATTTGTTCTGTTGGGGTGTTGGTGGCTAAGTGTATGTACTCTTTTGCCATTTGTGGGATTATTTCCCATGTTTCGGCTTGGGTTATTCCGTCTAGGTGGGGAATGTTTATCATCCAGAAGCCGTGTTCGTAGTGTGTGGTGATGTTGTGTGTTGTCATTTTTGATTGTCTTTTTCTATTGCTTTGAGGAGTTGTTGGTAGACGCCTGGGCTTATAGTTTTGTGTCCGTCTGGGATGATTATGGTTGTTCCTTTTGGTGATTTCCAAGTACTGTGTGAGCCTTTGGTTCGTATTTTTTCCCATTTTAGGGATTTTAGGAGTTGTGTTACTTTTCTGGTTTGTTGCGGTGCTACCATACCATTATTCTATAACACTAGACAACTTTTTGCAACTATACTAGACAAAATGTTTAATATGTAGATATAAAAAATGTAGAAGTGGGTAGACTTCTACCCCTCAAGCGTGACAGATTTTTAACCAATTGTCAATATGTAGTGGTGAGTGTGTCGTGAAGCTACTACATATTGTGTTCTATTATTCTATGAATGTCCGCAAATAGGTATTCAAGTCTGTTATGTAAGGAGGTGAACATGGCCAAAGGATCATACAGAAGCGCTAAAACAGGACGATACGTCACCAAAAAATACGGAAAGAGCCACCCAGCAACTACCGTAAAAGAATCAAAAATAACCATTAAACCCATTAGATAGAAAAACAAACGGTGGCTCTAAACAATACTAGCATTTAGAGCCACCACCTGTTAACTATCGCTGTTCATTTTTCAACCACTGTTCAAACAAAAACCGGTCATACCTTAAACTGTTCCCTATCTTAAAACACTTAGGGCCTTTCCCGGCATCTCTCCACCGCTTCAAAGTCTTAGTCGACACCCGTAAATATTTAGCCACTTCAGCTTGAGTTAATAACTTTTCTTCCATCATTAATTATCCTTTCCTTGCTACTTTGCTTTTTCTCTGGTTTATTTTCTGCAGTAGTTCCCATGCTTGAGAGGTAGGGATCCCGTTTTTGGTTTCGGTGATCTTACCGCGGTGTATCCACTGGCGGATACGTTCCCTAGGCACTCCTAGGATTGAATGCAGGTCTTCACGACTTACATGAGTATTAGTGTAGGTGGCAGCGATTTCCAGGATACGCGTGGTTTCTTCTAGTGACCTGTTGGCGTGTTTGTGGGTGAATAGTTTTTTTAGAAGGGTATGGAGAGTGGTGATGATAATGGGGTGCCACGGTTGAATTAATCCTTCTTGGTTTATTTTTTCTAGATTGCTGTACACCCAGATTGTCCATGGGGTAGGGGTGTCGTTTGGATAACCCCACTGATTGACAATGTTTTGGGTTTCGTTTACGAGGTTTAGGCGGTGCTGTAGTTGCAGGTAGGCGGTTTCGATTGGGGAGGTGTGGGATTGGGGTGTGTGGGTGAGGGTGTAGGTGTTGCCGGTGATTTCTAGTAGGGTTTTGTTGAGTGTTTCTAGTTCGGGGAGGAGTTGGTGGATTTCTTGAAGCTGGGTGTGTAGTGTGGTGAGTTCTGTAGGGGTAAGCATCTTACTAGTCTCCTGTGATTTGTTGTTTTACTGCTTCGATTAACGCGGTTTGGGTATAGTTTTTTGTTTCTAAAGTTTTGATTACGTGCTCGTCGATCGTGTTTTTAGCGATCAAATGGGTAACGGATACGGGTTGTGTTTGTCCTTGCCGGTAAAGGCGGGCGTTTAATTGTTGGTAGAGTTCTAAAGACCATGTGAGGGAATACCAGCAGATCAAGTTCCCGCCTTGTTGTAAGTTTAATCCGTGTCCTGCGGAAGCTGGATGTATCAACCCTAACTGGATTTTCCCTTCATTCCAATCTTTAAAATCTTTACTAGTGTCTAGGGTGCGGGCTTGTTTAAACCTTTGCTTTATCCGCTCCAAGTCATGTTTGAACCAGTAAGCTACCATTAGTGGTTTACCGTTAGCTGCTTCGATGATGTCTTCTAGGGCGTCGAGTTTAGCTTCGTGTACGGGTAGGGTTTGCTGGTTTTCGTCGTATATTGCTCCGTTAGCTAGTTGGAGGAGTTTGTTTGATAGGACTGCGGCTGATGCTGCGTCTATTTCAGTGTCTCCTATTTGGGTGATTTGGGTTTTTTTGAGTTGCTGGTAGGTTTTCCATGCTTTTTGTGTGAGGGGGCAGGGGTGGTTTGTGTAGGTGATTGGGGGCAATTGTAGATGGTCTTTTGTCCGCATGGATAGGGTGATGTCTTGGATTTGGTGGTAGATGTGTTGATCATGCCCGGGTAGGAGTTGGTAGTTTACGGGGCGTCCGTAAACGTATTTGGTGGGTGTGAAGTGGTTTTGACGGTAGGTGGTGATGGCTTTGCCTAGTCTTTGTCCAGTGTCTATTAGGTAGTATTGGGCCCATAGGTCTAGGAGGCTGTTGGAGGCGGGGGTGCCGGTTAAGCCCCAGATTTGTTTAATGTGTGGGCGGACTTTTTTTAGGGCTTTGAATCTTTGGGTGCTTGGGGTTTTGAATGAGGATAGTTCGTCGATGATTACGGTGTCGTAGTCCCATTCAATGTTTTGGGTGAGCCATGGGAGGTTTTCGCGGTTGATTATGTGTATGTTTCCGGTTTTAAGGTTTTGGGTTCTAGTGTGGGGGGTGCCAAGGATTAGGGAGGGGTTTAGGTGTTTAAGGTGATCCCATTTTTGGATCTCGTTGCTCCAGGTGTCTTGTGCGACTCTTAGGGGTGCGATGATGAGGGTTTTGGTGTTTGGGTTGTTTTGGTGGTGGATGTTTAGGGCGGTGAGGGTGATGACGGTTTTGCCTAGCCCCATTTCTAGCATTAGGACGGCTTGGGGGTGGGTTAGGAGGTGGGTGATGGCTTGGGTTTGGTAGGGGTGGGGTTTATAGTGCATTGTCTGGTTCCTGTTTTAGTTCTTGTTCTAGTTCTTGGTCTAGTTTTTGTATTTGGTCGGGGTGGTTGATGGTGAGGGTGTGGTGTCCGAGGTTTTTGAGTTTTTGTTGTTGGCGGGTTTGGAGTGGACGTGGTTTTTTGTTGGGGGCTTTTAGTTCGATGAAAATGGTTTTGCCGTTTGGGAGTATGGCTATCCGGTCTGGAACGCCTGCGGTGCCGGGGCTGGTTAGTTTCCAGCATTGTCCGCCGTGTTTTTTGATGATGGTGGTGAGTTTTTTTTCGAGGTTTTTTTCTAGCATGGATCACTTGCTTTCTTGAGGTGCGGGTGGCGGGTGGCAGATTGTTTTTGGTCGGGTCTATATATATGTATACATACATATTTCTGTGGATAACTATATATATTTTTATATATACCGATTTTTATTATTTATCTGCCACCTGCCACCCAATAGGTAATAAATGGTTAAATATCAATAAAAAGTGTGGGTGGCAGATTGTTTTGGTATCTGCCACCTATCTGCCACCTGCCACCCTTTTTTATCCACAGTCTGTGGATAACTGGTTGTGTGGGTGGCAGATGTGGGTGGCAGATATATGACAGATGTGTGGCAGATAGATAACAAATGCATGACAGGTATATGACATATATATGACAGGTAGATGACAGGTGTTTAAAGCTAATAGAGAGCCTCGTTTAGATCTAAATCGTCACTTTCAGGAATGAAAACCCCTGAATAAAATCTAGCCCCTTTTGTGCCTTTGGTAGCCATGACTCCTTTTACGCGTAGGCGTTGGGTGAGGAGTTTCGCGCTCACCGGCTCCAACCCATTATCCCTACACCACTTCTCATACGCCCCACGCAGCCTCCCCACAGGAGTATGCATATGCTGCGCGTTAGGATCCCCCAGCCGGCAAACCTCATCAATAAACATCTGCACCGTGTCCTGATTACGCTCATACTCACGGGTAGCGATCCGTACAACATCAGGCTCCAGTAGACCATGTTTTAAGTATTTAATGGTTCCTTGTATGAGCCAATATAGGATTCCTGGGGCTTCTGCGAGGAGTTTGTTTTCTAGCTCGGGGTCGCGTTCGTGCTCGGGTACGGTGTTGTTGAATGGTATTTTGCGTACGCGTCGCCAAAATGCGTCCCCACCGGTAGCTACTTCTGGTTCGTGGTTGGACACCATGATAATGGTGTGGGTGGGGGTGAAGGTGAAGAAGTTACCTCCCATGTATCTGGCAGATATGTTGTCTGCACCGGTGAGGAGTTTTAGGCGTGCTTCAGCGAAGTGTTGGCCTTCTTCTGTTTCGCTGGTGATGGCGAGGCGTACTCCTTGGAGGGCAGCGATTTCTGTGGGGTGGCGGTTTTCTGCTCCTTTCAGGAAAGTGTTCGCAGGAATCGTGGTAGTATATCCAGTTTCACCGGTGCCGAGTATTTTTTGGATAACGTTTAGGAGGGTGGATTTGCCGTTGGCTCCGGTTCCGTTTAGGAAGGCGAAGATTTGTTCGCGTACTTGCCCGATGAGGGTCATTCCGAGGAAGTGTTGGAGGTATTGGGTGAGTTCGGGGGTGCCGGCGAAGGTTTGGGCTAGGAAACTATCCCACGTAGGGGTAGGCTGCGCTTTAGGTGGGGTGGTAGTGGAGCGCAGGCAGAGAGTATTAGGATCGGGTGGGGTTTGTTGTCCTGTTTTCAGGTCAATTACCCCTGTTGGGGTGTTTAACTGGTAGGGGTTGGTGTCAAACATAGTTAGTGGGGTGTTGATGGTGGGGTGGGTGGCTGCAAGGGTGATAGCGGCGGTGATGGCGTTTTTGGATAGGGAGCGGTTCTTGTGTTTAATGTCGGCGGGGTCTTCCTCGGGCAGGTTTCTAGCTAAATGCCGGGCTGCTTCAACAGCAGGGGCGTTAGAGTTAGCAAGTTGCCACTGGTGCCCATTCCACACAGCCCAAGTGTTACGCTCGGGAATGTAACGTAACCGGTTCTGGTAGGTGTCGGAGAAGCGTAGAGCATTACCGTCGTCAGTGCGGGTGTAGAATTGGGGGTCTTTGTGTTGTGGGGGTTGGTTTTGGAGGGTTTGAAGGAAGGCATCTAGGGCGGTGTCTTCTGAGGTTTGGCGTTTGTGGAGGGTTGGGGTGCCGTAGCCTTGAGTGTGTAGGTGTTTGGCAGCTTTTTTGTAGTCTCCGTCGTGGTTTAGGAGGGTGTAGGCTGCAGGTTTGGTGTAGGGGGTTTCGGGGGTGAAGGGGGTGGAGGTTGACCATACGTAGAGGCGGTCGCGGTCGTTTGCGTATCCGGTGCAGGCAGAAATGCCGGTGGTTTTGCCGGGGCGTCGCCAGAAGGTTTCGTTGTTTTGGGTGTGGAGTTTTTCCCACCCGTGCGGGGTGAGGATCGTGTCCCAACTAGTTTTGTTTTCGTAGTCGTCGAACGGGCTAACCCCCTGCACAATACCCGTAGTGGTGGTATTTGGGGTTGGGGTCGGTAATGGTTGAGGTTGGGTTTGGGTGGTTTCTTCGTTGAGGGTGCGGAAAATATCGAGCAGGGTTTCCAGTTCGGTTAAAGTCACGGTAGCAGCAGTAGACGGGTCACCATTAACCACACCCCATGCCCCTTCCCCACTATGATGGAAACGAGCCCCATCAGCTGGTGCGATAACCGAGTATCCGCCATTTTCACGAGTCTCCGCCAAAACCTCATTATTCTTATTCTTAGCGAGTTTCCGGTTACGGTTAGTGTTGCCTGGTGCATGTAGGTAGAAGTGGTATCCGCCGCTAGGAGTGGTTTCAACCCAGTTATAGAGTTTTGCCCAAAGCCCATCTAAACCTTTATCTTTCGCAACCTGAGAAAGGTGAGGGAGGTGGCTGGCGGCTCTTCCCTCTAGTTCGATCATGAGCAGATCTTTTGAGGCCTGTCCCATGATAACCCCGATAGCGTATTGTTCGTCTTTGAACCATTTATTAATCTCGGTTAAGTTTAGGGGTTGTTCTTGTAGGCGTTTCCATGCGATGGCGGGTTTTTTGTCTCCTGTGTGGTTGGCTTGTTGGATGGGGACTAGGGAGAGCCCAGCGGTGTGGGCTTTGAGCGCGGTATGGTAAATACTCATGGGTTTTCCTGCTTTTCTATATTTTTTGTTGTTTCTTATTTTTTGTGCCTTGGCGGGGTCTTGCACCCCGCTGTCAGCTCTTTATCTGTCAAGGCCACCCCGTTTTATAGGGGTTATTGGTTTGTGCGTAGGGTTTTAACTACGGCGGGGTCTAGGCCGGTTATTTGCGCGATTTGGGTATCGTCTAGTCCTGCTTGGATTAGTTGCGGGATGCTATTAGCAGGAGCGGAAGCAGGAGCGGGAGCGGGAGCGCTGGTTGATGCTGGAGGTGGGGTTGTTGCCCAAGGATCATGACCCGCACCCAATACAGGTGCCGGCACTGGTGCTTGCGCAGGATCCATGCTAGGGGCAGTTAGTGCACCCTCTAGATTCGCGCGCGGCTCAATCACATAATCGTAGATCTTCGTCGCATTAAAACGCGGATTCTTCTGATTCGGTTCTTCTTTAACAAAAGTAACCGTAAACCCATTGCCTGGCGCTAAAGCCTTATCAGGATCAAGCCCAGTGTTTTTAATAGCCGCAAGCAGGTTAGTGCGCTGAGAACCCCAATTCTTAATATAGACACTACCTTCAGTGTCGCTGGTTTTTAGAGAGACTACTATTTGGGTTTTAGGGGTGCCGTCGTCCCAAAAATCAGGTTTAGCGCTCTGATAGTCTGTGTAGGATTTTACTTCTACTTTAGTGATAGTACCGGTGATACTATCCCCGATATTTTCAGGACGCAAACTCGTACCAGAGGCGAGCGCTTCGGTTAGACTCATGTTGGTCATTTTTTTCTCCTTTTTGTGTTGATTTTTTTATTGTTTTAATAGTTGGTTTAAGACACTTGAGGTTTTGGTGGTCTCGTAGGGTAGGTATTTTTTGCAGTCGTAGCAGTTTGTGGCGCGCGGGAGTCTAGAAATATACTCGTCCCTGGCTTTGGTGGAGATTGTTTCTAGGGCTTGTAGGTTGCGGGCTATCTGCTCACAGCGGGTTAGTGCGTCTAGTGCGATCTGTTCATCATAGTCCCCGATCCAAACATAAGAATCCCTAGTTAGGCTTAGTTTGTTGCGGGGCTGGAAGTATATGCATACGTGGCTGGTTAGGTAGCCTTTCATGTTCCAGCCGCGCGCGTATAGCATGGCTTGGACTAGATACCGGTAGGACGGTTCGCCACTAGCTTTAACTTTCCGTAACGTAGTATCCCCAACAATCTTCCAATCGACTGTCATTCCCGCCCGTGCGTTTCCTAACTGGTTTACAAGATATAGATCCGTGGAACCTGTTATGGGTTGTCCAAGGATTTCTCCTACCGTGACTTTCTGCTCCACCAGACACCCCTGCACGTTTTCAAATAGGTGTTCGTAGTGTTCGTGTACGCAGGTGCCGATGAATGGTAGCCATGGGGTGTCTGGTTCGGCAGGATGCCAGCCGGCTAGTTTAGCAGCTAGACAATGGTCGCATTCTATCCCGATCTCGGACGGGCCTATTGCGCGTTGCATAGATCTAGGCGCATCACGAATAGAAGAGGTGATAATGTCAGTTATTTGCTGCATGGTTTTCTGCTGGGTTTGATACAAGTCAAGGTTTAAGGTTGGTTGTCGGGATCGGGGAGGCATAATTATTTTTCCTAACTCTCTTCTGGGGGGGGGGGTTAGCGGATTTGGTAAGTGGGAGTAGCACGATACGCATCTAGAACTGTGGGAGCAAGCTGCGCCTCCACTTTCGTTTTATCTAGCACGACACTAGTGGTGTACAGGTCAGGGTTACTGCTTTGCGGGAAAACTTTCTCCAGCTTCGCGTAGTTCACTCTGCCTTTAACACGGATTAGTTTGTGTTCTCCTAGGGTCGCGCCCTCAGGGTTAGCATCAATAAGCATGTTTTTGATTTTTTCCATCTGGAGCGCGAGTTCTTCGCTTTGCGCTTTCAAAGCGTTATATTGGTCGATCAGGATAATCTGGGCATTAACACTCAAACTCATATTTACTCTCCTTGGGTGTTTTCTTGTTTTTTCTCGATACTGGCGATTACCGTGTCCGAAATCGGCTTTAACAGTTCACGCCACTTATCAACATGTTGGAAATAGGTTTTGCGGGCTTTCAACGCTTTTTCCATATCCCCCTTGGCACGGTAGGCTAGTTCTTCTTTTTTAGCCTCATGCGCCAACTGATCTAAACGTTTAAGCTGAGCAAGCACATGTACAGGTATAGGGTGCGTCATCTTTTAAGAGTTTTCTTTATTAGGGTAGGGTTTTTGTTGAAAATCTTGGCAAGGATTTCTTCCTCGCTTTGCTGCAAAGCACGATTTAACCGTGCAAGACAATCCTTAAAAGTAGCCTGCTTAGCCTCTTTAAGCATCGAATAGGTTTTATTAGTCTCAGGGGTTTTCGCATCCTGCTCCATTGCCCACAACTGGTAGTGTTTGACCATTTTGGTTCTAATACTTGCTAGCAGGTTTAAGGCCTCATAAGGCGTGAGCAGGGGCTGGTATAATTCAGGTACAGGTTTAGTATTTTCCATAATACTTTTATGCTCCTTCCTGTCTTTTGTGAAAGATTTTTTCAATGTGTGCGGCATAATAGGGAGAGCTGTGACCCGCTTTTTCGCTACATCGCGCTCGCAAGCGTAGTTTTTTAGCTTAGAGCGGGTCTCTTTTTACTCCCCCCTTTTTTTGTTAGTTCTGATCTAGGGCTTCTTCCTCATCAACCATAAGTTGAGGGCGTTTCTTATACTTTTCCTTGATGTATTCTTTTTGCTGGTTCTCGGCTCGCTTTACCGTATGGGCGTGGTAGTGTGCCCATAGTAGGTTCAGGATGGTTAGTTGTCCGAACGGGGTGAACCGGTAGATGTCTTCTTTGTCGAAGTAGGTTGTTTTCGGGTTGATGCTGGAGAAAATCGTGGTAGCGTTGCAAAGTTCTACCCACCCGTTACTGAACGCGTCAGAACCGGCTTTAACCTCCTGCCTACTATTTTTTTGTAGCACTCCGTTTGCGGTAAGCATGTCTGTGAGCCACGTGGTGAATGTTTCGTTTAGAGCTCCTGTTGGTAGTAGGCTGGTTTGGAGTTCGTGGATGGTTTTGGGGTGGTAGTTGGTTGCGATCCAGTTAGCGTGGTGGGTGTAGTTGATTTGCCCCAAGGTGGTGCCGATTTCTTCAGGAATATCGACTAGCACGCTAGTAGTGTTGCTGGTGCTGTTTTCTTCAGCATGGGTGTCGTTGTTTTCAATTTCGCTCATTATTTTTCTTCTCTCTTTCTTTCTATTGTTGTGTTTGTTTTTCTTTTGTTTCTGCCCGTTCGATCAGGGTGCTTAGGGGGATTCCTAGCGCGTCTGCGATGCGTTGGGCTTCGTTTAGGTGTAGCGGGGTGGTTTGTTTGTTTATTTTCCGGTAGATGCTGCTGGGGCTCATTCCTGTTTGTCTGCAGAATGAGGCTAGGGTGGTGTGGGATCGCGCGATTTCTGCGCGGAGTTCTTGCACGATAAAACTCATTTTTTTTCACTCCTTTGTCTGGATTTACGAACAGTGTTTAGTTTACTGTTCGTATTTACGAATGTCAATTTTGGTTATTTTTTGCGTATAATAGAAATATGGGTAAGAAATCATTAGAAATAGGTGACTTTGAAAAAACAGTCTATCTAACCATCAAGACAGTCTTTGAAGATTCAGGGCTAACCTACGATCAATTAGCTAAAGCTACCGGAGTCCCTAAAGCAACCCTGCATGATCGTCTTTCAGTGAAAAGACCAGCTACCCTGACCGAGCTAGAGAAAATCTGCAAAGCCCTACACCTCTCACTATCCGAGATAGTCAAACAAGCCGAACAAAGCTAGCGCCTCTTGCTCCGCGTCGGTATCCTCGCCCATTCATCAGCCGGCTCAACACACCTAGCCGGAATCCTCCAATCCCCATAAGGATAAGAAGTACGCTTAGCACCAGCCAACGAATAATGCCGCTCAGCAAGCCTACGCCGCACCGTACAAGCCGACACACCCATAATCTCAGCATACTCTTTAACCGTTAACCATTTAGACGTCACCGAACACCCCCTATACCAAGCTGACCACCCAAGAACTTGTTAATAAAGTACTCTTGACCTTTACCGGTGACTTTGGTCGTGAATACTGGTTTCATCTCCCCTTTGGAAGAAAGAATGAAACTTTCATTAACCTCGAATAAACCAAGATTCATCGCTTTCGACGTGGGTTTGTTGTAGCGTTCCCCAGCCGGTTTGCAAAGGAAATCGTTTTCACGCATCCATTTAAACAATTGGTTTGGCCCGATTTTCACGCCCTTACCCGCGAGAATCTTCGCCAAAGTCCCGATAAGAATAGAGCTTCCGGACGCGGTTACCGCGTCGGCGAAAATCTCTTTAGGACGCATCTGCTCAATCCGTGCCTGCTGCTCAGCAACCTTCGACTCGAGAAAACGAATAGACGCTAGTATCATCTCTTCGGGGCTCATCTGCTCCTGCCCCGTCATATACCCGCCATGTCTACGAATCGACGGAAGAACCTCGTGTGTTACCCAACGCTTAAACTGTTTAGCCTCGGTCTTGCGTGATCTAAGGATTAGCGAGTAGAGACCGGCCTCGGAAATAATTGCTACTTCTTGAGTTCCGCCAGGGGTGTCCATACTGTGTACCCCCTTTTCGTCCGCATCAAGTGACGCGAGAGAGGAGCGTGGGTTTGACAGTTCAAGGACTTTAGCTACATCGTTTACGACGAACCAAGGTTCACTGTCTAGCGTGACGACACGTATTGGGGTATCGTTGTAATTGTAGTTAATTAGATTTTTCATCTAGTTACTCTTTTCTGTTTCCTTGACCATCCGGGCTGTACCTCGGGTGGTCAGTTTTTTATAAAACTCTGGTCTGACTTGGTTATGCTCCCTTAAATAAGGGAACATGAAATAATATATTCCCTTATTTAAGGGGAAGCAAGTCAAATTTACGGTTTTTTTGCGTATAATAAAAATATGAGTAATAGAAAAGCGCTAAAAATAGCCAAAATAGAAGAAATAGTTATCACTCTAATTAAAGAAAAATGTGAGAGCGATAACGTTAGCAATAGCGCTTTGTCTAGAATAACAGGCATACCAAATCAAACTATAAGCAGCACTTTTACTGGAAAACGCACAACCTCTTTAGGGGAACTAGAAAAAATCTGCAAAGCTTTAAACCTTGTACTATCTAAAGTAGTGAACCAAGCCGAACTTTTGATTGACTCTCCCGCTTCTTCTCTCCCGCCTATCCGCACCCTCCCTACTCCTTCCTCTCGCCCTGCACACCCTTTAGACGGGCTAACAGACCAAGAAGTAATAGAACTAGCAAAAGGCCTACCATACGCTGCTAAAGAGCTCACGCCGGAGCAAAAAGCCCGCCTAGCAGACGAAGCAAACACCGGCTACGAGCCTGACCCTGATTGGGACACCCTCTACCCCGAACCATAAAAATAAATGTTCTTAAAAAGTGTCCGGTAACCCTAGTATTATTACCTGCATGGATATAGAGACACTGGTTAGTGCCTGCGAGGAAGAAGGTTACAGAGTGGTTTTCACGCCTTTAGAAAACCACGCAGGCGCATATGTTAAAGACGTTAATACGATTTTTATTAACCAATGTTTGACTGGTGTGGAGCAGGTTTGTGCGCTCTTGCACGAGCTTTACCATGCTAGGAATGGTCATGATGGGCATCAGAGTCCAAAAATAGAATCCGAAGCAGATTTAACGGCAGCCAGGCAGTTGATTTCTTTACCTGAGTTTCTGCTTGCTGTCCAGCTTTATCCTGATAATGTTTTTGCTGTTGCTGAACATCTTAATGTTACTCCTGATTTGGTGCGGGTTTTTAGGGAGGATTTAACAAGAAAAGGTGGGACTTTGTGACTATATGGGTTGCGAGCGCGTGTTTTTTGTGGTGTGTTTTATGTTTTTGATAATGTTTGGGGTGTTTGTGCCGGTAGTGGGGTGTGGTGAGTGTTTTCCCAGCTTAATAGGGGGTGTCGCTAAAAATGTCCGTTTTTTTTCGACACACTAAATTAGGGGTTATCTCCGCGCATGTTTTGAGCTGGGGGAATAGGTGTAATGGGTCAAAATCTGTTTCTCCGTATAAAAAAATGCCTTAACGCTGTGACCTGCGGTTTTATTGTTTTTATGGAACACAAAAACGTTATTTTTTGCCTTCAAGGGTGCACTATTGGGCACACTAAAGCGTTTTTAAGGCTGTGAGCTGGATAAACGCGCGTTTTGGTGGAGAGTCCCTCTATCTCCCTCACCTACTGCGCTTCCGTCTTTAATAAATACCGCGTTTATTTCCCCAGTGCTAGTAGCTTTAACTGGTTTCGCTGAGTCTAAATCAATAGAACCAGTTAATTTTAGGGTATTGGTAATATCGCCAGTTTCTGGCATTACAGTTAGCTCCCCAAAAGTACCGCTAGGGTCTAGATTGGTGGCATCATCTTCTTCCGTATTAGGAAAGAATGCAAACTTTACTAAAGCAACTGCAATTACTGTTAGCAAAACTAACCGCAGCACGATAAACACTAATTGGAGTCGAGTTTTTGATACAGCCATGGTAACTTCCTCAAGTTAATATGTAGATAAGCAGATGTTTTCCCAGCCTATTTAGCTGCGCTATGTTTTACTAAACAAAGCAACTATAAATGAATTCTAAAACTTTCATGCTGGAATCTAAATAATTACTTATACATCTTTAGTATGAATAATAAAACTAAAATAGAAATACTCAAGTTTATTTCGGGTGGGTATGCAAAATATCTAAACAGAACGCAATATAAAAGGCAGAAGTATCCCACCTCTGCCTTTTATATTTTTCTTTGCCCCTAGCTACGCCAAACTAAAACGCACCCAGTAAAGCAAATCAACAACCTACTCCTCCTGTTGCTGAGCATCTTGCTTGCGTCGCCACCACATTAATCCCAGACCAGACACTAAAGTTAGTCCAGCTAGTGTAGCAATCCAGAAGATACGCGCAGCTCCCGTCTTAGCTAACACACGCTCCCATAAAGTAGGAGGTGACGCTGGAATCGGATCATTTACCACCCTACCAGCATCAACCACATTAAACTCACCAGCATCATTAGCTACCTTCTGTTCACTCACCACTACTTCTACCACTTTAGTAGAAAGCTGATAACCAGTCGGAGCAGTAATTTCTCGCAAATGGTAAGTACCATATAGCACGTCAGCAAAATACAATTCGCCTGCTTCATTAGAAGTAGCAGTAAATGCCGGAATTTCTGCTACCGTATCGCATACGTTTTCTTCCCCGATACAAGCAAATAATCCAAATTCTGCACCCGCTAATGGCTTACCAGTGCGTGCATCTACTTTCAATGCCCGCACATCGTTGCGAATCATCTGATTTATCACTGGGTCAGCTAATTCAATATGCTCACCCTGGGTGGCAATAGTTACTTCTTGGCTACCTAAATCTGCCACATAACCCGTAGGCGCAGAAAGCTCCACTAACTGATACGTACCATATAGCACATCTAAGAACTCCACCAAGCCTTGTGTATCAGACACTGCCGTGTACTTAGTTTCCCCGTTTTGTTGCAAAGCAAAAGTTGCTCCAGCTAACGGCTGCGCACCCGTACCATCAGGATAAGTAGTGCCCTGCTTTTGCAATGATACCTTGCCCTTAATAACGGCATTAGTGAAGTAACCATCTTGCGTAGTCCACACCTGCTCATGGGTACTTATTTCTACGTGTAAAGACGGATCAGCTGGCATCTCATAACCGAGAGAAGTTCCGGTTTCCTCCACAATATAGTGACCTTGTGGTAAATCAGTAAACTCCACCACTCCGTCTACATTGGTAGTTACCGAAGCGAGAGAATCACCGCTCTTTACCCACTTGCCATCTTCTTGCTTAGCCGCAAAAATCTGGAAAGTAGCTCCCGCCAACGGGGTAATTACTTGCGGATCAGCTGCATAACTATCAGCATCTACTTTCACAAAACGTACCGAGCCAAGAATCTTGGTATTAGCCACGCTGATTTCAGTAACATGGCCATTATTTTCGGTAGCGGTAAGCGTTACTGGAATTAGTTCCGTAGTACCCACATAACCAGTAGGCACTACCGTTTCTTCCACCACATAGTTACCTGGACGCAAAGCAGAGAAAGTCACCTTTCCATCTGTTCCTACGGCTTGCTCCGCTCCGATACGTGCACCGCTCTTTACCCACTTAGGCGCTTGAGCAGTTCCCGTGTTTTGTGCCGGATAAATCGCAAAACTAGCTCCGGTAAGCGCATTGCCTGCCTCGTCCACTTTCGCTACTGCCACACTGTAAAGTTTGGGTTGGTTAGTAAACCAATCCAAGGCATTATCTGCATTATCGCTGGTAAATTCAATTACCTGCTCATGGGCAGTAATATTTACTTCTCGCACCTGTTCCCCAAGTAGATAGGCTTGCGGAGCAGCAATTTCTTTCAACTGATATTCCCCAATTGGCACTCCAGCAAAACTTAATTCACCTTGCTCGTTAGTAGTGCCCTGGAAAGTAACCCCATCGAAAGTAAAAGGCGTAGTGGCATAAGAACCGTCTGCTTGCTTAGCAAAGAGTGCAAACTGTGCGCCCGCTACCGGCTTAGTAGTATCTAAAGCATCTACCTTAACTAGCGAAACGCTACCCTTTTCCCGTTCATTAGTAGCAGTGTACTGAGTTTGCGCATCTGCGCTAACCGTAAGCTCTAGTAAGTTCTTCTCGCCTACCGTTAAGTAACTAGCAGGAAGCACGTAACCAGCAGGAGCAGTAGTTTCTTTCACCAAATACTTGCCGTACACCAAATTAGTAAACTCAGCTACACCCTGCGCATTAGTGGTAGCTTGCGCCACTGGAGTGGCCGCTACTGCCGGATTTGCTACCGTACCGCAACTAGGGAGTCGAGTAGCAGAATCTACCGTGCCATTACACTTGTACAGCTCAAAAGTAGCATTAGCTAACTTTTGAGTAGGTACTACCCTATCCAACTTCACTATAGAAATATCGCCACGATACTGCGTATTTAGCACTTCCTTACCGGGAGTAATATTGTATGGACGACCATCATTAGTTACCTCTACTGGATAAGCCTTCTTATCTAGTAAATAACCAGGCAGTGCCTTACTTTCTACTACTAGGTAGCGTCCATAAACCACATTACTAAACTCAGCGGTGCCTTGTTCATTAGTGGTGACGGTAGCTAAAGCATTAGCCTCATTATTAGGCTCAGTGCCTTGACAAGTTTTTAGCCCTCGCTCATCTTCTGAACCTTGGCAAGCAAAGATAGAGAAAGAAACTCCCGCTAACGGCACAGTGGTATCGTCAGCATCGCGTTTAATTACGCGCACACTACCACGAATTGGTTCATTAGAAATATTTAGGGTAGCCAAGTTTTCTTCCATATTCTTAGTAGGATCACTTGGCACTATCACCGTCTTACCTGTGGTACGTAAATCAACTACGCCAGCTACACCGTTTACTTCTCCAAATTCATTACTGGTGTAACCACGTTTTGCGGTAATTTCTTTCACCACATACTCGCCACCAGCAATGTTGCTAAACACTGCTACACCTTGCTCATCGGTAGTAGCGGTTAAGGGCTGAGGATTAGCCGGATCGGTATTATCCATCACTGGGTTACCGTCACGATACAAACCAAAAGTCACTCCAGCTTGTAAGGCTTGAGTATCAGCAGCTTTCTTCACTACCTGCAATTTAGCCAATATCGGATTGTTGGTAACTTTCACTACGTTGTTTTCCGCATCGTAGCTAAAATGCTGAGCCGTATTTGCCGTATCATCAGCAGTGTTTTGGAAAGTTACCTGAGTTTTAACCGTGCTTGGCGCACATTCAGCTCCACTAACCGTAATTTTAATTTTGTTGATAGTACGGTAACCAGCACTAGCTTGCGTTTCAGTGAGATAGTAATCGCCATATGGAATGTTCTTAAATACTAAATCACCGGCATTATTAGTGGTTTGTGTACCCACTAATTCACCTTGAGTATCGCCTTGTCGCTTATGCAACTCAAAAGTAGTATCTGCGAGCGCGCCTACTTCCAGTCCGTCCTTATCCAAACCTACCTTGTGAATCTTCAAGTCAAGGCGTCCGTCATTAATTGCCACGTTACGGTATGCGTGCAAACTAGGCGACCACATATCGAGCTTATCCTCGGCAGTATAAGCCAGATTGTACGGATTAAGCGCAAAATCAGTAGAGCTTACGGTATCGAGATTACCGTAAACATCATTCCAAGACTTCTTTACTGCCGCATGGGTCTTAGTATCCGGATCAGGCAAACATTGCACAAACTTTTGCTCGGTTACATCTGTAATACGTCCCGCTGCTAGGTTCGTATCCCGGGTAAATTCTACGCGGTAATCGCCACGCTTGTAGACGATAAAGCCGTAGTTGCCCTCACTGTCGGTAACCATTTGATTACCGGCAGTGCCAGGGATTAAGTTGCCGTCCTTGTCTAATTCTACATTGCCATTAGCATCTAGTTTGGCAGTATCTACCCACATTGCTGGCACTGGATCGCCTGCACGGTAAGCATTTCCTTGCGTGTCTACTCCGTCTTTCGCATACACTAAACGTGCCGTAATTCCAGGTAGACGGCTATCATTTACTTTTGCGTTCATCTTGTAGTCACGGAAAGCGATACCGCTAACGGTATAGCGAATGGTAGGCACTTGAATTTCGTTGCCTTCGTTAAGCTCTCTACCCGCTCCTTGCATATAGGCAGAAGAATTCCAAGCTACTTGCTGGTTGGCGGTAGTTTTGTCGTTGTTTACCCGAGCATCAAAATACACGGCCACTTCATTACTACCAGGCACAAATCCAGCTACTTCTTCAGGGGTTGCGTCCTCTGGGGGAACGGCTGGAATTATTTGCCCTGGTTTGAGCACGAACTTTACTGCCGTTACTTGCGACCAATCAGTAATATCGGCTGCTAGTTTCCAGCTATTAGGATCTACCACATCAGGGTTGGCTTGTTGTGGAGTAGCGGTAGAGTAATAGAAAGTGAACTTTTGGTTGGCACTTCCCTCTGGGAAATTACCCTGCTCATCTGCCACTCCGTTAGCTGGTAAATCCTCTAGCGGCCCATTTAACCGGATATTAAACTGTGAACCTTGCTGGTTTGTACCACGCAGTAAGTATTCCCCGTCGTGATTTGCCACGATTTTTCTATCACCAGTAGCTGGGAGTACATCTGCAGCGGTGAGCTTAGTGATAGGGGAAGTCCACTTGTTTATAATGCGGGCTTGTAAAGCTACATCATCATCAATATCGCGGTATGGGGATTGGAGCTGCCAAGCTACGTCCTCATAGTTTTGTCCTTCTGGCACTACAGCTACGGTATTGCGCAAAATTACTTCTTGCGGCATAAATACTTCTAGCACGTAGGTGCGTAAGTCCAGTTTGTTTTCAATATTATCGTTGTTCAGGTCGTACTTATCTAAAGTAGCACCACCGCGAGCAAGAATACTGAGGTTGTTGTCCCAAGCAAGCCAGGTTTCTACCTTATTATTGCGTTTTTCTTCTTCCGGTAGGCTGGAATCGGTGGCATACTTAGTAACTCGTAATTCGTAACTAATAGTACCCGTACTAGCTTTTTTATAGTCGCCAAAACGATAAACTATAGCGGTTCTGCCGGTGTTCTTATAGTTTTCTACTATAGCGGGTTCTTCTAAAGCGTTACCTAGATTAATGGTACGAACGTATTCCACACCTGGAGGTAGTAGCACTACACCTTTTAGGTCGCGAATTTCAAAAGTACCTTCTGAAACTAGCGAAGAGGCTTCTGATGCTAAACTACCATTAAAATTGCCAATGTACTTCATGTTTTCTGGGTTTGCACTGTAAGTGAAAATTTTAGAACCAGAAGTAGTTAAATCTAGCTTAGGGAAGTTAGGGGTAAAGTACATATTGCCGTGTTCCCAGCTTTCCTGCCACTGTCCTACAGTAGTTACCGGTACTGGGGTAGGTGGAGTGGTAGTTTCCCGAATCACAGCTGCTGCTGAAGAAAGATAACGAATCTTTTGAGCAGCAGCACGATCTAACCCAGCTTGGTCTAAGCCATCTCCCACAAAACCGAGCACACGGTCGGAGAATTTTTGCAAAATGTTGTAGTTTTCTGGAGCTGTATATACTACTTCCCCGTTTGCTCCACGGCTTACCGAACCCGGCTTTACTGGGTACTTCTTTACGTCCACGGTTAATTGCATATTCCGCATAGGAAGTGCCCGAATTGGGTTGCCAGCAGCGTCAGTATTGTTTAGTTCAGGGTCATCAAAAATAAATGCGATACCGGTGTAGTAGCCACCTTCGTCTTTAATTTCAATAGTATCTCCCAGCTTGTATGTGCCAAGATATACACTGCCTGCCGGTAAAGTAGCTACCGTTTGTGATGCGCGTGAGTGAGAATCAAGAGTAAATGGGTAACCACTTTGAGGAGCAAAAGTCTTATACGCCTTAAACTTAGTATTTTCGTTTACCCAGTTTACGGTACTGTGTGCTTCAGTAGCGTTAGTAGCTCCGTCATTATAGAAAGTAGCTTTATTTAGCCTAATTGATTCATAGTAGAAACGGCCACTACTTTGATGCACAGAAGCGTCGTGATCGAAAGGTAAACCATTACCGCCGGTATCGTGAATACCTTGATTTACGTCAAGATACTGATACATATAATGGGTATTGGTGTTAGTATCACGTTGCCACTGCTTAAAAGTAGTAGTCCAAGTGAAGGCTTCGTGCTGTTTCTCGTCCCCGGTACGAGGCCACACATTAATGCCTGTATTACCTAATGGGTTAGGTTTGTAGGCAATGTATTCACCGTAGGCTTCTTGGTCTACGTTAATTACGTTATTAGGCTGATCGGCTACTTTTACCCACGAGAATGCTCCAGGTGGCTCTTCACGCACATGGAACTGATAGGCAGCACTGGAATCCAAGATATGCACAAACTCTGTGCCATTGTGGTAGTAGAATTTCGTGGTATTTACGAAACGCTGAGTACTGTTGGTGGTACCAGTAGTGCCATATGGCGCATCTGGGAAAGACAAAGCAATAGGAATATTAAAACGATTAGAAGTGCGGATCTCTGGACGTTCCGCTACCGTTACCGTTTTTACATAAGTACGCTGTGTGCCTTCTTTTAACGTCCAGCCTGCATTAACTGGGTCATCGGTTAAAAACACTGCACCTTCTGGAATGGTATCTTCTACCATGAATTCTTCCATAGCATACTCACCCTGCCCAGAAGGAGCTCCCGCAGGTGGATTAGCAATAAATTCGTTGTAAAACACGGTGCGGGTAGCTGCTAAATCGGTAGGAGTAGCAATTGGACGTTGTCCACGCGGATAATCGCCTAAGTGACGATTCCATTCTTTCATATGGTTGTGTACATATTTAGTGCCGGTGTAGCTACTTATTGCTACCGATTCCACGATGATAGAAGTTTTGGCGTTATACACCACGTTTCCGTCTGCATCTAGTAAAGCTAAGTAGATGGGCTGACGAGTGCCGTTAGGCGTGATCATATTTTCAAAATTAAAGAAGAATGGGTATGCGCCCACATCTCCACCGGTAAGTTTATTGAAGTTGTATTGTACAAAGAACTCGTCTTTATTGTTATTACCAGATTGAATGGTTTCAGTGGCGTTGATAGAATCTACGAAAGTAACCGAGTTAATGTAGGGTGCATTAGGGTCTTTAGGCATCCAAATACGGGCAGAGCCGTAAGGAATGTTTACATCTGTACCCGAGATTTCAAATGTGCCACGTAAAGAAAGTGGTTCTCCAGAGTAAGCCTTATAAACGGGAGTGCCGTCCTCAGTGTAAGAATCTGGAGTGCGTTTACCTACAATGCGCAAGTTTAGTTTCACGGCAGTAGTATCTTCTACCGCGAGAGCGGGAGCTATAATAAACGTCGCCGAGAATGCAACTATTAAAGCAAAAAATGCGCTAATAATTTTTTTGGTTTGAGTCATACGAATAATTCTTTTCTCGAATGCACTCTTTTTCTTGAATGCAAAAAATAAAAACTAGAACTATTCTAAACCGAACGTGATTTAAAAATACAAACTGAAAAACAGGGTAAACTCAACAAAAAACAAGGAAGGGGAAACGTCTTTTTACGTCCCCCCCCCCGCATTTTCAAGGGTTTTTAACTAAATTTCACCTTTAGCTAAGCTAATAGTGCGTTGAAAATCTCAGAAGTAGCTGGGTGAGTATAGATACCATCGCCCAGTATTTGAGCAGGAATCTGATTAGTCATCGCTACTGCTACCGTGTTAATCAACTCTTGAGAATCTATACAAAACAAAGTAGCACCTAAAATCTGGTTAGTATGCGCATCTAAAATAAACTTCGCTAAACCAGCCGGATTACCCACAATCTTCGGACGCGGCACAATCGCCATATCCGCGATATTTGCCTGCCGAATCTCTACCTCATGCGTTGCCCGCGCCGCAGCTTCCGTCATACCGATAGTGGAAAGTGGCGGATTTAAGAAAGTAGTAGTAGGGAAAATACGTCCCTTCCGTGTATAACTACCATCGCCCCAGCGGTCAGACAGCACTACTCGATGATCGTCATACGAAATATAGGTGAACTGTGGAGCACCCGTCACATCACCTACCGCATAAACTCCAGGTACGTTAGTGCGACAATGGTCATCTACTTCAATTCCTTTATCGGTGTAAGCAATACCGGCAGCTGCTAAATTTAAGTCAGCTACCGCTGGTTTACGGCCAATCGCCAACAACACTGCATCTGCGTCTAACGACTCAAAGTCGTCCACCATTTGATTTACTATTTTAATACCCTGACTGGTGAGATGTTCATGTACAGCTTGCGCTACCTCAGGGTCAAAATTAGGTAAGAAAGTAGGCATACCGTTATAAACCGTTACTTCACTACCAAACTGGTTAAACATTGTGGCAAATTCCAGCCCGATTGGCCCTGCTCCCACTATCGCTAGTTTTTCCGGAGTGGTAGCTAACTGTTGAATACTAGTGGAGTCATGCACTTTACCGTGTGGGGTAATCCCTGAAACAGCTCCGGTATTAATAATCACCGTTTTACCAGTAATGCTAAGCTCTGCGCCTACCTGTACTGTGTGCGAAGCAGTAAACTGAGCAAACCCGTCTACTACTAATACCCCTTTGCCCTCAGCCATCTGCTTATTGGCGGCATTTACTTTAGCAATAAACGTATTCCGATTTTCCTTGGCTTGTAAAAAAGCTAAACCTTTAGCTGCCGAAGTAAGCAAATGTTTAGTGGGTACACAAGCAATGTTCACACACGTTCCCCCATACATGGCAGGGGATTGTTCCACTAATGCTACTTTATCGCCAGCGGCTGCCCGCTTCATAGCAATAGTTTTACCGGCTTTACCAAAACCGATTACTAATACTTCAACTTCTAAGACTTCCATCTTTTTCAACTCTTTCTTGGGACGTGCTGGGAGGAATGTTTCTTTTCTTCTTTTTATCCTTTTTTCGTCTACCCATCAATAAGAAGAACACAGAAATTAATCCTAAAATTCCCAAACCTAACAAAGCCCACATCCATAACTGCATTTGCGGACGCCACTGCAAAGTTTCTTGATAAATATTTTCTGTGGTTTGATCCCAAGACACCCGCTCTCCACGCACTAATAAACGGTGTGAATTTACAGCGTAAGGGGTGCAAGTGAATAACGTAAGATAGTCTTTACCCGGCACTGCTTTAAGGTCTCCAATTTCTTCGGGTAGCACCACTTTAATTTGGTTTACTTTATACGCTAGTTTTTCTCCTGCTACATCTACAAACATCAAGTCACCCTTCTGCACTTGATGTAAATTATCGAACAACGTAGCATGACTCATGCCAGAATGGCTGGTGAGCACAGAGTGCGTCCCCACTCCTCCTACCGGCAATGCCGTACCGTATAAATGTCCTGCTCCGTTTCTAATCGAATATTCATTAGTGGTGCGCCGAATTGGTAAGTTCATATTAATTTTAGGCACACTAATACGCCCTATTACTTCATCACGCCCTAATTGTTTTAGATAATTAGCGTAAGCTGCCGATTCTGGGTGTTTTACGTCATCGAGATAAGGGTCGAGAATAGGCACTCCCCCAATGTTTTGATTATATTCCCGTGCAGTAGCAAGCAGAATTTCTTTTTCTTCTGGGGAAGCCTCTTGAATTTTTTGTTGGTGTTGTTGCGCAAACTGAAATTGTCGCAAGTTATTATACTGGGACGCAATCACCGGATACAGCAACACTGCAATTCCCAGAGTCATAATTAGAATGGTAATAATGAGCGAACGGCGGTTGCTATTCTTCCCCTTCTTTTTCGCCGGTGAAATGGTTTCTGCCTTTTTCTCCGTTTCTAAAGCAGTTGCTGGTTTGACAGTTACCTCATCAGCAGTGGCACTGATAACTTCACTAACTTCTTCATTAACAACTTCACTAGCTGGTTCGTTTGTAGCCTTGTTAATAGCAGCTTGCGCAGCCAACCAAGCCTTGCGTTCCATACGTCGCATCGGCTGGGGAAGAATATCTTTTGGCACTTCACTCATTATTAATTAACCCTTACTTACCAGTTACGGCCCCGTCTATAATTTACTAGACGGAGCCGCAACTGAACACGATAAATATTTATTACATTTACCGATTTTTAGTCGTGATCTCTAATAGAGTTCTCACTATTAGGCTTGAGCATCGCGACGCTGGCTGAAACGGTAGTATCCTACACCAGAAGCGAAGATCAAGATACCTACTACTGCTAGTAGTGCAATACCAGCACCACCAGTTAATGGTAGACGGGTTAGTAGGTTATCTGGGTTGTTCTTAACTACTAGTTCTGCAATAGCGTCCGTAGCTTCACCAGCGGTGGTAATCTCGAACTGGATTGGTTCAGCTAGTAGCTGGTAACCAGCTGGAGCAGTGGTTTCTACCAAGCAGTATGGAAGATTACCGTAAGTTTCTGCGTAACCAGCACCGTTGAAGTGCTTGTCGTTTAGCTTATCAACAGCGGTATTTTCTGGAGCTAACTCCACACCATCGTTGTACCAGTTGGATAGTGGAAGGAAGTTAGAAGTAGCTACACCCTGTGCATCAGTGGTTAGCGTACCTACAACAGGCTTGCCCGCTAAGTCAGCTGCTGCACAGCTAGCCTTAGCTACCGTCTTACCGTTATCACCATAGGTGATTACTGCACGGTAGATAGAGAACTGAGCATCACGTAGAGCTGCATTATTATCAGCACCTAGCTTCTTAACCTTAATCTTACCGAACTTGGAAACTACCGTGTTGGTTTCTTCACCTGGGTTATCTCCTGGAGGAGTGGTTGGTGGAGTATCAGGGGTGTTTGGAGCAGGAGGAACAGAGCCTACTACTGGCTTTGGTCCTGGTACGGTGTATGCCTTGTTGCTTAGTTCACCGCTGGTTGGGATACCGTTTACTTTTGCAGTAAAGGTTACTTCTAGCTTGCCACCGTTAGACTGAGCAGCCTTGGTACGACCAGCTTCTAGTAGGAATACGCGCTTGGTGCTGCCGTTGGTGTACACTGCATAGTCAGTGTTTTCTACTAGAGCAGTGGCACCAATCTTTACCGATGCTACCGTTACTTCGGTAAGAGTATCTACAAAATAGTCGTCTACATAGAAGAATGGTAGATCGTTGTAATCAACTACACCGTCTGGGCCGCCGTGTACGCCATCAGATACTGGGCCTACTACGTCACCGTAGTTTGGTAGAGCTGCGCTAATCACGTAAGTTACCTTATCTCCAACTAATACTGGAGCCTGGTTTTCGGTGCCTACGTTACCGTCCTTTACCGACTTGTGACCCTTGATTACTTCGTCATTCTTTGGATATACGTGTACGTTGTAATTCCAGCCGTTGTTGTCAGCATTGGTCATTGGTAGGGTTACGAAGAATGGCTGAGAGCCAGTGTAACCAGTTGGGGTAGCAGTTTCTACTACATAGTAAAGAGCTACCGTACCAGTGAAAGTAGCGGTACCGTTTTCACCAGTGGTTACTGCAACACCCTCTGCGATTGGAGAGTAAGCAGCTACACCACGGCTGGTAATCTTTAGTGCTTCAGACCAGTCGTTGTTAGTCTTTAGGTCACGTACCTTATACACGGTGAAAGTTGCACCCTTTAGTGGGGTCTTTTGTGTTAAACAATCTGCAGAAACTTCACTACCGTTGTTTGGATTACATGCTTCGGTTGCATTTACTGGGCCCGAATACTTATGGAACACAAGCGTAGTAGTAGCGTTCGGATCGATAGTTGCAGTACTCGGATCAGCTGCAGCAGTGGAAGCTAGTCCAGTGCTAGTAGCGATAACGAGCGCAACTGCTGCAACTAAATAACGCAGTTGCGATAGTTTCATATTGCGTATCCCTCTCTTAATAGATGTTTGGGCTTTATCGGAAATCTGCTTTAGTTTTAACTCCAGCATTTTTCCGAAAGTTTTATTTTACTTTCCTTTGACTATAAAGCTGATTACCTAAAGCTAATGCGAAAAGCAAAGTAGCGATAAGTAAGGCAGGTTTATAGCCGTTTCCGCCCGTGGTGGGCAAACTTGTTTTAGTAGGGTCACTAATTGCTAACGTGTAGCCTTTCTGGGTTTCTGTATTAGTAATCACGGTGGTTAAAGCGGTGTCGTTTAGTACCGTAATTCCATCCTCAGAAAGCTCGAAAGCAATTGGTTTTGCTAATAATTGGTGTCCCCTTGGAGCTACGGTTTCTACCAACCAATAGGTAGTACCGAAACTCAGTTCAGTAGTCACAAAGTATCCAACTCGATTAGGGTCGGCATTAACTGCATTGGTAAGAGCAGTAGCTCCCGCGGTAGCTGGATCTTGATCATAGATAGCAAAGTTAGCTCCTGCTAACTCGCAAGTAGTTTGATTAGTGTCGCAGTTGATACCCCGCTTCACTAAAGTGATGGCAGCGCTAGTGATACCACCTGGAGTGTTAGGGAAAGTGACCTCTGCTGAACCGCCAGTGGTAGTTACACGCACTGGAATTACTGCATCAGAACGCTGATACCCACGAGGAGCACGCACTTCTCGCACATAGTAAGTACCAGCTTCTCGCACAGTAACGTTTACTGATTCTCCAGCAGCATTTCGTACCCGCAAGAAACCATCTTCCACGAAAATATTGTCTACCAAAATATTTGCATCTGCTTCCGGACCCTCATAAATACGGAATAATGCACGAGTATCGCTAATTTTAGTACTACTATCAGTGGTGTCCGTCTTGCGAATGGTAAGTGGATAGTCGTTACCAGGAGTGATGGTAGCAGCAGAAGATCCCACTACATTTACAATTGGTTTGCCTTCTTCTAATTGTGTGCCTGGCTTATAACGCACCACAAAGTTAATGCCTACCACGCCAGCTTGCCGATTGAAAGTACTGCTTCTTTGTTGTACACGCACTTCTTTAGTAGCAGCATCAAAGGTGGCAGTGAGATTACCTTTAGTAGTGTTAATCGTAGCGGAAGTAGCAGGAGTAGCTACGTCTATCTGGGTATCAGTAGTAAATCCTACGAATTCCACTTCTGGTGGAAGTAAATCGGCTATAGGAAGAATAGCTGAATTGTAATCGTGATGCGCTTCGATATTTAAGCGATACACTGCGTAAGGATCTACCGGAGTTTTATCTGGGTTGAGCTTCACGCGGGTGCTTTCCACCCAAGTACGAGCTTCTCGGTCGCGCACTTGTTTCTCTACCGAAACTTCATTGCCGTAGCTATCCAAAATGGTAAAAGTATCAGCGGTGTTTAATGGCCTGCCATCAGTGCGGGTAAGATTAGCACGGTTGTTTACACGCAATACTTCTCGTTCACCAATGATGTCTTGTCGTACTGGTAAGGTAAGTTCGATTTGTAAATCTAGTTTCCGGTCTGAACTTGTATTTCTCATAAAATTCCGGAAACCGCTTTCCGTCATTCTAATGGTCAATAAACCTTCAGGAGTTACCTTAGTTTCAAAATTAGTGTAATTCAAAGTAGCTGCTAAACTACCAGACGATAGATTAAATTTCTTTTCTAAATCTCGACCTTGCTTCCAATATCCTTGCACGCTACGGATAATTTTTTGCGTATCACTAATATCAATCACTGAAGTATCTAGTTGATCGGATACCACTAATTGCGGAAGACCAAACTGTGAGCCAGCCACATTATTAGGATTGATATAGAAACTGTACGGAATATTAATCGCACTACCTTCAGTTACCTTTACTACCTCAGCAGCTTTCTTATCGAAAGCACTAGAATCGTCGGCCGCTGGCGGAGCAGTGGTGGAAGGATTGTAGTAAATTTCCATCGAACGGCTACGGTCTACGGATTCGCCCTCAAAATAGAAACGTGCCGTATTATTAGGGCGCCAACGCTGAATAGCAGGGCTTACTGAATTATCTTCAAACTTTTGCAAACCAGCTACCGAGTTAATTTTAGCTTTCAACCAGATTCGCCCAGTATCTACTGCATCTTGTTTACCAAAATTAGCAATAAATGTATTACCAGACACACAATAAGTGCGCACCTGCGCATCTTGCTTCATATTGGCAAAAGTACACTCAACACCGGTAGCTAAACGGTAATTATTATTAGAAGTCACGAAAGCAGGATCAGTAATATCCCAGCTGGCATAACTAGGCAAAGTGTCTACTACTACCACGTTTTCCGTTAGCACTGGTTCTGCTTGGTTAGTATATACGCCACTTTCACGGTTGTATTTAATATTTGCCGTCAAAAGATACGTCACTGGCACTGGGGTAGCTAAAGTACCGTCCGCAGCTGGAGCGGTGGTGATTTCTTCCGTGCCGTTATTCACCGATTTACTTAAACCAGAAGAATTGAGTGTGCCTGGCACTCCTACACTACCCATAGATACACTCGTGCTACCACTTAAATTTCCTCCGTTAGCACCTGCTCCACGGATATCAATAGTGTTGCCTAAACCAACTGGGAAAGTCTTTTTAACGCTGTGATTCTTTTTCGCATCATATACTGCCTGCGCTACTTCGCGTAGCTTCTCTAAACCTGCAGCATCCTCAATTTTGGCACTATAAGTAATTTTTAATTCAGAACGAGCGGGAACATTAACCGGAATAGTAGCTACTTGCCCGTTAATAGATACCGCACTAGGGAAAGTGTAGTTAGTGGTAGTGCGGTTTAAGCCATTAGCATCCCAAGTATGTTGCACTGCCGTAAATGAACCCGCAATATGCTTTAATGGCTCTTCAATAGTGTCGATAATTTCGCCAGTAAAACCATCTATAGAATAGAAATTAATCGTGTAGCTTACAGGCTTACCAATCAAACTATCACTTACGCTTACCACGCCATCTGTCACGCTAATCGCGTCGTTGATATTAAAATCAGTTGCACCGATTTTACCAGCACTAGAGCCTTTACCGGCTTCTGGTTCTAATACGTCACCTTTTTTCGTAACCACGATTTTATTGGTGACGGTTTGCCCATTATATTTCCAGCCAGCCGTCTGCTCTTCAGAAAGAGTCACTTCGTCTACACGAGCTTTTAAGGTGAAATCACACTGCTGGGTTAAAGTAGCGTCGTAGTTACCTACCGTTTTAATCTTGATAACTCCGTTTTCCACCCAAGCACGTTCAATTAATGAACAGCTAGCTACTAAATCACCCTCATATGGTGTAACTGGGCCTACCAACTCAATTTCATTAGTAGTACCAGCTGCTACGCCCCGATCAATTTGCACTTTGATTTTAATTTCATCGCCCGACTGTAACACTGGCATACCGTTATGGGTACCACGCGGGGAATCAAAACTAACCGTAATTCCAGTGTTTGCACTAGCTACTGGGAGTTGAGTAACAAAAATCAACCCTACCAATAAGAGGGCCAGCAAAAGCGTTAATAACGCCTGCCCTTTAGTGTGCATTTTAGTTATGGTCGGCAATTATCACTCACTTAAAATTTAGAATTAAATTAATAAAAATTGAACTTTTCTAAAATTTATTATGTTCCTACCCCCCCCTATATACAACCACAAACAAGTGTGATGTACAACATTTCTCAAATTCTGAAATATTAGGAATTTACTGGGAAAATACTGAAAATTTTTCTACTAAAAAATAAATACACTCTTACCAGTATTTTTCTTGCCAATACCACGGAATGCAAACATACCTTTTGTAATAAAAAGCAGGCCGGCTTAGAAACATTGCACTAAACCAACCTGCTTTTTGCAAAATATTGCAAACATTAAGCGTGGCGTATATTAAGCTACTATGCTTACCACACTACCTGTTTTATTTTTGGAACTTAACCTCCAAACGCACCGGATTATGGTCAGAATTTACAAACCCTAAATCCAGCACTTCCACTTTAGAAACCTGCAAATTATTGGACACAATAAAACCGTCAATCTGGTAGTACTGCACGTCTTGCGGGTCTACCCCCACAATCGGAGCTTTTAAGGAACGGCAAGTAGGAGCATTCATACCCGTCACCACCTGCAACCCACTATTTAACACCGACTCATCTAAATCACCAGGTTGCCATTGCCCAGAGAAAGTCTTATGCATATGTTGTGAACCAGGGAAACGCTGATTAAAATCTCCACCTGCAATCACATAATTACCTTTAGCAACTTCCTCATTTACCAGTTTAATCAACTGTTTAGACTGTGCAGCTTTACCCTCACCAGAATCATAGGCTTCCATATGCACATTAATCGTCACTAGCTCTTTATCACTATCAGCTAGTGGCATTCTATTTACCAGCAATGCCCGCTTTAGATTGAAAATTCGTTCCGGCCACTTAAACGGAATCGGTAATTGAATACGCTGAGCAGAATCGACCGCATATTGACTCAAAGTTAAAAGACCAGAATCTACACGACCAATAGGGGGCCAGGGATAAGGCAAATACTTTACCTTGAAATTATTAGCAAAAGTGCTCACCCCATTAGGAGCTAATTCTTTAGTGAACTTTTCCGTCTGATTTATGCCATAACTACGCTTAGCGTCACGATCAATTTCTTGAAAAAACATAATATCGGCTTTTTCATTTTGCAAAGTATGCAACATTTTCTGCATATTTTCCTGTACACGCACCTCATCAGAAGGGTGTACCATCTTTCCGCCGTCCATAAAGAAATCGGCATTATCCCCTAAAGCTCCAAAGCCGATATTCCAGCTCAATAAACTTAAACCATCATCAGTATCTAACTGTGGAGCTTGAGCTGTCACCGCAATATCTTCTACATCTTTTGGCTTATATTCAGTGAGAATAAAATAAAGCGCTACGGTAGTCACCAGTAGCAATATGCTCAATAAAATAAGACTAAACACCCGTAAACAGCGTACCCACCAAGGGCGCGGCTGACGCATTTTACTTTCCATAATTATCCTCTCCTACTTTCACCACTTAGCACGATGATTTTCTGCCATACCAGGAATGTTGTAAACCTTTTCTCCTAGCAAAGTGCCACTATAACTACCTAAAGGTGCGCGATAAACACTGGCTAAAATACCTAAATCGACATCGCCTTTTCTAATTCCCTCTGGGGTAAATACTAAATCTACCGTTTTACAATCAGTATATATATGCCATGGTTGTAACGGATTGGCAGAATCAAAATCGAAAGTAGCACGCCCTACGTAGGTTAATTCTCCGTCCCGCCAAATAGCGTTCTCGGTGTAATCATAATCGTTATGACCCTCCACCAAGTTAATACCCCACACCGTTTCTGGGGTATCTGCACTTTTATCACTAACACTCTTACCGCTAGCACTAGCCCAGCGCCAACGTGTTTCTCGTGCTAACCAACCAATAGTATCGTCAAGCACCCCGAAAGCACCGTCTAAATTAAATTTCTTATCCCCTACCAACGCATAACCCTGCACTGGGAAACAAGTAGCTTTACGAGTTACATTCACACTATCTTGGTTAAACGGAGTAGATAGGTCAGGCACGCGCGATACCAGTAGTAGCTCCTCCAAAGGGAAAACGGTAGGTAACTGCAAAGTAGCATTTATTTCTAAATGGGGAGTATTTAAGGCAAGTTTATAATCTTTAGCAAGCGTGGTAAGAATATCAAAGTCCAGCTGTTTCTGATGGTAAGAAGCGTGCTCAATTTCGGTAGTAAAAGTTACTTTCGGCCCACCTAAAGCAGGCACTTCACGCGCAAATTCGTGCAGTTGTTGGGTTTGCCGGTCAAACACATAATCGAAAGCTGCCGATACCACGCCCGTATTTACAATCGCAGCTCCGATAATTACTGTTGGACTAAAAATTCCTACAAAACGCCACTTTTTCTGCGCCAGTTTCGCACGCAAAAAATTTAATCCTAAATTTTTTCGTACCGCAAATTTATCTATTTCTGGTAAACCACCCTTATACACACCAAAAGGAATCACACCCTCTGCTGTAGGTATAAAAGGCGGAGAAACAGGCAACTCCGTCGTTGGAGCACCTATAGCCAAGGAATAGGAACTACTTGGTTTTTTCATAAAGGTATTATAGCGTCCCTGAAACTAAACCTTAATAACATAAGTATTTTCCTAGAAAATATGTAGTGTAAAACTGTACTTTAATAAAAAGTATGGTTTGTTTTAGTTATCCTAAAATCTAGTAACGATTAATAACGAAAAATCTGTACTTTACATTAATAGCGCGTAATACTACGCGCGTTAAAAATTAAACGGATATGAAAAAGTCACGTGTTAATAGCACGTGACTTTTCCATAATTAGCGTATTTTATGCTTCCGTCTTATTAGCCATAGCTTTACGGTTCACACTCCAAATACCTGCTCCTAGCAATAAGAGCAAAGCTAAGAGATTGACAAAAACATTTACCCCAGTAGCTGCTAGTTTAGGTAACTGGGCTGCGGTCTTAAGGTATCCCTTAGGCTTATCAGCAAGTACTGAATTAACGGTTTGCGTATCTGTGTCTGAGCCGTTGTTTTCAGTATCAACTGCATTACCATCTCCAGTATTGGAATTATTACCTGTATTGGTTTCATCAGTGCCAGTTCCGACATCGTTACCTTTATCGGTATTGTCTGCGGTGCCTGGCGCATCATTTCCAGCGTTATTATTATTTCCGCTGTTATCCGGAGTGGTATCGCCGGTATTTTCGCCGTTATTACCTGTGCCATTATCAGGTTCGTTTGGCGTTTCCTCTACTGGAGAAGTTGGTTTCGGTTTTACCCCGCGAGAAATCTGCTTAGTCTGCATCTCTACCACCGTAGTACGAGTAACCACCGGATCACCATTAGGCACACCATCTAAAGTAGGTTGCACACTACGCACCAACACCCTACCCTCACGGCCAGGACGAATCACCACATCAGGACTACCAACCTCCCGCTGTGGATCATCAATAATCTCCTCCACAATAGCTACAGTCTCATAATCCTCAGTAACAATCTCGCCCACCACTGGTACATGTGTATAAATATTGTGGAATACAATTTCGTTTACCGTTTGTGCTCCGCGAGTAATAGTCACATTAGCCTCTAACGGTACAATACGAGCATTAGCGTTATTAGTAGTAGTGCTACGTAAATTATTCACCACTCTACGCACCAAGTTTGCATTGTTTGTTCCTGCGTTAGCAGTGTTGTTTTCTGGTGCAGAAGTTGTAGCCACCGCACTTGGGTCAGTAACTACAACAGTAACATTATAGGTAGCGTTATCGTAAGTAACATTTGCTACCCCCGTATTTACTTGACTCACCGTGAATTGATAAGTGCCTGGTTTAGTAAAACGCCATTCACCTAAATCAATGTCACCGTCTGCTCCAGCAAAAATTTCTTGAGTAGGCACATTCTCGTATCCGTCTGCTTCACTAGCTGACTCCACTCCAATTAGCACTCCAAAATCATTAGCATTGAAAGCACGCGCCTGCCCATTTTGGGTAAGTTTTATCTTCGCAGCAAGACTTTTCACCACTGGTTCTAGCACTACTGGTTCTGGTGCTGGCGGCTCTTCTTTATAAATAGAAGTACGGAAATCATTGGTGCTGAGCAAGTAAGCACGGAAAATCCGATCCTTTAATTTATGCACTGCCTGCACACCAGTCATAATAGGCCGACCTTGTGCTTTATTAGTTTTCATTAATGCCAAATCAGTATTTAATGCTTCATTCATAGCAGTTTGCATTGCTTGCGCATCAGTAAAACCAGCAGCTGGCAACATCTGGTCTAATAATTCTGCTCGGCGCTGCAAAGCAGCTTTTTTGATTGCTTTCATATCGCCACCATGTTCAGGCGCGATAGCATTCAAGGCTTCCTGGTCATTAGCATACTGCCCAGAAAGATAGCCAATAAATCCTTTTTCCCAACCATAGTCTGCCAATAATTCATGCGCGTGCCGACGGAACATAAAATCTCCTACGTGCCCAGCATTATTTTGCACGCCTGCATATACTCCCTCAAATAATGGCACTACCACATATTCATTATATGTAATAGTCTGCACGGTTTGATTACCTTTAGGCACTAACCGACCCGATACGATAGACGCATCTACTAAGCTATTAATATCAGTTAATGCACCAGCTTCTGCTTCAGTAATATGCGAAAAAGTGTCGTGCGTACGTTCTGGTTTATTATCCACCGCAGTTTCTACTACTTTATTAAAAGCTACTGCTCTATCAGCGGCCGGTAACGCTAAAGCAGCACGCGCTTCCATAATGTCGAGAGAATATAGTACGTCTAATAAACCACGCATATATTCTTGCAAATCAGCTGGGGTAGCAAAACGAGTAGGAGAAGCATTTTGTACTCGATTATCTCCAAGCTCATAAGCCAAATTTAGATTAAAGTAAGGTAAATAGTTACTAGATCCACCTAATGCGGGCTGGGTATTGTTTGCAGTTTCAAAAATACCGCGCGCATAAGTTTCCACACCCACGTCATTGCGACGTCCGTGCCCATTAAACCATACCGAACCGTCATATACGTGAGTGAGTTCGTGACTATAAGTATTAGTACCTTCTTGCCCTAATGCGTCCTGCATAAAGTAACGGATACTCGTGCCTGACTTTTGCGCATTAGCTTGTAAATAGGTGCTGTAGTAATTCATTGGTGAAATAAATTCACGCATACCCGCATCTGCGGTAGTACCGTAACGAGGACTCCACCGCTCTCGTGCTGTAGAGCCAAAGGTATTAGCACGTTTCAACGTATCTATCACTACTACATGACCATTAGCGCTTATTTGATTAGTAGTAGTGCTGATTCGCTTCCAAAAATCCCAAAATGCTTGATGTTCCACCAAACTTTTCTCTAGCAAAGAAGTAAACTCTGCGTCATTTAAGTGTGCATAAGTACCTCGCATACCGAACTGTACAGTATGTTCAGTATTACCTACATAGATACTGGCGGTATCTATGGCAAGCAAAGGTAATAAATGTTCCCGCACTGCTCCATCATTTACAAACTTAGTGTAAAGAGAAGTTGGCCCGATTTCACGAATAATCGCTGAAGTTTGCGTCTTAAACCAGTTGGCAGGATCTGTGCTAACTCCAGCTCTAGTTAAACCTTGCGCAATGTATTCAGTAACGGTAGATGCTTTAGTAATTGGGCTTAAATACTTGGCATAAGCACTGGCACTACGATAAGCAGAAGCATCTAAAAATCCCATGCGTCCTATCGTAACTAGGCGCGATAACGCAGTACCGTTTTGTGCTCCAAAAGCAGTTTCTGCATTAAATAAAATTTCTTCTACCGCTGAAGTAGTGCCAAAGCTGAAATCATAATAATGCTTTAAGTATGCTAACCCAAACAAAATCGGTAAACGATTATTACGTAAATAAGTTGCATCTACCGTGGTTGAAGCATCAATTAACGCTCCCACCCAATTAGCTGCCTCAGCTTTTACCTCATTAAAAGCAGCACTTAAATTTAACTGCTCTCCGTACCATTGCATAACTTGCGCATCAATTTCCGTAGAACTAGGAGCGCGTCCTAATTTTTGCGTTAAATAAGTACGTGCTTCATTTTGGTCAAAGAATCTGATACGTGGAGCTGAGAAAGTAACCAAATCATCATAAGTAGTGGCAGAAAATTCTGCTTCTACCTGCGCATACATTTGTGCAGCTTGATTCGATGGAGTGGGGATAGTAGCACTAGCACTAGGTACGGCACTAAATAAATAGCTACCAATTAATACTAATGCCGTTAATAATGCATACAAAGGCTTAAAAAATGATTTCATCAGTCTACGCAATCTAAATTGAGTTTTGCACAAGTGGACGGAGTTGGCGCAAGTTTATGCGCGTTCCCTATTCTACACATTTAATAAGAAAAAATTTTCAGAAAAATCAAAATGTGGAAAACCCAGCATTTCCTATGTAAATAAATATCATTTACGAGCAAAAAATATTTTTTTACTATGGAAAAAATCTTTAATTATCGGCATTTGTTCCCGTATTAGGCATAGCAAAATAGCTATCAGAAATAATCCAATCAATACTAAAGCCTGCATCACCATCGGCCACGGAGAAGGCAAAGGATTAATTATAGCCGCGCAAGTAAAACATCCTAATAAAATCCAACGCCACAACTTCACTATTCTTTTTACTGGCAAAACTCCTATAAAGTTTAAGAACACTAAAGCTTCCGGCAATAAAAACGACAATCCAAAAGCCACTACTAAAGAGAGATAAAAACTAATATAAGTTTCAGCTTGAATATAAGATACAGTATCTACTGGGGTAAAAGCCGTCAAAAATTCTACTGCTTTAGGCATTACTAAAATTCCGCTAATTCCCCCAGCCCCAAATAAAATTACTCCTATTGTGGTGAAAGAAAATAAATAGCGACGTTCTTTGCGCGTCAAAGCTGGGGTAATAAAAGCAAAAAACTGATAAATCCAAAACGGGGAAGCCAGAAAAAACCCAGTATAAAACACTATTTTTAACCGTAAATTAAAAGCAGAACCAATCGTATGAAAATTTAACGCTATTTTGTTGGTATCGCTAGTATGTACTGCCGTTAAAGGGTTTTGTATAAAAGCTATTAATGACTCGTACATAAACCACCCTGCTACCGCTCCCACGCAAATAGCAAAAATACTCCATAAGAGCCGTTTACGTAATTCTCGTAGATGTTCTCGTAACGGCATTACCCCAGTGGCAGAGTGCATTTTCTGAGTATTTTCAGGATGGTCATGCACTCTCTTTTGTAGAGTCATGCTCGTTTTCCTCTACCAGCTCTTTTGCTCCGCGTCGAAACACTTTCAACGCCTCTACAATTGAACCAGCAATTGCAGGTAATTTTGGTGCGCCAAATACTAAAATAATTACAATTAGGAGCACAATAAGATGAGTTGGTCGCATTTCTTCACTTCTTCTATATAAAGTTTTATACAAGTATCTAAATTGTAAGCTATTTATAGTTTGTTTGTTTAAGCCAAATTTTTACTTTTTATCATTAAGCTATGAAGCGTTTTCTGATTGGTTTTCTTTAGCTAAAGTTTTAGCAGCAGGAGAAGTACTAGGCGCACTATTATCTGAAGCCGGTAAGGTGGTGCTTTGGGTAGCTAACTGCGTCCATGCTTGCAATTCTGCTTGCACTGTTTCACGAATTAAATTCTGCGGCCACAATGCGTCTAAACCCGTATGCACTTTACCTGTTATATCTTGCAAGTCTTTAGTTACTTCTTGATAAGTTGAACTTTGCTCCCCTACCGCAAACTGATTTTGTAATTGAACACGAAAACTCGCTGAAATATTACGAAACATCGTCAAAAATTTAGTTAAAGCAGTGTAGCCTTGCCGGAGAGTTTGTGGACCCGCCACCGCCAAAGCTACCACTGCAATAACTAGGAATTCACCACTGGATATTCCGAAAAATTCCATCAATTACGCCTCAAATAACGCTTGCCCGACATATTGTCCCTCTTTAACTCCCGGTGGCACAATAAACACCGAAGAAGAACGAGTCTTAAGGTATTCAATAAACATATCGTCACGCGCCATGTTTTTATGCACTTGCGCAAAACGTTGTGGATCTTTCACATAAGCGATAAAGAATAATCCAGCATCTAACCTGCCATGCTCATCATTACCGTCTACGAAATTGTATCCACGACGCAACATCGCAATACCTTTATTATTATCTGGGTGCGTACGGGCCACATGGGAACGCTCATCAATTAATACTTTCCCATCTGCGCCTTTCTTATGAAAATCTGGTTGGGTAAATTCTTCTCCCCCAGATAATGGGGCACCGCTACCTTTGGCACGACCCAGCACACGATCTTGTTCTTCCAAGCGCACACCGTCCCATACCTCAATAGTCATGCTGATTTTGCGCGCGATAAGATAGCTACCACCACGCGCCCAAGCCGGACCTTCATCAATCCAAACGTGTTGAGCCAGTTTCTCTGGTTCTTCTGCTTTCAGATTGTTTGTGCCGTCCTTTTGCCCAAATAGATTACGGGGAGTGGACTGAGATTTAGAAGTGGACGAAGTTCGTCCAAAACCTATTTGTGACCACCGGATACTTGCTCGCCCAAAAGCAATACGAGTCAGGTTGCGAATAGCGTGAATTGCTACTTGCGGGTCATTAGCACAAGCCTGTACACACAAATCACCATTAGAAATAGCTGGTTGAATAAAATCGTTAATCATTTTCGGTAACGACACGAAAGACGGGGGAAGCTGAGAACGTAAACCAAAACGATCCGTTCCTGATTCATCCTCAAACAAAGAACGTCCAAACCCGAAAGTAAGAGTTAAACCATACGGGCCGTGATCAGCTGCCTCTCCCGTGTCCGCAGGTGGAGAAAGCGGATCACCATCGAAGGCACCACCGGCAGCCACCGGAATACCCATCATCAAACGGTTAGCCGCATACGACCAGTCTTTAAGTAACTCTATTAAATCTGTGCGAGTAGTGCCCTCTAGTAAGTCGAAAGCAGCAAAAAACATTTGTTCTTGCGCCGGAGTAATAATGCCACTTTGTAACTTGGCATCATGAAAAGCATACTCTAAGCGTTCTAAATCAGTATTTGCACCACCTTGGATAATTCCGGCTGAATTAGCCAAAGACAATCCGGCAGTTGCCACCCCAGCGCCCGCTACTGCAGCGCCGGTTAATGCCAGGAAACCCCGGCGGGATAGTCCCGCCGGAGTTTTTGGTGGTTCGTTATGCGAACTTGTGGTCATTACCCAATTCCTAAAATAGTGGAAGTAAGACGAGATAACGGTTCGCGTGCAGCGTCAAGTTTGGTTACTAATTCTTTCTGCTGTTCAGTAGTCACTTTGTCGTATAGCACGAAACCTTCTTCTAAACTACCATACTTGCTCAACTCAGCTTGCAAAGCATCGAATGCCTTATCGATTTCAGCTACTAATGCTTTACCTTCTTCATTCTTGCGTTCAGCAATTGGTGCTACTAGATCGAAAGCAATACGTGATCCCTCAAGATTAGCTTGGAAGTCCCATAGATCGTAATGCGACCACCAATTTTCTTCACCCGTCACTTTACCTACTGCGATTTCTTCTAATAATGAAGCTGCGCCGTTAGAAATAGTAGCAATATCAATCTCGTTATCGGCAATATAAGTTTCAGTATGCATAGCATCGTATAGTGCCTGTACATCGGCAATCAAAGTTTCACCAATGCGCTTACGATCAGCTGGGGTAGATACCTTCCAACCCTCATGTGCTGATGAACCATCTGGCTGTACAGCATCTGCTGCTGGTGGCCAAAGATCCTTTTCAATACGATGGAAACCGAGCCATTCAGTGAAAGTAGGATCGTCTTGCGCCAACAATTCTGCTTCTGCCAGATAATCAATTTCACGGTAATCAATACGTGGGTCTAGCGTACCTAAAGCCTCTGCAATTGGTTCAATACGTTCGTAATGTACACGAATTGGCGCATATAGCTCTTTAGCTTTTGCGTCATCGCCTGCAATATATGCTTGTGCAAACTCTTCTACCTTTGGTAGTAGTTCTGCTACCTCGTTCTTAGCAAAGTTTACGTAATCCACTACGGCTGCGTCGAAAAGTTCTTTATCCTCACCAGTTAGCTCTACACGCTCACCAGTTACCGTAAATTCAGCTTCTCCAACATTTGCACCCCGCATTCCTGGCTTACAAGCAGTAAAGTACTTGCCTGGCTGCAAAGTAACAGCTAGATCTGCGCTAGTGCCTGGAGCAATGTTTTCTTTTTCAGCGATAATACGCAAACCATCGGAAGCTAATAGATAAAACTCGGTAACTTGCGTGCCGTCGTTTTTAATGGTGAAAGTAGCAGGGCCAGACACACCTTGTGCTGTAGAAAGTGTACAAGCATCTGCCGTGGAAGTAACACTAATATTTGCTTGCGATTCAGAAGAAGAATTAGAGTTAGAGGTTCCAGTTTGCGAACAAGCAGTTAAAGCTAAAGCTAAAACTGGAAGGCAAACTACTGCACGTGCCATACGGCTCATTCAGATGTCCTTTCAGACGGGATGGATATATTTTGGGTTGTGCAGTTAGGGCAAGTGCCCGCAACTTGAGTAAGTTGTGGACGAGTTGCACGTACTCGTCGAATAAATGCTGGAAATACTACTAACAAATAAATTGCCCAAGCAGTGATTTCTAGCCAGCTCATAAGTGGAGTAAAACCAATAGTTCCTTTTAAGAACGCTCCTAAGAAACCGTCAGGAGAAATTACGTTTTGTAAATCAAAAGCCCAACCAAAAGGATAGGCTGCTCCCCAGTATGGCAAGGTGGTAAAGAAACCAGTTAATACTTCGCCAGTACGAAAATTAGTAGGAGTGATTGGAGCACCTGAGAAAGGACCAGGGAGAATAGCTGCTTCTTGTAGGTCGTGAATACCGTAAGCTAAAATTCCGGCAGCCACCACTATAAGGAAAGCACCCGTCCAAGCAAAGAAAACTCGGAAATTTATGTGTAACATTCCGCGATACACAAAATATCCGATTATAGAAGCAGTAATAATGCCGGCAAGTGCCCCTAATAAGGCTAAAGGTTGCATTGCCCAGCCCCAAAGCATCAGAGTAGTTTCTACTCCTTCTCTACCTACGGATATGAACGCAATCCAAAACATGGAAATTTTTAGGTTGTTACCACCTAAAGCGTTTCGTGCTGTTCCTTCTAGTTCGGCACGCATATTTACGCCCAGTTTAAACATCCAAAAAACCATGCCGGTAATCATCACTACTGCCAGAATCGACATAGACCCGCCCAAGATTTCTTGGGTTTGGAAACTTAAACTTTGACTACCAAAAGTAAAAATTGCTCCAAATAATAGAGAAAGCAGGATTGCGCTTATTACTCCGTATTTAAGGGGAGAGATAGCTGAGTGCTGATTTTCCCGTTTTAAGAAAGCAACTAAAATTCCAATAATTAGGGCTGCTTCCATACCTTCTCGTAAGCCGATCAGAAAGGAGGCAAGAAACATGAACAACCCCAATCACTAGAACGCAATGTTGGCACATTACCGGAATTAAAAAAGCATTATGTTTCGTTAATGCCACAGGTTAGGATAGCCTTAGCGGTAGGTGTTGTCAAAAAATAGCGGGTTATCCTTGAAAAAACAATTAAAATCACTAAATGGAAAAACTAAAAAGTGACCATAATTTAAAATTTAATTTTCAACTATCAATATCAATAATATTATTCAGCAAAATAAAATAGCAGAACCACATTAGTATCCAGCTTTAATAGTAGTTAATTCTTCTCTATCAGAGATATCCAGTATCGGTAAATAATTCAGATATATAAACGTGTAGTCGGCTCAGCTAATCTTATTAAAGTGACAGTATTTACCTAACATCACAAGGCTTTTTACATTGATATAAACAAAACAACAAAAACTTGCTGGTGGTTACGCCTTGAATTGAATCTCGACATTACCCTCAGATGTACCGTTGCATGGCTAACAAGGGGCAGACTTGGTTGCAACATTGGCGACATCTACAAAATCTCGAGCGCGTATCCTAAGCCTTAAACAGACCCTCAGAGCAGTTGAGCAACTATCTTATTTATCTGCTCGAGTTCTCCGAGGTGGCTCGAAAGATCAGACCCGATACGCGCACCTAGTCGGTCTAGCTCTCGTAAAGCTGCTGGGTCCTTAATCAAGTTCGGAGAATTAACTGCTTTCAGATCTCCTGGCTGAATCTTCAACAGTCCATTCGCCATCCGCTTTACAGATCTAAGCAAAGAGTCCTGACCAATTTCCGAAATAAGCAGCGCAAATACAGAGTCCGCAGTCAAACCTAAAAACTTGGAGGGCCAAACGCCGTGAAATGTTGTCAGGTTGAGTGCATCACTTCGGTTCCTCACTACCCTAATATTCCCTCGGCTTGCCTGGGAAACCCAAATCGGCGCAGGCTCCCTTGTCTCCGAACGGAACCACTCTTTGCGTGCGGCACACAAATACTTCTTATGCCAGCCAGCCTCCTCCCCCGCATGGACATAAGCCCAAGCCCCTTCAGAGAGGCGTTCTTTAGGAGTGAAAAGTTTACATTTAGAATCTGACTCAATAAGTCGCTCCATATGGGAGGTATTAAATTCAGCACCCTTAATTAGTGAGGACTTTGAGACAACATCTGTTAGTTCATGCTCACAAATACCAAGCGTTTTGGCATGAGAAGGTGAAAGAATAAAGAATTCGTTAGCGCCAGTAGCGATCCCTCGTTTAACTTCAACAAAATCACCTATGCGCCACTCACTATTAACCAGATCCTTACCAGAAAAGTATGTACCCCATTTCGCTTCAACTAATAGACTGCCGTAAGGCACCTGCTTACCAATTCCATCAGTCATCACAGCTTCTTCAAGCTCAAAACTATTTTTCGGTCGCGAAAAATAGACGGCATCATTTACTTTGCCGGAAATTTTGAGAAGAGATGAGGATGTTAAGGCTTCAGGAAATATATCGCCGTCAAATTGCTCAAGACTGATAACTCCCTCCAGACATCTCGTACGTACCAATTCAGCCTTCAATAAGTTGCCGCTTTTAGAATCAAGAAAATCATGAGGGACTAGGAAGATCATCCTTCCGGCATCTTGCAACTGTCGCAGCGCCTTCAGCAGAAATAGTACGTAGATATTAGATTGCCAGTTTGGGACGCTCTCATGATGCCTTACAAAGTTCTTCCTGATTGCATCTCGATTCTCGATCAGCTGAAATTTCATGTATGGGGGATTTGCAATAATTCCGTCGTACTGTTCACTCCACGAACTCAATAGAAAATCTTGGCAAAATGTTTCAGCATTGGCAGGGGTTGGAAACTCAGAAGCAATGATGGGATCAATTTCAAATTCCACAATATGTGCTGCGCTGCCGATGTCCAATAGCGATCTCGCAAACACATGATTCCCAGAAGCTGGATCAAGCACTTTCTTTGGTTTAACCTGATCCAACCAACGAGCCATGAGTCGCGCGAGAGGCTCTGGCGTAAAGTACTGACCGTACCTGCGAAGGTGTGTAGGACCCACAAGCTTCTTGTAACATTCTTCATCATGCATCAGTGATAGGTTACCTCTATAGCGCCGTACGGACTAATGCGCACACTTCTTTCGATTCACATTTTTAATCTCTTGTTTCAACAGGCTGATAAATTCGCTCTGGGTTCGCTTCACTGCGGACTCAAGACGCTTCACATAAGCCGACTGAAAATTGCCATTGTTGCTCAGATTAACATAGATCTCAGGAAGCAACTCATCGATCGCGTCTTAAAACCTCTCACGCTCACTATCGACCTTGCCAACCTTATCATCAAGATTAAGGTCAATTGGCGCTTTTGTGATGTGAGTTTTGCGGGCGCAATGACTATTTGCGCAGACTAAGCACAATCATTGTTTATATCCAGAGCATAGTCCGTTTCTTGCCCAGATAGACGTGTGAATACTAGGTGATGAAAACATCGATAATGGAAGCGATTGAGCCTACCGCTGATACTATGAAGACAAACAGAAACACCTTGCCATTTCGACTAAGATCAGATAGTCGTTCACCTAGGGTTCGAGTCCTGCCGGTCTTTTTGACAACCTTCGGAGGCATTTCCAAATAAACCATAAAAACTGATCCGAAGGTGATTGCTAAAGAAGTAAATGCAAAAACAATGGGATTGTCTAGAAAATCAAACATAAAAGCATCTTTCAGAATTCAGAAAATCTCTTTATAGATGTTGTAGCAAGCACGTAAACCTATAAGGTCCACCCACTGCACCCACCCAGCGGCCAGCCACTCCCCCAGAAACCACCCCTGGCAAGCCAAAACGCTGCCCGTCCGGGCAAAACAAAAAGACGCTCACTTTGCATCAAAATGAGCGTCCTATTGGTGGAGCTAACGGGACTCGAACCCGTAACCCCCTGCTTGCAAAGCAGGTGCGCTACCAATTGCGCCATAGCCCCTCATCTTAAAGACTCGGTAGTTAGTCTAAAGAATCAGCCACCTGCTGCCAAACAGCTCGGCGATCAGCTTCTTCAGCCACCTTCAAGAATATAGCATATCCGACTAGGAAACCGATAATTGTAAGAATTACCTTTTTCACAACGCCTCCTTTGCAGGAATATTCTTGCGTGGGCCTAGATGGACTCGAACCATCGACCTCTACATTATCAGTGTAGCGCTCTAACCGACTGAGCTATAGGCCCTTTTCGACTCGCAGTTTTTTGTTTCGTAAATAAAAACTAAAAACTGCGTGCCGAATTAGATTACAACATAACCAGAAGAAAGTACAAATATATTAAGCGGGGAGCAATGCAACTCACACTATTACAATTTATTGGAGTAAGTATTACTCGTCTGTCACTGTGATTCTAAACCCACCTACCAGCATAGATACTACGTTAAACACCAACGCAAGTAGCCCGCCCAGCAAAGTAAACAACACTACTTCTGCCACTGCCACCACAATAGTAAACGGAATAATCCGTCCAAACTCTAGGAACTGTGCCAACTTTAACAATTGCTCATTGTTAAAAGTAGTTAATAGATCATGGATACCTGCCCATACATGCATAGAATCAAGCATGAACCATAAAATCATTACCGCCACTACCGTCATAATTCCGATAGCCACCGAAACTAAAAACGATATTTTTAATGCCGACCATGGATCTACCCGTGAAATGGTCATACGCACATTTCTGATAGCAGTTCTTTTTACGGCAGTAGCACTTTTAGGTGTGGTATCTACTGGATTTACCGTCTTTACTTCCGGCTTGATAGTTGGGGAAGAAAACTCTGGTGTTGTCATCTTTATCTCCTAATAACTAATTTTTAGTTACATCAATAAATCTAAAGCTACTAAACCTAAAACCATAATTATTTAAATGTCTAAATTCTTAAACATTAGGATAGTTGCGCTACTTTTGTTTCTAAATGTATTAACTTATCAGCTCGATTTGTAAAAATACCAGTAGCACCCCAATTTAAGAGTTCATTAGCTCGATCTGGAGTATCTACCGTCCACACATTCACGCCATAACCAAATTTACGTGCAAACTGAATATGCTCACGCAATAGGCCTTTATCTTGTGGGTGAATATAAGTAGACTCAGTGATTTCTAGAATCGACTTCCAATCTCCAAATAAACTACCAGCAGTAAATAATGCTCCTCGTTCCAGTTTTGGCGCTCTATCTCTAAATAGTTCCAAAATAAGCGGACTGAAAGAGGAAATAATTACTTCACGTCCATGTTCTAGCCGTTCCAGTTCTGCAATTACTGAATCAACTAGCTGGGAAGTCATTGCTCTACCCGCTTCGTTGCCTTTCACTTCGATATTAGCGTTCATACCGGTGCGATTTAAAAAATCTACCAACATTCGCAAAGTAGGTAACGGTTCCCCAGCAAATTTTGGAGAAAACCACCAGCCAGCGTCAATTTTTGGCAAATCAGCAGCAGTTAAACCATAGTATGAGCCAGATAAATTAGTGGTACGATCCAAAGTAGAATCATGGATTACAATGGCAGTCCCATCTCCTAAAATATCCACGTCAGTTTCCAGCCAACGCACTCCACTTTCATGTGCTTTCTCAAAAGCAGCCAAAGTATTTTCCGGCGCTTTATGACACACTCCGCGATGCGCAAAAATGGTTCGTGTAACTTGCATGATTACCTCACTTCTTGCCGTTAAACTCTAGCTTACGCTTCTTGCTGCAAATTTGTAGGGTTTTCTTTCTCAATACCGGCAGTGTTTTCTATATTACTAGCTACTTCACTGTCAGTAACTGTATCGTCAGTTGCTTCTACTTCTACTGAGTCTTTTTCCAAATTAAGTGCGATAGCTAATACCCTATCTCCTGCGTCTGGACGAGCAAAAGTCACACCTTGCGTATTACGGCTTGTAATGTTTACTTCATTTACTGCCGAACGCACCACTTTTCCTTGCTCCATAATCACTAACACTTCATCATCAGGCCCAGTAATTAAAGCACCCACTAAATCACCTCTGGCTTCCACCAAGTTAGCCACCTTGATACCTAGTCCAGATCGGCCTTGTACACGGTATTCTTCTACCTTGGTTCGCTTTGCAAAACCACCCTCAGTAACGATAAATACTTCTGAGTCATCTCGTACCACGTCCATAGTGAGCAAAGAATCTCCACTGCGGAACTTCATACCCGTCACACCGGAAGTAGCTCGACCCATAGGGCGCAGAGCCTCATTAGAAGCAGTGAAACGCAAAGATTGACCTTTACGAGAAACCAGGAACAAATCTTCACCTTCATTAGCAAGACGAGCAGAAACTACTTGGTCGTAACTGCCATCTTCCCGTTCACGTAACTTAATTGCAATCAAACCACCAGTACGAGCAGAGTCATAATCGCGCAGCAAAGTCTTTTTCACTAAGCCGTCCTCAGTAGCTAATACTAAGAACTCTGCCTGCTCATAATCTCGAATGGAGATAGCCGAAGCAATCCGTTCCTCAGGCTGGAATGCCAACAAGTTCGCAATATGCTGTCCTTTAGATTCACGTGAACCTTCAGGAATTTCGTATCCTTTAATCCGGTAAACTCGTCCCATGTTGGTAAAGAACAAATGCCAATCATGAGTGGAAGCTACACGGAAATGTTCTACCACGTCATCGCCACGTAAAGTGGTTCCTTTAATACCTTTACCACCACGATGTTGAGCACGATACTCAGAAACTTTTGTGCGCTTAATAAATCCAGAACGAGTAATAGTAACTACCACGTCTTCTTCAGGAATTAAATCCTCTACCGTCATTTCCCCATCGAAAGGCAAAATCGTGGTACGGCGTTCATCACCATACTTATCTACAATTTCTTGTAACTCTTGAGAAACAATTTTGCGTTGCCGTTCCGGCTTAGCCAAAATATCACGATATTCTGCACATAATGCTTCTTTTTCGGCTTTTTCATTTAAGATTTTTTGCCGTTCTAAAGCTGCCAAACGACGCAACTGCATCGCTAGAATATGATCAGCTTGTATTTCGTTAATATCTAGCAAATCCATTAAACCGTTACGGGCTTCTTCTGGAGTTTGAGAAGCTCTAATTAAAGCAATCACTGCATCTAGCTGATCTAGTGCCTTTACTAGACCCTCTAAAATCATTAAGCGTTCTTCAGCTTTTGCTAAACGATATTCCGTACGACGGCGAATTACTTCAATTTGATGCTTTACCCAGTAGTAAATAAAACCATCTAAAGAAAGCGTACGTGGTACTCCATCTACCAGTGCCAACATATTGCCAGGGAAGTTGTTTTGTAGTTGGGTGTGCTTGTATAGATTATTAAGCACTACTTTTGCTACCGCGTCACGCTTAAGCACAATCACAATTCTCTGACCAGCACGTCCTGAGGACTCATCGCGAATGTCAGCAATACCTGGAAGCCTACCGTCTTTAATACCTTCCACCATTTTATCTAGTAAACGATCAGGATTTACTTGATAAGGAAGATCAGTAACTACCAGACACTGCCGTCCATTAATTTCATCAACTTCTACAATTGCACGCTGGGTAATCGAGCCGTGACCTGTACGGTAAAGTTCTTCAATACCTTTCGTACCTAAAATAGTGGCACCGGTAGGAAAATCAGGGCCTTTAATACGCAACATTAGCTGGGCTAATAGTTCATCACGGGTGGCTTCAGGATTTTCTAAATACCACTGCACTCCCGCAGCTACTTCTCGTAAGTTATGCGGAGGAATACGAGTGGCCATACCTACAGCAATGCCCTCTGATCCATTAATTAATAGATTAGGGAAACGAGCAGTTAAAACGGTTGGTTCTTCAATAGATCCATCAAAGTTAGGCTGAAAATCTACCGTGTTTTCATGAATATCGCGCACCATTTCTGCTGCTAAAGGAGCCATTTTAGCTTCTGTATAACGTGCAGCCGCCGCACCTAAATCACCGGCAGTACCAAAATTACCTTGTCCTGCAACTAATGGGTAACGCATCGACCAAGGTTGCACTAAACGTACCATCGTGTCGTAAATAGCTACGTCACCGTGTGGGTGGAAATTACCCATTACATCACCCACGATTTTTACGGCTTTCGAGAATGACGAATCTGGACGGTAACCACCGTCCCACATCGCATAAATTACGCGCCGATGTACAGGCTTTAGTCCATCGCGCACATCTGGTAGTGCACGTCCCACAATCACTGACATCGCATAATCTAAGTAGGAAGTTTCCATCTCTTTTTGGAGATCCACTTCCATGATTTTGCCGTGGTTGTAAGTTATTTCTTCGTTTTCGTTAGTTTCGTTTTCTTTACTCACAATAACCCTTAAATGTCGAGGAAGCGGACGTCGTGTGCATTACGTTGAATGAAACTTCTACGAGAAACCACATCTTCACCCATTAGAATAGAGAAAGTTTCGTCTGTAGCAGCAGCTTCTCCGATAGAAACCTGTTTTAAGGTGCGGGTTTCTGGATCCATAGTGGTTTCCCACAATTCAGAATCGTTCATTTCTCCCAAACCTTTGTAGCGCTGAATACCTTGCCCTTCAGCTTTTGGTAATTTCTTGCCATTAGCTAAACCGTTTTTCAACGCTTCATCGCGTTCCCGATCTGAGAACACATATTCATGCGGAGCATTAGTCCATTTAATTCGATACAGCGGAGGCATAGCCAAGTAAATAAATCCACCTTCAATTAATGGACGCATATACCGATAAACCATAGTAAGTAAAAGAGTGGCAATATGCTGACCGTCCACATCAGCGTCTGCCATGAATACGATTTTGTGGTACCGCAATTTGGAAATATCAAAATCTTCTCCCACACCAGTACCAAAGGCAGCAATTAAACTTTGGATTGAATCGGAAGAAAGTGCTCTATCTAGACGGGCTTTTTCTACGTTTAAGATTTTGCCCCGAATAGGCATAATTGCTTGATGTTTCGGGTCACGTCCATTAACGGCTGAACCACCAGCAGAATCACCCTCTACAATAAAAATTTCACATTCTTCTGGTTTGTTAGAAGTGCAATCTTTTAGTTTTCCAGGCATGGAAGCAGATTCTAATACCGACTTTCTACGGGTAGCTTCTCGTGCTTTTCGTGCCGCTAAGCGAGCGCTATAAGCTTGGGTAGCTTTACGTATAATTTCCCGCCCTTCGGAAGGGTGCATATCTAGCCAGTCGGTTAATTGGGCGTAAGTTTGCTGTTGTACAAAAGTACGTACTTCGGTATTTCCTAGTTTGGTTTTAGTTTGTCCTTCAAACTGTGGCTCACCAATTTTTACCGAAATAACGGTAGTTAAACCTTCCCGAATATCTTCGCCGGAAAGATTAGGGTCTTTATCTTTCAGTAAGTTTTTATCGCGTGCGTACTTATTAATCACCGAGGTGAGAGCCGCACGGAATCCTTCTTCATGCGTTCCACCTTCAGTGGTGTTAATCGTGTTGGCAAAAGTATTCATGGACTCGGAGTAAGCACTGGTCCACTGCATAGCTATTTCTACTGAAATTTGCTTTTCTTTGTCTTCTGCTTCGTAATAAATTGGTTCTTCATGTACTCGTTCAGTTTTTTTAGTACGTACTAAATACTCTACGTAGTCATGAATACCGTTGTCGTACTTATAGGAAACTTCTGCTCGTCCTGCTTTAGGTAATTCCGTATTACCTTCACCACTACCAGTTACTTCATCTCCTTCAGAAACAGCAGTGGGACGTTCATCAATTAGAGTAATTCGCAAACCTTTATTTAAGAACGCCATTTGATGGAAGCGTTTGCGCAAAGTTTCAAAATCAAAATCTGTGGTTTCGAAAATTTCAGCATTAGGCCAGAAAGTTTGAGTAGTGCCGGTTAGATCAGTAGGTTCACCTTTAGCTAGAGGAGCTACTGGCACACCGTTTTCATACTGAATACGCCACACATGACCATCACGGCGTACTTCAGTTTCCATTCGGGTAGCTAAAGCGTTTACTACTGATACACCTACACCGTGTAATCCGCCGGAAACTGCATAAGATCCGTTGCCGAATTTACCTCCTGCGTGTAATACGGTCATTACTACTTGTACTGCAGAAACTTTTTCGGTTGGGTGAATATCTACTGGAATACCACGACCGTTGTCTACTACGCGCACTCCGCCATTCTCTAGTAGCGTTACCTCAATATGTGTACAATATCCAGCTAATGCTTCGTCTACGGAGTTATCTACAATTTCATAAACTAGATGATGCAGTCCTCGTTCTCCAGTGGAGCCAATATACATACCTGGACGTTTACGAACTGCTTCCAAACCTTCGAGTACCGTAATATCTGAAGCTCCATAACTGGCTTCAGGTTGGACATTATTCATTTCTGGATTCTCATTAGCCACGCTTTGAGATCACCTCATATTTCGTAGTAAATTGCGTCACCTAACCTATAAAAAGTTATTAAGCACTTTCTAAAGCGTTTTAACCTCTTTTTAGGTAGGTACCTACAATAAATAAACCAAAACTATTCTAATTGAAAATAAGTGGGTTTTCGACTACTGTCCCTAGTTTGTGGATAATGTTGCAATAATGACTTTTTTAAGAAAAATCTACAAACAATAAAGTTTATATACGCTACTTAATCATATGTGTCGCGTGGCCCGCGTCCTGGCACAGATCTAGTTCCGTGTTTCCAAGATTTTTGATGAGGTCCTTCGATTATTATCTCACGCACCACATTATTACCTAATTCTTGTGCTAATTTTGCTTCTAACTGTGCTGATAAAGCTGTCAATTGAGTTTTCCAAGAAAGATTACGAGTACGTAACACCATCACCCCTTGAGAGGAAAAACTTTCTAAAGTGCAATTAGCGGCAATTCTTTCTCCCACAATTTCTGGCCACCGTTGGTAAAGACGAGCTATATCAACTTTTTCAGTCCAAGCTTCCACCGAAATAACTTGCTCTAACAAAACATTGAAAAATTTTGGATCTCGATAAGAAGGGTGTGCCCCTGAACCAACTTCTTGCCCAGGTGAAGCTATCACTACATCTTCACCTAATTGTGGATATTTTATTGCAGGTAAAACTTCCAAATTCAAAGGTTTTTTGCGCCACCCTTTATTCCAAGCATTTTTTTGTGCGCGCGCTAAAAGTTGTAAAGGTAATTTATCTTCATAATCTAAAATAGACATAAATTATTCCTCTACATTCACTGCGCTAATTTGGGTCACTATTCCTGCCGATACTTGGAAAACATCCCCCACTAATTGAGTAGGTAAATCAGCTGCTACTGCACAAGTTACAAAAACTTGTTCCGCTTCTTTTACTATTTGGGCTAATCTTTCTCTGCGCTGTGCATCTAATTCTGCAAACACGTCATCTAAAATTAGAATTGGTTCACTTAAATCGTCCCAAATATCTTGAGCTTGAAGTCTTAATAATTCCCAAGAAGCTAAACGTAATGCTAAAGCATACGACCAAGTTTCTCCGTGTGAAGCATATCCTTTAACCGGAAAATCTCCTAATTCTAATAATAATTCATCACGATGTGGGCCAACTAAATTTATTCCTCGCTCAATTTCTGCTTCTCGCGCACTAGTAAGAGCTTGTAATAAAATTAGTTCAATTTCTGTAACTGTATTATCTGAACCAAAAGCAGAATTTCTGCTCATATTTATATTTTTATCTTCAGAAATAACATTATTAGCAGTGGCAATGTTACTAGAATAGCTATTTAACTGATTAAAATATTTGTTTATATTTGCTTCATAAGTTAATTTAGCTTCCCCTTTTCCCCCAGAAACAGCTTCATAATATTTTTTTACATGTGGCTGTAGGGCATATACCATTTTTTCGCGTGCCACAATTATTTGTGCACCTAATCTAGCTAATTGCTGATCCCAAATGGTTAAAGTAGTATCATCAAAAACTTTACCTCGACGTTTTATTTTTCCAGCACTTTTCAGTAACGCTGCACGCTGTTTTAACACTTTTTCATATTCTTGTTTTACAGCTGCTAGACGGGGTTGCTGTTGAATCATTAAAGTGTCTAAAAATGCTCGCCTTACTCCAGGCTCACCTTTAATAAGTTGTAAATCTTCTGGAGCAAAAACCACTGTTTTTACTAAACCTAATAATTCACTAGCCCGAATATTGCCACGATTTAATCTAGCTCTATTTGCTTTTCCTGCAATTATTTCTAGCTCTAATAACGCAGTTTTTTCTGCATTTACTGCTTTAGCCCTAATAATAGCTTGATTTTGTCCTAATTTTACTAAAGCTGCATCATTTCCTACTCGGTGCGAAGAAAAAGTAGCAAAATAAGCAATTGCTTCTACTAAGTTGGTTTTTCCTTGCCCGTTTTCGCCCACAAAAACAGTAACTCCTGGGGAAAAATGCAAAATTATATCTGCATAGGAACGGAAGTTAGTTAAAGCAAGATCTGAAATGTACACCAGTAATTAGTTTCTAAACTTTATATTTACAATATTTGTAGTAGAAAGTAACTGTTAAAGATTAAGTTACTTTCTACTATTTTATTTACCCAAAAGTACGAATCGGCATCATTAAGATTTTGAAACCTGGAATAATTTCTCCGTCTTTATCCTCTGGAATAAGTAAAGCAGGCTTAGAAGGAAGTGTATAAGCAATTCTTACTTGTGGAGAATTAATCACGGAAATTCCGTCTTGTAACAAACTTGGACTAAACGCTAATGTAATTTCTTCACCATTTAACTCTACGTTAATTGCTTCAGAAGCCTGTGCAGCATTGCCGTCCCCGGCTTCAATTACTACTTCTTCACTACTAAAAGAAAGTCGCACTGCTGCATTTTTTTCTACCACTACCCGTGAACGTCTAATCGCATCAAATAATGAATTGCGATCTACACTAGCGTATCCTTCACTTTCTGTGGGAAAAAGAGTTTTTACTGGAGGATATTCTCCTTCAATAAGTTGTACAGTGTTTTGTTTACCCGCACCCTTAAAAGCAATAATGGAAGTGTTTTCTGCATTATCAAAATAAATTTCTACTGTACTAGCAGTGCCTAAAGATTTAGCAATATCTAGTAAACGTGAAGCACGCACTAAAATGCGTTTCTTAATACTACTATCAGTTGGTTCCCAAACAATATCGCGGGCAGCTAATTGATAACGGTCAGTAGCCATTAAAGAAATTTGTTCGCCTTCAATTTCTAAACAAACCGATACTAGCAACGGTAAAGTATCGTCATTAGAAGCAGCAATAGTTACTTGAGAAAC
>CAMCHI010000006.1 GCA_945874735.1 uncultured Arcanobacterium sp. | reverse complement strand
CTGTACTCCCTCCCCAGATACATCTCGCGTAATAGAAGGATTTTCAGATTTGCGAGAGATTTTATCAATCTCATCAATATAGATAATACCTTTTTGAGCACGTTCAATATCGTTATCGGCGGCTTGAATGAGCTTTAATAAGATATTTTCTACATCTTCTCCCACATAGCCAGCTTCGGTGAGCGCAGTAGCGTCTGCTATTGCGAAAGGCACGTTAAGAAGTTTGGCTAAAGACTGCGCGAGATAGGTTTTCCCAGTTCCAGTAGGCCCCATAAGTAAGATATTAGATTTACCTATCTCTACTTCTTCAGCCCCGTTTGAGCGCTTGATTTTATTAACGTTTTCTTGAGCCTTAATCCGTTTATAGTGATTATATACGGCAACTGCTAAAGTACGTTTAGCAGTGTTCTGCCCTACCACGTACTCATCTAAGAAAGCATATATTTCTTTAGGGGTAGGCAATTCTGTGTGGGCATTTTCTGCATTATTTTCTGCCCCTAGTTCTTCTTCAATGATTTCATTGCACAAGTCTACGCACTCGTTGCAAATATAAACGCCACCTGCGGTAATTAGTTTACGTACTTGACGCTGGCTTTTCTGGCAAAAAGAGCACTTAGGCACATCAGCTGCGTCTAAAGTTGGTGACATTTACATTCCTCTCTTAACCATCAAAGCCAGCATTACTAATTGCTACTAATAATAGTTTAGCCGTTCTGAACCGCTTTGCGGGATACCAAAACTTGGTCTACTAGACCGTATTCTTTGGCTTGTAAAGCGGTAAGAATCTTATCACGCGAAATATCGCGTTCTATTTGTTCGGCTGGGGTGCCAGAGTGCTTAGCGAGAGTATCAATTAACCAGCGATTCATGCGGTCTATTTCATCAGCCACAATAGCAATATCAGAGGCTTGTCCTTGTACACCTTCCATAGCAGGCTGATGAATTAGCACGCGAGCGTTAGGAAGAGCTAAACGACGTCCTGGAGAACCGGCAGCTAGAAGTACAGCTGCTGCTGAGGCTGCTTGCCCTAAACAAACCGTCTGAATTTGCGGCTTAATATATTGCATGGTGTCATAAATCGCGGTAAGCGCAGTAAATGAACCACCTGGTGAGTTAATATACATGGTGATAGGTGCTTCTGGATCTAAAGATTCCAGCACTAATAGCTGCGCCATCACATCATCAGCAGAAGCGTCGTCTACCTGTACTCCCAAAAATACAATACGATCCTCGAATAGTTTCGCGTAAGGATCTTGCCGTTTATAACCATAAGGAGTACGCTCCTCAAAATTAGGCAAAATATAGCGACTAACTGGAAGTTCCTGCCCTACTTTCCAAGGCATAGAGGCGATAGCCGTATCTTGTATTCCAAAAGTGCTTTGTGTATCTTTTAGCATATTACAAACTTTCTAACTTTCGACTCGCCTTAGTGTGTACCTAATTCATGATGACCAGAAATTCCACCGCCACCAATTACTGCCGAAGCATTAGCAATAATATGATCGGCAAAACCGTATTCTACGGCTTCTTGCGCAGTAAACCAGTGGTCGCGATCAGAGTCAGCAATAATTTGTTCCACACTCTTACCAGTGTGCTTGGCATTTAGCTGAGAAAGTTCCTGCTTCATTTGCAAAATCAAATCAGCATTAATACGAATTTCGGTAGCTGTACCACCTGCACCACCAAGCGGTTGATGCATTAAAACGCGAGTATGTGGAGTAATATAGCGTTTTCCTTTTGCACCAGCAGAAAGCAAGAACTGTCCCATAGAAGCAGCTAATCCCATACCCACCGTAGCCACAGCTGGCTTAATATATTCCATCGTGTCAAAAATTGCCATACCTGCAGTTACTGAACCACCTGGAGAGTTAATATATAAATAAATGTCTTTATCTGGATCGTCTGCAGCTAGTAATAATAACTGGGCACAAATCAGGTTTGCGTTATCATCACGCACATCGCTACCTAGCCAAATGATACGCTCTTGTAGTAGACGATTGTAAATAGAGTCACCTAGCCCTAAGTTTTCCCCAGCTCCACGTGACATTATTTGGTTTGTCTTCACTTTTTATCCTTCGTTTGCAACTATCTTTATAGCTGTTTTGCGCTCTTATTAGGATATATGGTTTTTGCAGTATTGTCTGAGATTTACTCTGAGCTTTCGCTACTGGCGCAGTGCAAGCAGAATATGAACGAAAGTCAAAGTAAGGCAAGATAGTTTTACACATGAAATAAGCGGGGCGGAAGAGTTCCTTCACTACGGAAAAGAACTATCCACCCCACTATATTTTAGTAAAATCTACTTTTACTGTATTTACTGCTTAGCCTTTATAGGAGATTAATTCATCCTTGGTGAGCTTCTTAGCAGCTGCTTCCGTTAGTTCACCAGTGGCTACACGATAAGCTACCCATTCAGCTTTTAGAGCAGATTTAGCTGGCGCTACTGGCGCACTCGCAGTATCCTCTACCGCAGCTGGTGCTTCTACCGACTCTACTGCAACCTCTGCCTTAGCAGTCGATTTCTTAGCGGCAGTCTTCTTAGCCTTGCTAATCTTGCGGGTAGGAGCTTTACCAAACTCTGGTACTTCCTGATCCGCCGGAGCTTCACCTACTAGTTCGGTAAAGTCCACTGCGTTACCCTGCTCGTCTACTACCTTGGCTAAACGAATAGCAGCAATTACGCCCTTATTACGCGCTACTTCGCCAGCAAAAGCTGGAAGTTGGTTAGCTTGTGCGGCAGCTTGAATGAACTGATTTGGATCCATGCCGTAAATCTGTGCTTGCTTGAGCAAGAACTGGAACAAATCGCCTTGCTCTACCTGCACTGCAAATGCTTCTGCATAAGCATCTAGTAGTAGCTGCAACTTTAGCTGTTCTTCTACTTCTTTTTGGATTTCAGCCGTCTTATCTGCTGCATCTTCTCCCAAATGCTCTACACGAGCAGCTACTTCTTCTGCTACCGTACCAGCTGGAAGTGGGAACTCAGCACGCTTTACAAGTTCTGCGATCAACTTTTGCTCTGCAGCGAAAAGTTGTTCTTCTGTTTTAGCTTTAGCAGCGTTTGCTTTTAGGTCTTCTTTCAGTTCAGCAATAGTGTCAAACTCTGAAGCTAACTGCGCAAATTCATCATCAGCTTCTGGCAATACTGATTCTTTTACCGAATTAACAGTTACTGAAACTACGGCGTCTTTACCAGCGTGTTCACCGCCAGCTAGTTGTGAAGAAAACTCAACTACATCGCCAGCTTTCGCACCGGTCAATGCTTCGTCTTGTCCGGCAAGCATATTACCCTCACCAATACGATAAGAAACGCCAGCCATATCGTCTACTTCTTCACCGTTTACCTTAGCTACTAGGTCGATATTGAGGTAGTCGCCTTCCTTGGCAGCACGCTTAACGTCAGTAAGAGAAGCAAAACGCTCTCGCAAATCAGTTAAAGTAGCTTCCACATCTGCTTCGCTTACTTCTGCTGCTGGTACTTCAATTACCACATCAGCTGGATTAGGAAGAGAAATTTCCGGCATAATATCCACTTCAATGGTGAACTTAAGCGCAGTGGTATCGTCGCCACCTTTCATTTCTGGCACTTCATTAATTGCCACTTCTGGACGCGACATAGGACGCAAGCCGTTTTCTGCCATTGCTTGCTGATAGTATCCATCAAGACTGTTGTTGATTGCTTGCTCTAAAATATAGCCCTTGCCAATGTTAGCTTCTAGTACGCGGCGTGGAGCTTTACCAGGACGGAAACCTGGGATCTTTACTTGCTTTGCAAGCTCCTTAGCTGCCTTCTCGTAAGCTGGCGTAAAATCAGCCGCACTTACTTCAACCTCTAGGCTCGCGCGCGTCTCGCTGAGGTATTCCACAGTATTCTTCACTGTTTTCTCCAGTCATATTTAAGTCGTGCAAGATAAGACTTAACATACATCTTGCTTTTTCTGCTTCGTAAAAACGAAGCTCACACACTGTTCAATGTTAATTGAAAACGCGGGAAAACCCCCTATTTTTTCAACATGAAAGCAGACACACAATTAAATATTTATTTTATCTCTCCACAACTCAAAAGTAGGCAGACGATAAATAAAGTTAAAGTAAATAAAGTTAAAGCCCAGACCTTTTAGATCTGGGCTTTGGTCGGGGTAGCGGGATTTGAACCCACGGCCTTCCGCTCCCAAAGCGGACGCGCTACCAAACTGCGCCATACCCCGTGCTTAAAACAGCTTAAAGTATATTTCCTCAAAATCATAAACAGAATGAAGTTTTGTGACTCACCAAACTATATTTTCCACTCTGAATACCTATGTAACAGAATTTTCATATTCTCAAACAGACACTAGACACTTAACAATAACTTTTCAATCCTCCATAACTAAGAGGAAATTTTATTTCTAGTAAAAACTACCTACTTAAAATATAGACTGCTTCACAAATTTAATTTCCGTTTTACTTTTTATGAAAGTTGTTGGTAGACTAGTGGAGTTGATAAAACGCGAGTGTAGCTTAATGGTAAAGCCTCTGCCTTCCAAGCAGATGACGCGGGTTCGATTCCCGTCACTCGCTCCACTATTACCTCGGATTTGATAAAGTCGGGGTTGCATTGGCGAGTGTACCCTTAGTGAGGGTCTAGATTTCAGCTAGCGTTGGCTAGTTTATTTTTTACCTAGCACGAGGCAGATCCAGAGCATAAAGAAAGCCCTCCATCACACAGGCGAACGCGCCTGCGATCATCTCAGCACTAATCGCGCCCTTACTCATCTCCTCTTTCAACTCACCAATACTCTTACCTGTTTGACGACTGATTTCTTCAAGCGGATTGAAGCCCACGTTAATCATCTGCAACAAGTCCTGCCCCGTGAGCTTGCCTGTTGAAGACATCTGGGCGAACGCAGGGTGATGGATTCGAGTTTGATCGCATCACCCCCCCCCTGGCTACCCCTCCCCAACTGCTTGAGCGCAACTAGGCTTCTTCAGCACTCATGCCAAAGGCGAGGAGAGTTTGGGTGTTTTTCGCTAAATCACCCACCCCAAATGGAGTAACAGCAGCCTCACGCTTCAAATCATTCACAAGCTGCTGGGCGCTGGCTTGGTCACCGAGCATCGTCGTAAACGAGGTCGTGTATTGTTCCATCTCACTGTTGTACGAAACCCCATCCTGCAAAGCATCAACGAACACCCAGCTAATCCCTCTCACCGCAGCGCCAATAGCCTTAACCTCACCAATAATCAGGTCGTGTACAAGTAAAAAGAGCGAAAGCAGCAGCTTAAGAGAAGAAAAGGAAACGTGGAAATGCCGCATATATTCCAGGTAAGCTCCTAAAAGAAACGGCGTGAATGTCCATCGAAGGTCCTGAGTAACTGATTAAAATTAGCATTGATATTTTTCTGCCTTTAGAAACTTGATAAGGAGTTGATATTGAAACTAAGGCGCACAATATCGATGACTATTTCACTAGCCATGTTTTCGAGCTGAACGGGGGGGTGGCTCACGCGGATGAATTGGCTACGTTTAGTGCGGGATGCTATTCTGATTTTCTTCGTTCTACTGATGTTGTCGACGAAGATTTCACAGAGCTGGGATTATTGGTGGGCAGCCTTGGTTGGCACTGTATTCTTGATGCTCCCAGATTTCATCGGTCTACGCCGAAAAGAAGATAGTCAGAAATAGTTTCTTACTTGAGAGTGCAAGGCAAGCATAGGAGATATGCCTATATACTCATACGCGCCAGTAGGTAAGAAATCGATTATTATAAAATCTAAAGGATTGACAATAATCGCCGTCGCTTTATCTGCTTCTCTTGCTTTTGGGTCTGCAGGTATTGCCAAAGCGCTACCAGGGGTTTACCAGGTCAGATTGCATGGCAGGTGAGTAAATATGCCCTAAGGAGATGGAGTAAAATATGTCGAAAAAGAAGACTCGTAAAGAGCTCCCCAAGCCGCTAGCACTCGTGATGACGGTTGCTGTCCTTATGATTTTGCCACTCCCTTTCGCAGCTTACCTTGGGGGAATCGACTGGCTCATAAGTGATAGTCAAGCTGGCCTAAAAGAGTTTATAGTTTCTTATTTGCTTGGATTGGCTTTGCTATGTATTAGCCTCGGAATCGTTATCTTCAAAGATCGGAGAAATAAAACTAACCACAAGCATTAAGACTGAGAATAACGAATATGACTCGTTAATCTCATAGATTCCGAGTTATATCGCTCGGGATAGTGTTGATGCAAAACATATTTTTCCACGCCATACGCTCTTCATTCCTACCAATGGCGAAGGTAGCCATGTGCCTAATTTTAAACATGGTTATCAACACATTGTTAAAAGACAGCCTTTTATTTATAACATTTTTTTTAGAACTTAGATTGCTATTTTCAATCAAATAAAGGAAACCTTAAGTGTTTAATCTTTAAGACTTCCCTTTTAACTATAAGCTACTTACTTTTCTTCTTCACACCACTTACACAAACCCAAGCAGTACCAACACAAACCACCAAAAACTCCCTTCACACCTGACACAATAATCATTTATTTTCTTTCCACTTACAGTTTTAATATCCCAGCAGTACTTAAATACATTTGTGGGACAGTAAAGCTAAGCTCCTGCCCCACAAATATACTTATTTAGTTAAACGGCATAATTAAATTTGCACTAATTTACCTAACGGAGTTGGGTTACCAAAGCGGTGATTAGTAAAGGATACTGCCTGTTCACGTACAAACGGCACTAGCTCTACCCGTCCACTCAAAGTAACTTCGCCAGCCCATACTGCGATATCTGCTACGTGCTCTAATGGTAAAGCTGCACTTAACTTCGCTAAATCTCCGCCAATCAAACGAATACGTGCATCTAAACCAGCTTGTGGCGCCCATGTAGCTGCCCAAGTTGCAAATTCTGCATCAGTTTCTTCCACAAATTCAATCTGATGTGCACCTAAATATTGCTTAGCTACTGCAGAAAGCTCTCCTGCCGATACTCGTAGCCGTGCACCTAGCGCCGTAGCTGCCGCTGCCACCGCCAATACCTGCCATTGGGCTTGACCTTCACTTAAGCGCACCACAACTGGAAGCGGGAAGTAACGTAACACATTAACTTCCACACCTAACTGCGATGGATCATGCCCAACCCCAAACTCTGTATCAATAGCGTGCTGTGCAGAAGCCGCAAAATCGGCCAACAAATTACCGTGTTCTACTTGTGGGGCTAAAGCTGCTACAGCTTGTAAAGCTGGAGCTTGTAGTTTCGCTACAGGAAGTTCAGCATCTTCTACTCGCTTAAAGCTGCCCAAACCATAGAGATAAGATGGGCCGCCCGCCTTAGTGCCAGCTCCTACCACGGAACGCTTCCAACCTCCAAATGGCTGACGGCGCACAATTGCTCCCGTAATGCCACGGTTTACATACACATTTCCGGCTTGTACTTTAGAGAGCCAATAGTTAATTTCTTGTGCATCTAAGGAATGAATACCCGCGGTCAGACCAAACTCGGTAGCATTTTGTAACTCGATTGCTTCTTCTAAAGTTTCCGCAGTCATAATGCCCAAGATTGGACCAAAATATTCAGTTAAATGATATTCAGAACCAGGTTGTACTCCCTCACGCACTCCTGGACTCCACAACTTACCCGACTCGTCTAACTGTTGTGGCTTAATAGCCCACGATTCTCCCGGACTTAATGTAGTTAAACCACGCAAAAGTTTACCGGAAGCTGGCTCAGCTAAGGGACCCATTTCCGTCTTTAATTCCCAAGGCCATCCCACAGTTAAGGAACGTACCCCATCTAGTAGCTGATTACGGAAACGCTGCGATTTGGCCACAGAACCTACCAAAATCACGGTAGAACAAGCCGAACATTTCTGTCCAGCGTGTCCAAACGCCGAATTTATAACGTCTTTAGCCGCTAAATCCAAATCTGCATTTGGGGTAACGATGATGGAGTCTTTTCCAGAAGTTTCAGCTAATACCCCTAATTCTGGACGCCAAGACTTAAACATCTTGGCAGTATCAATAGAGCCAGTAAGGATTACTCGATCTACTTTTGGATGGCTAATTAGTTGCTTACCTAGATCCCGATTAGCCACACTAACTAACTGCAATACTTCACGTGGTACTCCCGCGTCCCACATTAGCTTAGCTAACAGAGCACCGGTGCGTGCCGATACGGAAGCCGGCTTAAACACCACGCCTGCACCAGAAGCTAACGCCGCTAGTACACCACCAGCTGGAATAGCCATCGGGAAATTCCAAGGCGGAGTTACCACCACTACTCGCGAAGGCTGATATTCAGCGCCCGCCAGCTTTGCCAACTCTAAAGACTGCTCTGCATAATAATGCGCAAAATCGCAAGCCTCAGAAACTTCTACGTCGCCTTGGTCTAAAGCCTTTCCAGCTTCCGACCCTGCTACTTCGATTAGCAAACCACGATTCTTAGAAAACTCTACGCCTACTTTATGAATAATCTCTGCCCGCTCTTTAGCTGGCATAGCTGCCCACTTCTGTGCAGCACTCCAAGTAGTTTCCACGATTTCTTCTAGTTGCTCAGCACTCTCTACTTTAGCGCTGTCTAGCACGTCTTGCCCTAAAGTGGAATGTTGCATTCGCGCAGCAATCTCACGCGCCCACTGTAAGTTAGCTGGCAAAGACGGATCAGAATCTGGGGTGTTGTTAAACTCCCATTCCCCTTGCTCGTTACGCAATCCGGCACAAATTTCCGTTTCGGTTTCAGTTAAACGATTTTGTAAACGCCGCGGCCCTACCGGATCAGTAAAAGCGTGCGAAACTGCTGCTAGGAACCGATCTTCTTCTCGCTTAAGCAATTCTTTAGAATCAGCAATATCAAAAATAGACGACATAAAGTTGGCTGGCAACGCATTTTCTTCCAACCGTCGCACTAAATAAGCAATTGCTACATCAAATTCTTCCGGATTAACTACTGGGACATAGTAAAGTAAATGCCCTACATCTTCACGCATAGCTTTAGCTTGTGGTGCTGCCATGCCGGTAAGCATTTCCCATTCTACTTCTGTGCCAATTTGCAAGCCACGTTCTTTGGCTAGTTCATAAGCAAATGCGGCAGTAAATAGGTTCATACCTGCCACACCGATATTTACATTTTTCACGTGCTCTGGCTGTAGAGCATATTCTAGGGTACGGATATAGTTAGCATCAGTGTGTTCTTTACTAGGTTCAGTTACTAACTCCCAACCATGAGTAGTAGCCGATACTCGTTCCATAGAAAGATTGGCACCTTTAACTACTCGTACCTTAATTGGAGCGCCACCTTTAGCTACGCGCGCAGCTGCCCATGCTTGTAAATCCATCATTGCTGGTAAAGCATCTGGTAGGTAAGTTTGCAATACAATACCGGCTCGTAATTGCAAAAATTCTGGACGGTCTAGAATGGTTTTGAACACGTCAATTGTTAAATGTAGATCATGGTATTCTTCCATGTCCAGATTAATAAACTTTTTAGGAGAATAAGAGTTTGCGCGTTCATATAACGGGAGTAATGCCTCTACTGCATGAGCTACCGCATCATCATACGCCCAAGGGTTGTGTGGACCAATTACTGCCGAAACTTTCATAGACACGTAATCTACATCGTCACGTTCTAACAGTTTAATGGTATCCGACATACGCTTAGCAGCTTCTTTATCACCTAATACTGCTTCTCCTAGCAGGTTCATATTTAGGTGAGCGCCTTCAGCTTTCAAGCGAGCAATTGCTTTAGTTAAACCTTTTCCTTTCGCATCAAGCACCAAATCTCCTACAAGCTGCTGAAATACTTTCATAGCCGCTGGCACGATTAGATTTGGCAACTTGGGCGCTAACGCACCACCTATTTTTAGTGGCATGCGTAGGTATGCGGGCAGGAAGCTAGGGCCTTGACCTGCTAAACGGGCAATAGTATTGGCAGCTACTTTCTTGTCTTCAGGACGGATTACTCCATCTACGAAAGCAACCGTAAAGTCTAATCCGTTGGAATCTTGTAGCACTTTCGCTAATAACTGGGCGGCACGGTCATTTGGATATTTCTTCGATTCTGCCAACCATACTTGCGCACGCAAACTAGCTCGTTGCGCAAGCTCTGCAATATCTTGCCCTTGATAGCTATAGTCTTTTGCCATAGTTGCCGTCCTTTCTGTCCATCATTGCAGCTTTAGTAGCTCACACTATATTTCTCTATCGAGAAAATAGGCACTATTAAACCCACCAACGCTACTTTAAAAAAATAGTAAAGGTTTATAAAGTCTTACCCATAAGTATTCCATAAAAATATACAAGTCCGCTTGCCTATTCACTAAATAGACAAACGGACTTGTTTAGTTTTAATCACACGGTTACTTTATTAGTAAACCGCAGAGCAGATTAGTCTTGCAAAATAGGTTTACCGTCTAACCCAATCACTGGCCCGACTAAGTCATGCCCATCTGCAAACTCTTTTTCCATTGTGTCTGCATCGGCAGTAGCTAAGCGCAGCGCATAGGTAAACTCCGCATCAATCTTTTCATTGAAGCGATAGGTAAGCAAAGAAACCAGCACTGCCACCACTAAAGCAAATACGAAACCTGGCAGAATCTCATACAAGCCAAAAGGTTGCCCCAGCAATTGCCGCCATACCCCTACCGTAACTGCTCCAGTGATCATGCCAGCTAATGCGCCTTGCCAGGTAAGCTTACGCCAGAACAACGCCAAAATAATGATTGGCCCAAAAGCTGCACCGAAACCTGCCCAAGCAAAAGCCACTAACTGCAAAATTGAATCAGTGCGGAACCAAGCAAAAATACCAGCCAATACCGACACTGCCAATACTGCTAAACGCCCATAAGCAATAGAAGCAGCAGAGTCACGCTTGAGATTACCGCGCGCATTAATGATATCCTCCACTACCGCCGAGGAAGTCACCAATAACTGCGAAGAAACGGTAGACATAATAGCTGCCAAAATAGCTGCCAACATAAAGCCAGTAATAATTACTGGGAATAATGCCTGCCCAGAAATAATAAACACGGACTCATGCTGGCCTTGCCCCACATTAATAATGCCAAAGTGGTGCGCTGCCACACCCACCAAAGCGGTAGCACCTGCTCCAATCACCGAGAGCAACATCCAACCGATACCGATTCGCCGAGCTTGCGTGGCCTCTTTAGGACTGCGCAAAGCCATGTAACGCACAATAATATGGGGCTGTCCAAAGTAACCTAGACCCCAAGAAAGAGCCGAAACAATACCCATTACTGCCGCAGTTTGCTCACTGCCAGCATAGGTAAACATATTAAGTAAATCCGGATCAGTGGCAGTAATACCTTCTGCTACTTTACCCAAGCCACCCACTGCAATTACACCAGCAATTGGCACGGTAACTAGCGCAAAAAGCATCATTAAGCCCTGCACTACGTCCGTCCAAGATACCGCTAAGAATCCACCCACTAGAGTGTATAGAATAACCACTCCAGCTACTATCACCATTCCTAAGTGATAATTCATACCGAAGGCAGATTCAAAGAATACTCCACCAGCTACCATGCCGGAAGAAACATAGAAAGTGAAGAATACGAAGATAATAACGCCTGCTACGATTCGCAAAGCATGGTACTTATCGTGTAAACGATTACCCAAGAAAGAAGGTACGGTAATAGAATTACCTGCCACTTGAGTATAGGAACGTAAACGCGGTGCCACTGTTTTCCAACTAGCCCAAGCTCCGATGGTAAGGCCGATAGCAATCCATGATTCCACGATGCCAGATATATAAAGAGCACCTGGCAATCCCATTAATAACCAGCCAGACATATCGGATGCGCCAGCAGAAAGTGCAGCTACTCCCGGACTTAGATTACGTCCACCTAACATATAATCGTCTAAATTTTTGGTTCGAGTATATGCCCAAATGCCGATAATAATCATGGCCACAAAGTAAATAATCATGGCAATTGCTTGCCCAGTAGCTTGCGACATTACCCGTCCTCCTTTCACTGAAAATAGTTCTGCTCTTAGATTAACTACTCAGGACTAAAGACACAAACTGAACTGAAAATTAATTTACTTTCCACCTCTCTAACCCGTAAGCTCTTTACTTAACCATTACTCTACGTTTCACAGAAACCGAATTTACTAAACCGTCATAAATGCGTTACAAGGAAAGAAAATCCCTAGTAACAGAAGCAAAACGGATAAAATTTCACCTTAAACTTCAATCTAAAAAGTAATGGTTTATTAAAGTAAAACCATTAAACACTTCATGTAAGTGCTCAATATCTCCCCACCCCTTTTTCAAGAGACAGAATCACAAAAGACGCAAAAAAGAGGATTCCCATAATTGGAAATCCTCTTTTATAAAAAGTTCTAAGCTGAAATTAGCCTAGCAAACCCTGCTTAGCAGCCTTTGCCAAACGGCGTGGGATGCGCACCTCGCGACCACCTACGCGAACAGTCTGAAGCTCAGTGAGCTCAGCCTTCCACTGGGAGCGACGAGAGCGGGTGTTGCTGCGAGACATCTTGCGCTTTGGAACTGCCATTCCACCGCTCCTTTCGTGTAACGAGCCGAAGCTCTACTTAAACCTTAGCCCTTTTGGAGCTGAAGTCACTTACTAACTTGCCCTGCGTTATACCTTGAAAATATATTGCCCTAATTGCCTAATATCTTCCTAGCGCAAAGCAGACCGCGTTCCACTTTACCGTACTAACCATTTATTTTCCATCTCGCCGAAAAAATAGTGCTGAGTATTACCACACAACTAATGCTATATACAATAGCTTTAGCACAAATACTCCCCTATACACTATCAATAACTGTTTCCTATTTATTTACTTAGTCAGAGATAAACTTCTAGCGCATAATAGAAAACATGAACACTTTGCGGCTACCTCAAAACACTGCGTTACGTCATACTATAGAAATAAAACGCTCCCAATTTATTGCTGCAATTCATCGCGTATCTTCTTTAGAAGAAGCCAGAGAAATCACTGCTCAGTTGCGTAGCGAGTTTCCTGATGCCCGTCATCATTGCTCTGCCTCCATTATTTCAGTACCAAATGCCAATGATTTACTACATTCTTCTGACGATGGCGAACCTTCCGGCACTGCCGGACGCCCCATGCTAGAGGTATTAAACGGTTTTGACTTAACCGACGTAGTAGCAGTGGTAATACGCTATTTTGGCGGTACTCTACTTGGCACAGGCGGATTAGTACGCGCTTATTCCAGCGCGGTAAAAGAATGCTTACTCACTCAACCAGTGGTAAAGCGCCTAGATTTAGAACACGTATCCTTATTTGCCCCACATCATTTAAGTGGAAAGCTAGAAGCAGACTTGCGGGGCTTACAATATGAGGTACTAAAAAGTAGTTATGAAGCAAATGGAGTAAATATCGAGCTGGCAGTGCAAGATATAACTAAATTATCTAACACTCTAGCTGAATTAACCGCCGGTAGTATTCAGGCACAAGCACTCGGAAAAGTATGGACGGAAGTGCCAGCTGGTACTTTAAGTTAAATCATATATTTAATTAATTTGCATAAAATTTTGCGTTACCTAATCTGTATCTCTCCCCTTAAATAGCGCAATCTCGCATTAAACTACACCCCACCACTTAAATGGAATTAATACAAATTATTACTTGCCTCTCATCAAAGGTGAGAAAATTGCGTTAAGAGAGCAAATCATGCACACTTAAAAATAAGGGCAGGTAAAACAACCATCTCCCAAAGAGAAGTAAAGAAAGTCGAAAACTTTCACCTGCACTTAACACAGACTTTAACTAATAATTTTTAGCGCATAAAGCGCTGGCAGAGAAAGGAAAGGGAATGCGCAATCCGCTTTACACCCCACTTTCCTTTATGTGCTGCTGCAAGTGTAGCTAGAGCGTTAGGCTCTAGCTTTTGTGCGTATCTCCTAATCGCATGCCTAACGCTCTTAACCAAGTTAGTGCTATTTTTACGCCCCAATTTATCTGGACATCTTAAAGCTAGGTAAACACGGCAATAAATTCTAAATAAGCAGAATTTTGCAAAATTACCAGCTACTTAAAATCCAGTAAATAAAACACAAAATAGTCACAACTAAAATTTTCAAGCAATAACAACTAACAAATCTTAAACTTTATCAACTAAAACCAAAGGAAAATCATGGGTATCTACAACTCTATTACCGAACTAACTGGCAAAACTCCTCTTCTTCGCCTTTCCCGTCTGGCAGCATCTACAGAAGCAAACGTACTAGCAAAACTAGAATTTTATAATCCAGCAAACTCCGTAAAAGACCGCATCGGAGTAGCAATCGTAAACGCTGCAGAAGAGGCAGGCGCACTTAAACCAGGAGGAACAATCGTAGAAGCTACCTCCGGTAACACTGGCATTGCCCTAGCCTGGGTAGGAGCTGCGCGCGGTTATAAGGTAATCCTCACCATGCCAGCTTCTATGAGCCAAGAACGACGCGCTCTCTTACGCGGATTTGGTGCAGAGCTTATCCTCACCGATCCTAGCAAAGGAATGCAAGGAGCAGTGGACGCTGCCCAAGAAATCGTAGCTAATAATCCAGAAGCTATCCTAGCTTCCCAATTCGCTAACGCCGCCAACCCTGCTATTCACACCGCTACTACCGGCCCAGAAATCTGGGAAGACACCGAAGGCAAAGTGGATATTTTCGTAGCCGGAATAGGTACCGGCGGAACTATCACCGGCGTAGGACGTTACTTACGTGCCCAAAACCCAGCTGTAGAAATTATTGCAGTAGAACCAGCCGATTCTCCCCTGCTATCTACCGGCAAAGCTGGCCCTCACAAAATCCAAGGTATCGGCGCTAATTTTGTGCCCGCTATTTTAGACACAGAGCTATTTAACGAAATCATCACCGTAGAATTCGCAGACGCCCTAAACACTGCACGCAAAGTAGCTCATACTGAGGGTGTATTAGCTGGTCTTTCTGGAGGCGCTGCCCTCTGGGCAGCACTAGAAGTAGCTGCTCGTCCAGAAAATGCCGGAAAGAATATCGTAGTAGTAGTACCAGACTTTGGAGAACGCTACATTTCTACTGCGCTATTCGAGGGACTCACCGAAGCCTAAATATTCTCCCCTATTAATAAGTACAATGTCTGCTCTTTACAGACAGTACTAACAAAGACAACACTCCAGCCGGCTTTAGTAAAACCAAACCACTAAAGCCGGCAAAGAGTCACCACACTCAGCTCTCTACAAGGCAATAAAATGTTTAACCCCAATTCCCTAGTTCAGCTCCTCCGCGAAGATTTAGCTGCTGCTGTAAATCACGATCCAGCTGCTCGTTCTAGCCTAGAAGTAGCTATTTTATATCCTGGTGTACACGCAGTATGGGCATACCGCATAGCCAATCGACTTTGGCATAAAGACCCCGGATACCGCTTCCTAGCTCGCTTTATTTCACAAGTAGCACGCGGAATCACGGGTATCGAAATCCATCCTGCTGCCACTTTAGGCAGACGGCTATTTATTGATCATGGCATGGGAGTGGTAATTGGAGAAACCGCTGAAGTGGGAGAAGACGTAATCATTTTCCATGGCACCACCTTAGGGGGAACATCTATGGAAAAAGGAAAACGCCATCCCACTATCGGTAATCGCGTCACTATTGGCTCAGGGGCAAAAGTACTTGGCCCTATCCATATCGGCGATGATGTAAAAATCGGTGCCAACGCAGTAGTAGTAAAAGATGTGCCTTGTAACCATATTGCGGTAGGTATCCCAGCTAAAAATCGGGAAAGTAAAGAAAATCTACATCATATAGATCCCGCTATTCTTATCTGACTGAACAAAACTGGGGAGTTAAACCACACTTGGTCTAACTCCCCAGTTTTACTTAAATTAGCTTCATATCAGCTATAGCTAACACCAACGGTAGGCAAATAGCACACTTATTTCTTTACCGCTGTGCTTCATAATCACTTAGCATTTGAATACGACTTTGATGACGCGACTCCACATCATAACCAGTGGCTAAGAAAATATCCACAAAACGCCGCACTTCCTCTTCCGTATGCTGACGAGCACCAATTGCCATAACATTTGCGTTATTGTGCTCTCGTGCTAACTCAGCGGTAGACTCGTTCCACACCAAAGCAGCTCGCACCCCATTTACTTTATTAGCAGCGATTTGTTCACCATTACCCGAGCCACCAATTACGATACCCAACGAGCCTGGATCATCTACCACAGCTTGAGCACAAGCAAAACATACTGGAGGATAGGCATCAAATTTATCGTATTCATGATAGCCATGATCTACCACTTCATGTCCCCGTACCGTCAAATATTCAACTAGATTATTTTTTAACTCAAAACCAGCATGGTCGGTTGCAATATGTACTTTCATACCTTCTAGCTTAACTGCCCAGTACACAAACCACTTACCCAAAACGTCCTAAAGTTTTCTAAATTACCCGAAAAACCATACCCATTCCTGCGCCTATCTTTTACACTTTTCCATAACGCTTAAGCAGTGTTAAATACCGTCCATAATATCTGCCCTATCAGCAAAGCTAAAGTAAATAAGTTAAACTGAAAAGCATGACAAAAGATATCACCACTGAAAAAGTAGTTAGCAAATTAAACAGCAATATTCGTCCGCAAGACGATTTCTTTCAATATGTAAACGGTATTTCTCTAGCCGAAAAAGAAATACCAGCCGATCAAGCCTCCACTGGTTCTTTCATTGACTTGCGCAACGAGTCGGAACGGCGTGTTAAAGAAATTATTGAAGATTTAGCTCATAATGGCGCTACCGATCCGGAAGCACGTAAAATAGGCGATCTTTTCAACTCTTTCATGAACGAAACTACCATCAACGAGTTAGGAACTACTCCTTTAGCTGCTGATTTTAGTTTAATTAATGAAGCTACCGATAAAGCCGCTCTAGAAATTGCTTTAGGTAAGCTGATGCAAAGTGGTGTAGATGGCCCGTTTGGAGCAGCCGTAGATGCCGACCGCAACAATCCTAACGCCTATATCGTATGGCTTTTCCAAAACGGATTAGGGCTACCAGACGAAGCATACTATCGCAGTGAAGACTATCTAGAAATTCGTCAAGCCTACCAAAAATTAATTCCCACCCTATACGCTCTAGCTACTGGCGTAACCGCAGAACAAGCTCAAGAAATCGCAACAAATATTTTTGCCACTGAAAGCAAAATCGCTGCAGGACACTTAGATGTAGTGGCACTACGGGATGCAGAAGCTACTAATAATGTGATGACATGGGCAGATTTTATTGCATCTGCTCCTGGCTTTAACTGGGAAAGCTGTTTCAATACTCTAGGTTACACTGCTGAAAATACTCCAGAATTTTTAGTGTACACCCCTAGTGCTCTCACCACTTTTGCCCAGCTTTGGGAAGAAACAGAACTAAAAGCACTCCAAGAATATCTCACATGGAAAGTGATCCTAGCTCGCGCCCCTTACCTTACCAGCGAAATCGTAGATACTCATTTTGCTTTCTACGGAAAAACCTTAGTTGGGCAAGAAGAGCAACGCGACCGCTGGAAGCGCGCAGTAGGATTAGTAGACGAAATCCTAGGAGAAGCCGTAGGTAAACAATATGTGGAACGGCACTTCCCACCTGCCTATAAAGCACAAATGGAACAGCTAGTAGCAGACCTGCTCGCTGCTTATAAAGAATCAATTAGCAATCTAGACTGGATGACTCCCGTCACCAAAGAAAAAGCTTTAGCTAAACTAGCCACTTTTGTTACCAAAATTGGTTACCCGAACAAGTGGAAAGATTACTCCGCATTAGAAATCAGCGCGCAAGATCTTATAGGAAATGTACGACGCGCTGCTCGTTTTGCTTTAGCTGAAGATATTGCGCGATTAGGGAAACCAGTAGACCGCGACAAGTGGTATATGCACCCACAAACCGTGAACGCCTACTATAACCCAATCGCCAACGAAATCGTCTTCCCTGCCGCTATTTTGGAACCGCCATTCTTTGACCCACAAGCCGATCCTGCTTGGAACTATGGTGGTATTGGAGCAGTAATCGGGCACGAAATTGGGCATGGATTTGACGATCAAGGCTCCAAATACGATAGCGAAGGATACTTAAACAACTGGTGGTCTGACGAAGACCGCGCCGAGTTTGAGAAACGAACCTCAGCTTTAGTAGCCCAATATGATGCCTATGTGCCAGCTCAATTCCCGCCTGACTCTCCACACCACGTGCAAGGAGCTTTGACTTTAGGAGAAAACATTGGCGATTTAGGTGGTCTTTCTATCGCGTTGAAAGCCTACAATATCGCCATGCAACGCGCAGGTTATGAATCGAGCGCCCACGTACCAGAAATTAACGGCTTTACCGGCATACAACGCCTACTACTATCTTGGGCTCGTATTTGGGAAGAAAAACGACGCGATGAAATGATGATTCAACGTATCGCTACTGATCCACATTCACCAGCAGAATTCCGTTGTAACGGAGTGCTAAAGAATGTAGATACTTTCGCCGAAGCATTCGGACTAGTTCCAGGAGATAAACTTTACCTCGCCCCTGAAGAACGAGTGCGCATCTGGTAAAAATAGCTAAGTTTGCCGGTAAGTTCTTGATATGCAACTTGCCGGCAAACGCATATCCTTTTCCGTATTCCACACATTCTAGCTGGTGAGTTTCTTAAATTTTCCAATCCCACCGAGCTATATACCTAAAATGTCTTTTACTGCAATCCTTAATCAATAAACCCAGGGAGTATAAATGCCTGCTGAAAACTTAAGCCGTTTAGAAGCCCAAGAACGAGCTCAAATCTTGCAAACTAAGGACTATCACATCTACCTAGATGTAACTACTCCTGATACTTTCTCCTCTAAAACAGTAGTTAATTTTACTGCTACCCCAGGCAGCAGTAGTTTTATTGATTTAATCGCCCAATCTGTAGAACGGATTGTGTTAAACGGAGCAGAACTACCTCTCGAATCATTCCATGATTCCCGTATTTCCTTACCGAACTTGGCTACAGAAAACACTCTCACCGTAGAAGCCACCTGTGTTTACTCCCATACTGGGGAAGGATTACATCGCACTATCGACCCAGCAGATGGACAAGTCTACTTGTACTCTCAATTCGAGGTAGCAGACGCACGCAGAATGTTTGCCGTCTTTGAGCAACCAGATTTAAAAGCCAACTACAGTTTCACCGTAACCGCTCCCCAAGATTGGAAAGTGTTCTCCGTTTCTCCCACTCCAGAACCAGAAATACATTCCGAGGGCACAGCTACTTGGGCGTTTTCTCCCACTGAACGCATTTCTTCCTACCTCACCTGTCTAGTTGCAGGCCCGTACACTGGCGTTACGGGTTCTTATACTTCTATAGACGGACGAGAAATCCCAATGGGTGTATATGCTCGCGCTTCTCTGGCTGAATATCTCGACGGAGAAGAAGTAATTGCGATTACCAAACAAGGTATGCCATTCTTTGAGAAAATTTTCCAACAGCCTTACCCGTTTAGAAAATACGACCAGATTTTCGTGCCAGAATTTAACGCGGGAGCTATGGAACATCCAGCTTGTGTAACTATCCTAGATGATTATGTGTTCCGTTCTCGCCCAACTGAAGCACTCGTAGAACGCCGAGCAGTAACTATTTTGCATGAACTGGCCCATATGTGGTTTGGAGATTTAGTAACCATGAAATGGTGGGACGACCTGTGGTTAAACGAATCCTTCGCCGAGTATATGAGTCATGTGGCTACCGCGGAAACCACTCGCTGGAGTGATGCTTGGGTAACATTCAACTCCTCGGAAAAATCTTGGGCACAAGCACAAGACCAACTCCCTTCCACTCACCCTATTGCTGCCGATATTCGCGACCTAGAAGACGTGATGGTGAATTTTGATGGAATCACATACGGTAAAGGAGCCTCCGTATTTCAGCAGTTAGTAGCATACGTGGGTTGGGATAGTTTCATTACCGGCGTGCAACGCTACCTAGCTAAACAAGCCTGGGGCAACGCTACTTTACAAGACTTACTAATAGAACTAGAAGCTGCCTCCGGACGTGATCTGCACCAATGGTCTAAACTCTGGCTAGAAGAATCCGGTATCAACATTTTACGTCCCGTATTAGAAGTAGATGCACAGAATATAATTAGCAGTTTCCATATCGCCCAAGAAAGCGATGGACGAGCCTCTCTACGCCCCCACCGAATCGCGGTAGCTGGGTATCAATTAGTAGAAGGACGCTTCACGAAAGTACTACACAGTGAACTAGACATAGCCGGAGAAAGCACCGCAGTGCCAGAATTTGCCGGAGTAACTCGTCCAGATTTGATTTTAATAAATGACGGAGATTTAGCCTATGCGAAAGTACGTTTAGATCCACATTCCCTAAACTCCGCTATCGCTAATATCAATGCTTTCCCCGACCGCCTAGCACGCACCCTAGTACTTTTTAGTGCTTGGGATATGTGCCGTGACGGAGAAATGAGCGCACACGAATTTGTAGCTTTAGCTTTGCAAGCATTAGAAACAGAAGACCACGGCACTGTGCTACGCACTCTACTTAACCAGTTAGACACTGCCACCAACCTATATTCTGCTCCCGCAAAACGGGCACTTCTACAAGCTAAAGTAGCAGAAAAACTTGCTAGTCTGATTGACAGCACTGCCCCTGGTTCAGATAGGCAACTCCAAATAGCTAAAGCGGCTATCGCTGCCGCTCACAGCTCTCAACAACTAGACACCTACCAAGGCTGGTTGCAAAATATCGCTGTGCCAGAAGGTCTAGTAATCGACAATGCTATGCGGTGGAGCATTATTGAACGCCTCGCAGCAGCTGGACGTTGGGACGAAAACGCTATCGAAACAGAACGCGCTACTAACGACAACACTGCTTCAGGAGCTAGTGCAGCAGCACGCGCCCGTGCAGCTATCTCTACTCCAGAAGCTAAAGCAAAAGCTTGGACGGACATCACCGCTGGTGTAGTGCCTAACGCTATTCAACGTGCCCTCACTTTAGGCTTTAACCACGGAAATGCTGAACTACTAATTCCATTTGTGCCTAAATTCTTCGCCTCTCTAGAAGAACTCTGGGCAGAACGTACCGTAGAAATCATGATGAACACCGTACATCATGCATTTCCGATTAAATTAGCAGGACGCACCGATTTAGGTATTGACTTAGTAGCATACGGGGAACAATGGTTAGCCCAACATACCCATGCTGCTCCTGCTTTACTCCGACTAGTATCGGAAGCAATGGACAGTGCAAAACGTGCGGTAAAAGCACAATCCTATGATGAACTAGAAAAGTAATATCTACTCCGGTAATCCTACAGGAATGTGTTAGGGGTGCTAATAAAATTTTATTAGCACCCCATTAATGTACATTACTCGCAGGCAAAATTAGCACAGCACAACTTCACCCAAGCGGTTTATATCTCATAGCTCCCACAAATTAGTGGCGTGCTATTTCTTGGTTTAATGCCTGCGCTAAAGAACATAAACGCACATTAGTAGCTAAATCTTCCACTAACACTAATTGTTGCGTCCCGTCAGCTAACGGCACTTTCCAATTCGGATACTCCTGATCGGTACCAGGCTGATTCTGTGCCCGTCTTTCCCCTACCGCATCAGTGAGAGAAACTCCCAACAGCAATGCTGGGGTATGAGCAATATAGCGATGCAAAGCCTCAATTATCGTTGTTTCTGCTAAATCATCACCTAGCAAACCATATTCCTGCAAGCGCGCAATAGCTTGTTCTCGCTCTTGACGGGCCGCAGCTCGCGCATCTTCCTCAGACTGCTCTAACAACCCAAGCCGTGCTCGAATTTCCACATGTTCCTCAGCTAAATAACCAGCTGCTGGCGGTAAATCATGCGTATTAACCGTTGCTAAAATTTCTGCCCGATAAGCATCTGCATATAACGGTGAACCGTCTGCTTGCTTCTCAAACCAGAACACCGAAGTACCCAAAATGCCACGTTCTTGCAAATATGTACGCACCCACGGCTCTACTGTGCCTAAATCTTCTCCAATTAAAACCGCGTTCGCTAAATGAGCCTCCAACAACAGCACGCTCACCATTGCTTCATGATCAAAACGCACATACGTGCCCTCAGATGGTAAATTCCCCTCTGGAATCCACCACAAACGGAACAATCCCATTACGTGATCAATACGCAAAGCCCCCGCATGACGCAACACGGTACGTGCCATTTCCCGTAAAGGCGCAAAACCACTAGCAGCTAAAGCAGTAGGTTGCCACGGAGGCTGTGACCAGTTTTGCCCCTGCTGGTTATACATATCCGGTGGAGCACCCACTGCCATACCGGCAGCAAAAGCCTGCGGATTACTCCACGTATCTGCACCCACTGGGTGCACTCCCACCGCTAAATCATGGCAAATACCGTATTCCATACCCGCAGCCAATACGGTCTGTTGAGTATGAGCTAATTGCTGATCCACAATCCACTGCAACCACGCCCAGAACTCTACTCGAGTTGCTAACCGCACCCGTTCTTGTGCTACCGCTAAAGAAGTAGAATCTTGTAAATGTGCAGGCAACACTCCGCCATTATCTTCTAAAAGAGCACACCACAACGCAAAGTCGGCTAAACCAGCTCCCTCCAGAGCTTGGAAACGAGCAAATGCCTGCTCTCTGGCACGCGAACGCGGTGCAGCGTAAATAACTTCTAACGCCTCTTTTTTAGCCGCCCACACTGCGTCACGATCTAACAACTCATTGACCGTATTTAACTGCCGTACTTTCTCGGCAGCTGCTTGTACTTGTGCTCGGGCAGTAGCGGACAAATAAGCCACTTCTGGAATATCTTCTGGACGAATATAGATTGGATTAAAGAAGCGGCGTGTAACTGGCAAATAAGGAGACGGAGTCATATGCCCTACTGGTTCAGCCGCATGCAACGGATTAATCAGCACAAAATCAGCATTGTGCTCAGCACACACTGCTCCTAATTCTGCTAAATCAGCTAAATCACCTAGTCCCCAAGAAGCATGAGAACGCACGGAGTACAGTTGCGCCATCATGCCCCAACCGCGTTTTTCTGGCATTCTAGCACGGGCAGGCGCTGAGATAAGCAACCCTTTATGGGTACTTACTTCAGTTTCCGGCGCTCCCACTAAACGCACATATGCGTACAGCTCATGATAGCCGAACGGCAAAGCAGGCAACGCGAAAGTAGCTTGCCCAGTTAGCACTCCAGCTATTTCACGCGGAGCAGTATAGTCATCTAACTGCTGTAGGCTCTCCCGCTGCCCGTTATCTAATACTGCTTCTACCCATACTTGCGAGCCGTGTGGCACGTGCACACTCACTGTGTTTTCTCGCCCGCTAATAGCTACTACGTATTGCGGTAATACTTGATACCAGTGCCGGTTCAGTTGCTGATCTATTTTCTGCCAAATATTTTCATCTGTTACTTCCTCTACTCCCATTGCTGCTAACACTTTTAGCAAAGTGGGTGTAGCAACCGTTTTTAATGTGCCGTCATATCCCCAATATTCAGTGGCTACCCCATAGGCTTGCGCTAACTGCTCGAGCGCTTCACGGTTAGTCACTTCCATACTCATTTTGCTCCCTTGCAAAGTTTTGCAGATTAAATACTTAAGGCTATAAATACCCTTATACTTTGGAGATATCTTCTTCTCCAACTTTCACTATCCTACTTAATTTCTCAAGCAAACACCTATTTCGTCCACCACCTGTATCTATATTTGCAAAGCGCTTACTATGATTTTGCTACCAAGACACTGAAAGATACTGAATTATCACAGAAAATACTCTGGTTTTTTAGTAGTATCTAAACTGCTTTGCAAAAAAGTTTGGAGAGAAACATGAGCCACCATATTGACGTGCCAACTGCTGAGGTAGAACCTCTCGATTCTATTCTGAATGTTTTGCGTTTAACGCAAGTAGCATCAGATCGGTTTAGAGGTACTAGTTTGGCTCAGTTCGGGAGTCGAGTATATGGTGGGCAAGTATTTGCTCAAGCAGTATTAGCAGCGCAAGCTACCATGCTGGGTGCTACCTCTAAACGGCAGATTCATTCTATTACGGCTGCGTTTTTACGCCCAGGAGATGTAGATAAGCCTATTGATTTTCTAGTAGAAGACGTGCTGGACGGAAATTCTTTTTCTACTCGCCGTATTCATGCCCTGCAAGATGATTTAACTATTTTTAGCGCACGAGCTTCTTTTCAGGAAACCCAAGCGGGTATTGAGCATTACAGCCATCCCCCTTTAGTGCCTTCTCCTGCTGATTTACCCTCCTCAGTTGATTTTTTTGCTTCAGTAGATGTGCCGGAGATTCGGCAGATTTCTATGTTTAATTTAGTGGATTTGCGTCATGTAGACGGAGCAATTTGGGTAAAACCGCAAAAAGAAAAAACTACTCGTACCCAGATTTGGTTCAGGTTACGTAATGAAATGCCTGCTAATGCTACCCAGCTTTTGCATCGCGCTATGCTGGCGTATGCCACGGATCATTTTATGCTAGAACCTGTGATGCGGGCGCATGGATTGTTTTGGATAATGCCTAAGGTTGCTTTAGCAACTTTAGACCACACTATTTGGTGGCATCGAGATGTGGATGTATCCCAGTGGATTTTAGCCGATTTAGACACCCCTTCTGCACAGGGAGGTCGTGGACTATCAATTGCTAAGTTTTATCAAAACGGGACACTTATTGCCACAATGAGCCAAGAGGGCATGGTGCGTGCTCCGCTTCCTGTTTAATACCTAGACCTGTAAGAGCACAAAAATCACTTATTACTACTGCCTTTGAGTTCATAGTAATGCAAGTTGCTAAATGCCCGCCATATTGAGAACATATGACGGGCATTTCTTTACCTTAAAACATAGAAGTTTCGTAGTAATTGCTTACTTAATCTCGGGTCAGCTTACGGTATGCCATCGCTGAAGGACGAGCTGCTTCTGGCCCGAGTCGATCAATCTTGTTCTTCTCATATGACTCAAAGTTACCCTCAAACCAATACCACTTATGTGGTTCTTCAGCTGTACCTTCCCACGCTAAAATGTGGGTGGCTACTCGGTCTAAGAACCAGCGATCGTGGGTGATTACTACCGCACAGCCTGGGAACTCAAGTAGCGCATTTTCTAACGAGCCTAAGGTTTCCACATCAAGGTCATTGGTAGGTTCGTCTAGTAGGATTAAGTTTCCGCCTTGTTTTAACGTTAATGCCAGATTTAGCCGGTTGCGTTCACCGCCTGAAAGCACTCCTGCTTTCTTTTGCTGATCTGCTCCCTTGAAACCAAATGCCGATACATAGGCACGAGAAGGCATCTCCACTTTTCCTACTTGAATGAAGTCTAGCCCGTCTGATACTACTTCCCAAACATTCTTTTCTGGGTCGATACCGGCTCGCGTCTGATCAACATAGGAAATTTGGACGGTTTCACCAATTTTTAACTCACCAGCGTCTAATGGCTCTAGACCCACAATGCTCTTAAAGAGCGTAGTCTTACCTACACCATTTGGACCGATAATACCTACGATACCGTTACGAGGTAAAGAGAAGGAAAGATCGTTGATAAGTACGCGCTCACCAAAACCTTTCTTTAAATCACTTGCTTCGATAACTAAATTACCTAGACGTGGACCTGGTGGAATTTGAATTTCCTCAAAGTCCAGCTTGCGCATCCGCTCTGCTTCCGCAGCCATTTCTTCATAGCGTTGCAAACGTGCTTTCGACTTTGCTTGCCGTCCTTTTGCTGAAGAACGTACCCATTCTAATTCTTCCTTTAAACGCTTCTTCAGCTTTGCGTCTTTCTTACCTTGCACTTCTAGACGCGCCTGTTTGGTTTCCAAATAGGTAGAATAGTTGCCCTCATAAGGGTATAGGCGTCCACGGTCTACTTCCGCAATCCATTGCGCTACATGATCTAGGAAGTAACGGTCGTGGGTAACAGCAATAACTGCGCCAGGATAACGCGCTAAGTGCTGTTCTAACCACTCTACCGACTCAGCGTCTAAATGGTTGGTAGGTTCGTCTAAAAGTAGTAGATCTGGTGCTTCTAGGAGTAGCTTACATAAAGCTACGCGACGACGCTCTCCACCCGACAAAACTTTCACTGGAGTGTCTGGTGGTGGACAGCGCAAAGCGTCCATTGCTTGATTTAATTGCGAATCTAAATCCCAAGCATTAGCAGCGTCAATCTCTGTTTGCAGCTTACCCATTTCTTCCATAAGTGCATCAAAGTCTGCATCTGGATCTGCCATTTCTAAACCAATTTGGTTAAAACGAGCAACTTTAGCAAACATTTCTCCGGCAGCTTCTTGCACGTTTTCTAATACTGTTTTTTCCTCATTCAATGGAGGTTCCTGCATTAGAATACCCACTGTAAAACCTGGAGTTAGTTTTGCTTCGCCGTTGGACGGCTCATCCAAACCAGCCATGATTTTCAAGATGGTAGACTTACCAGCACCATTAGGGCCAACCATACCAATTTTTGCCCCAGGCAAAAACGCCATAGTCACATCGTCAAGAATTAACTTATCGCCCACTTTTTTGCGAGCGCGCACCATAGAGTAAATATATTCAGCCACGATACTCCAGTTGTGTTGGCGATTTTTAATTGCGAGTAGTTAAGTTTTAAAAACTCGTTTTCAAAATCTAGTTTAAGCATATACATAGCTAGGTTAGCGCAGTAATTCTAAGAAATGAAACCTGCAACTAGGCATTAACTCACATGCTAATTACTTGCATAAAACTGCCCTTGCACAAAAAGTATTTTCATATAGCTAAGTAGGTGTTCAATGATGATTTTTGCTTTATCTCCAAACACTTTTAATAAAACAACCGTTTTTATATCATTCTTGCTTTAGCACCGCTTTAGCTAACACGAAAATACTGTTGCTATAAATAGTGTGCTTACCCCACGGAACTTGTCACATCCTGCTCTGCCGTGGAAGTAAGGACACTTTTAACTGCAGTAAGCTCGTTATCTTCTGAAGCTATCTCCCAGTGCATATTTGTTGCCGATTCAGTAAGATTTTTTACGTTGGACTCATTAGTCACCCAAGCAGTATCACTACTTGTCGAGTAATTAGTGCTTGGGTGCGCTAAACGTGTAAAAGTGGCAGTTCCCGTGTTTAGTTCTATACCAATCGCATCTGCGTTTAAGACTACCGAAGACCGTTCTGCTCCGTTTTTAGTAACATAAGTACGAGTGGTCTGTTTACCACGCACTAATAAAGGCGTTCCTTTATCTACACTTAAAGCTACATTACGTGCTAAATGTCCATAGCATCGCACCGAATACCACACAGTTTCGCCATCAATAAATTTACCAACTTGGGTATTAAAAACACGAGGCGTTACTCCTACACTCACCATTGCACTGGCAATTTTTGCGGTACTGCTGGAAGTTTTTAAATTATCGTTTAGATAAAGAGTGGGTTTATTGCCTGCCCAACCCCTAATAGTCACTTGTGTTTCATTTACCATCTTGATTTGCTCCTTATGCTTTAATACATCTCTCTAGGACTGAGAAGTAACATATTTAGCATCGCAAAAGTAGCAAACGAGAAAAAGTTTAATAATCAGTTTGTGGAAAACATATACAGTTACTTATTTCGTGCACAAAGCAGCACGATATACCCCTCTACTCATACCGAGCTGTGAAGTGTTTACTTAACTATCTTCCCGTCAATAATTTACGAGCTTTTTTGTGCTGTTCTAAATAAAGCGCTACGTCTTTTATCCATAACTCTTCCAGCACTACTTCCACTTCCTGCGTTAAATGCTGTACATAGCTCTCCGCTAAACGTCTACCCCGCGCTTTGACACGAATTTTAGCCCCTAAAATCCACCCCACTGCCAGCATTACACAAAACGCACCAACTACTCCTATACCCCACTTAGGCGCACTTCCTCCTAAAGAAACCGACCAAATCATCTTAAACCAATCCAAGAACACACTAGGTACTCCCAGCATTGCTCCTGTTATCCCCAATAGCCCTAACACACTCAAGAAAAACGCACCTACATAAGCAAAACGCAAAGCACCAGATGACAATACTGGTAAAGGCAACTGGGCATAAATAGCACCCAAACGTTGATGCACTGTTTCAGCTGGAGCAATCAAAGAACGCACATCAAGATCCCACTTACCCCGTAGACCTAAAGTCGCCTGTTCCACCCAAGTATTTCGCACAGCTTCCAACACGCTACTACCTGGCTGTACCGGACGTGTAAAAGCCACTCGCCGCACCTTACCTGCGCCCTGCATAATTGCCTCACTGAGTGCCGGAACTCCAGAAGCTACCATAACTTTCTCAATTAATACCGCACGCAAATCCGCATCTAAATCTGCTTCTAAAATCCCCACCGAATTTGCTAACCGCAAAGCAATAGTATCCAGCTCGGTAGCCACCATATTAAGCAAAATATCTTTATTGCCTACTTGCTGCTCTAAAGCCGCCGTCAATTCCGGAATACCACTACCGTGCAAAGCAGAAGTCACATAAATAGGTACTTGTGATAAACCATCCCTATCCAGCAAACGACGCAAATCTGCCAGCAATACCTCCTGCCCTGCTATAGACACCGTATCAGCCTGATTCAACACCACCATCAGTGAAGCAGCTCGTCCTTGCAGTTTTTCTAAATAACTTTGGTGCAACAATTGATCCGCATATTTTTGCGGCTCTACCACCCAAATCAACAAATCAACCATCGGCAATAAAGCCGTCACGGTCAAAGAATTACCAAACTTAACCGAATCATAATCAGGCAAATCTAACAGCACTAGCCCTGCTAAATCGTTAGGCACAGGAGTCAAAATAGAATCATGCTCAATCCGACGAGATGGCAATACATTCAAATAATCTAATAAATCCTGAGCTTGTGCCCGCCAAGTGCAAGCCGTAACCAACTCAGTAGTAGGACGTACCTCTCCGGCATCAGCAAAATTAAAACCAGTTAAAGCATTAAATAAAGTAGACTTACCCGCGCCAGTACCCCCAAGTAGTGCAGCTACCGTAAAATCTTTCCCTAAAGCTATCCGTTGTTCTACTTGCGTTAAATCTTGCATAGCTCGCAATAAGCTAGGCTGAGGCACTATTTGCTGTACCACCTCCACAAATTCACGCAACTGCACAATACGTGCCGTTATTTTCTCCCAAGAAAGCTCAGAATCAGTAGCCAACAGTTTTACCGACTCGATTTCACGGCTACCTTGCCGACTGCTTAAAAACATCTTTACTTCCAATCCATAAATTCTGTAGCCCGCAAACGCAAGGTAGTACTTTCTGGTATTTGCACTTCCAATAAAGCCTGCTCATAACGCGCTTTCACCTGCATCACAGTTTGCTCTACAATCGTCCCCAGCAGTTCTTTAGCTTGCTCTACTTGCTCACTAAGCCCTAATTTGTGTGCCACCTTTAGCGCTCCAGTAATTCCACCAGCAGCCACACCTAATAATGCAGTCACCCCCGCAGAAGTAAGCCACGCATTTGCTGCAACATCCTTACTTAAAACTTGTAAAGCCACCTGCCAACGGGTCATAGCTTGTTCCACTATATCTGCTACATCCATCCCTTTACGCGCATTACGCAAAAAAGTATTAGTCACAACTATGTCGTGTTCCCAAAGTTCCTCCACACTATTTTGCGTATGCAATAAAACTTGCTCTAGTACTAACCGAACTGCGTCTTGTATTAAAGAAAATAACTGTAATAAAGCATGGTCGCGTTTAGTCTTGCCCCGCTCCCAGATTTTCGGAGATTTAGCATTCACTAAACTAGCCAACACTCCCCCACTAGATGCTAACGATAACCATGAAACCGTGGGCGCACCCCGCCCTAACCTGCCTTCTTGTATATGCGTTATTTGTTCTTGCACTGAAACGGGCATAGCTTGCTGAGTCTTTTCCAACAAGGCTTTCATAGCGGCACGTTGTGCATCCAAACCATTTGCTAAGAGCAGTAAATCAGCCCGCACACTAGGCAACACTTCTAAAAAGGACGCATCTGCTACCCGTTCCACCACTCGTGACTGCGACATTCGCAATAACCATTGACGCAATTGACTAACAGCCAAGGCCGGCAATTGTCCCTCCATAGCTCCTTGGTCTGCTATGGAAAACACTGGAACTTGCGTTAAATCATTCGTAGCTAGACGAGCGGCTAAATCAGCTTGCACTACTTGCTGGGCACGCTGTGGCACTCTATTTAGCACCACCGCACACGATACCCCTCGGCGCGTCGCACTTTCTAAAGCCTGCCAAGCTACCGCGTCACCGTATCGAGTAGCCGTAGTGGTAAACAACCACAAATCAGCTGCTTCCATTAACCGCCGTGAAAACTCATGATTAGCTACCTCCACAGTGTCTAAATCCGGAGCGTCCACCAACACTATACCTGGTAGCGCCTCCTCGCATACCACCACCTGTGCACCTTTCATAATGGCATGGTTGCGCATCACCGGCTCATCTAAGGGATACATGACGATTGTGGGCACGCGCGTAGTAGGGCGCAAAACCGAAGCAGCACTTACTTCTTTACCAAGCACCGAATTTACAATCGTGGACTTTCCCGCACCAGAAGATCCACCCACCACCACAATTACAGGTAACTGGGCTAACTCTAGATGTGGCAACACTTTTGCTTCCAGCAAAGTAACCAGAGTTTTTTGAGCGTCTAGCAAAGCCTCCACTCCTGGCATTTGCAAAGGAAAAACCACCCGTTTTAATGCCTCTAAAGTAGCCCTAGTAGTATATGCCCGTTGCGCCAGCAACCCCGTATCACCCGTCATAAACTCATTTCCTTAAACCCGCAAAATTATAAAAAATTATAATTTAATACATATTGATTCTAACTGAATTGCATTCTGCTAACTCACGCGGTAAGTTATTGATGTTTACAAGCCTCCATAGCTCAATGGATAGAGCAACGGCCTTCTAATCCGTAGGTTGCCCGTTCGAGTCGGGCTGGGGGCACCAACTCACTTCTACTTTGTTTAGCACAAGTAGTTAATCCTCGCTTTATTAGCAGTTACAACTTGCCACTTGATAAGCAAACCCTGCCGTGCCAGTTATCTTATCGCATGGCATTTGCACTACCTTCCCGTCTTTTAACACTAGCTGCATATGGGTCAGAGCTGGGGAAATCAAAATTCTCGGTTCACTCTGCTCCTCATTTGCGTCTTGTACTATTTGGACGGCAAACTTGCGCATATTGTATTCACCTGCGTGCTGCGCCCGCACTGGCACTGCCTCTTGCACTTCACCTAATTCTACGGCTGCTCCAATTTCATTTACTACCCCCAGCCAGCTCTCACCAGTACATAACACGAGTTGTTTGCCGGAGTTAAGGTCAAGGAAAGTATAGTATGCATCCTCGGTACGACTAATCTGCCACGGGCCTAAACCTAGGCTTTGCAACTCTGGTAAATGGTAAACTCCTGGCGCAAAAGTCGCTGTAGTTTCCCAATTTGTTAAATCTAATAAAGCAGTATTGTTATAAAGGGCTTGCTTAGCTTGCTCCCAGTTGTCCCATTGCCGACTTCCACCAGCCACAATATGTCCTAAGTACCCTAAGACTTCACGCGCTTCGGCTAGTACTTGCCGGTCGGTTTGCATATTAGCAATATCTGGCCATAGAGCACATCTTAGTCCTTGTACTGGTAAGCGATGCGGAAATTCCGCCGTTGCTACATCATCTACCGGCACTCCGCGATAATCAATCACGGGTTCTTTACCGTTTACATTTAGCGTTACTCCTCCGTCTGCCAATGCATCAGTACCAGGTAAACCTGCGTTTACGTCCTCAATTGGGATAGCTGGGCCAGCATCAAAGTTGGTTAAATCCCAGTTTTCTGATTGATAAACTTTTTCTCCTCGGAAACCATAAAACGGCACAGAACGCGATAAATACATATATTGTGGCACATTTACCACTTTATAACCTGCGTCGATAATAGCTTGTGGGGAGAGTCCTCTATTAAGCCAGTAGTCTACGACTACGTCTTTATCGACGGAGATTACAGCACTTTCTCGCATTCCATCATTCCAGATACGTAAAGTTTTGCCCCGCGATTTAACATAGGAGTTTATTTTGTTGATAAATTCAATAAACGCATCTTCAGGCTGAGCTTGTGCCCCAAATTTTTCTTGTGCGTAAGCTAAAATCTGGGGATAATCCGCGTAGGTTACACGGTAATCAAATTCGTCTGCTCCCATATGCCAATATGGGGAGGTGAAATAGTGCAGGTAACGGTCAATTAGTTCGCAGTAGAATTGCACTCCGGCTTCAGTAATAAAGTTCAAGCGTTCATTGTCTGTTATACCGTCTTTGTTTTGGATAGCATATTGCGGGGCACGCATTAGCCATGTTTCCATATGGGCAGGCGCGTTAATTAACGGAATTACGTCAATTCCTCGCTCACGTGCCGCAGTTAAAATGGTTGATATTTCAGTTTCAGTATAATAGGGCCAAGTATGCTGGTGTTCCCAGTCTGCAAATTTAATTTTACATTCTAAGGTGAGCTGATTTAAGCCTAGTTGTGCCATTTGTTCTAGTAATACTAATACCCACTCGACTGGATATTTCACAGTGTTGGCACAAAGAGTTACTCCGGTTTCTAAATATTTTTTAGACATTAGACCTCAACTTACCTAGTGATATTTTTGCAGCTTACAGCCAATATATGACTATTCTATAGATATTTTATAGGGTAGTAATTGTTTATGACGGTTAGTCTTAGAGATATAAGTTTTATATTTCAACACTTATTACATGAAAATGCCTGCCTCCACGGAGGCAGGCATTTTCGGTAAGGTTTTTTAGCCCTTTACTGAGCCAGCAGCTAGACCGGACTGCCAGTACTTTTGCAAAGCTAGGAAGAGCACGATCAATGGAAGCACGCCTAGGAGGGCACCCATCATCACTGCACCTTCGTCTGGAGCTGGTACTCGCTGTTTAATAATGGTGTATAAACCAAGTGTCACTGGACGCAGACCAGTAGTATCGTTGTTGGATCCAAACATCACCAATGGCAAGAGGAAGTTATTCCACGTATTTACGAAAATAAAGAGGAAAATCGTAACCATTGCTGGTGCTAATAGTCGCAACACCATGGTGAAGAAAATACGAGCTTCTCCTGCACCGTCGATGCGCGCTGCCTCAATTAGTTCTGTCGGCACTGAACTATGGGCATATACACGCCCTAAGAACATTCCAAAGGGGCTTACCGCACATGGGATAATGATTGCCCAAATGCTATGGCTTACTCCTAGGTTGTTGAATACTACGTACATTGGGATGGCAAGTAGTGCTGCTGGCATTAGCAGACCAGCCATTACTACACCCAAGGATACGTTCATACCTGGAAACTTGAACTTAGCTAAAGCATATCCTGCCATTACGGATACCACTGTACCGATTACACCAGCCGCAGTGGAATATAGTAAGGAGTTGGCTACCCAACGCCAGTACATTCCGTTACTTACTTTTGCTCCCATCAAGTTACCATAAGTACGAGCAATGGCATCTGGTAAATCAGCTAAAGAGCCAGAAAACCATAAAGTTCCTAATGCTCCGGAGCCGATTAGCTCACTGTGTGTCTTGGTGGAAGAAATTACTAGCCAGAAAATCGGTAGTAAGAAGTAGATCAGTGTAATGATCAAAATAGTTAGCGTCATGGTACGCGCCAACTTGGACGGCAATAGAGAACGAGATTGTACACCTTTAATAGATGGACGATACTCTAACCCGTCGCGAGTTTTTGCCATTTTAATCGCCATTAGTCTTCACCGCCTACTTTTCGATCTACGAGCAAGTAAACCAAAGCTAGCACACCTGCTACTAATGCCATCATTACCGATACAGCTGCTGCTGGGCCATTACCACGAATCATTCCGGCCACTCCGTCACGCATGGTGTTGTAAGCCATCATCATTGGCGTGTAGTCACCTGGCATCCAATTAGCAGCGATTTGCATAACTTGTGGTTCGTTGAAGATTTGGATAGTACCCACGATAGAGAGCAATACCGCTAATAATGCAGCGCCCCGTACCATTGGAATCTTAATCTTGGTAACAATTTGGAATCCGGTAGCACCATCTAAACGGGCAGCTTCATATAAATCATGTGGAATGGACTGTAATGCAGCTAAGAAAATAAGCATATTGTAGCCGGTGAAAGTCCAAGTGGTAATGTTTGCCATGGAGAAAATGATTAGCCCTTGATCTTGGAAGATACTCAAATTACTAAAAGTAGAGCTAGTCATGTCGAATCCGATCATTTCCATGATGGAAACGATTGGCGATAGCCCCTTGGAATATAGATAATTCCAAACGATTGCACCAATCAAACCAGGGATTGCGAATGGCAAGAAGTAACCAATGCGAAAAACAGTGCCTCGGCGAACTAGCAAAGAGTCTAATACTAGGGCTAGCGCTAAGGCAGCAATAATCATAAAAGGAACTTGTATTACGGTATAGAACATTACTCTGCCGATACCGGACCAGAAATTACTCTCAAATACTACGTCGCTGTAGTTAGAAAGTCCCACAAAAGTATTTTCTTTAGTGCTTAAAAGTCCGCCACCACTTACTTTTTCCGCGAAGAAGCTGGAGTAAATGGCAACTACTATCGGGATTAAAAATACTAAAAGATACATAGCTGCAAAGGGCGCCATAAAGAGCCAACCCGTGATTGCATCATGCTTTTCACGCAACCCCATTTTATGTTTAGGTTGCTTTGTTTTAATTTGCGTAGAAGTCATTTTAGATATTCCCCAATAACTAATAATCTTCTATTAATTATTCAGCACTTTATATACGTTATGAATAGAAATAGGTGCCTACCTACCACCAGGTAGGTAGGCACCTAACATTTGTGTGTAGTGTTTATTTAATAACCACTACCTCAAGGAGCTTACTTTACAGTAAATCCGCCCTTGGTTAGAGCAGCCTTCGAGGTTTCGTCAGCAGCTACGAAGATGTCTAGCACCTTTGCAGTACCAGCCTGTACATCTGCGCCCTTAGTTACCATTGCAGCGGTAACTTCAGACCAACCTGGAATGAATGCTACTGGAGCCATTGCTGCATTAGCTTCTGCTAGCAATCCGTAAACGTCCTGGCCACCGTAGAACTGCTTGATCCATTCAGGAGTAGCAGCAGGAGCGGTAGCAGCTGGGATTAGACCCTGATCGGAAGCTAGGAAGTCTACCTGGTTGTTGAACCAAGCGTTGAACTTCATTGCTTCTTCTGGGTGTGCACAGCCCTTAACAACTGCTACACCAGAACCACCGTCAGGACCGGAAAGCTGACCAGCACCGAAGTCTGGTAGTAGTGCTGCCTGCCAGGTTCCGTCAGCTGGATTCTCAGCATTGATGCCGAATACTAGGTCTGGAATTAGACCAACTTCCCAACCAGCTGCGAAGGTACCGATTAGCTTACCTTCCTTGATAGCTACGTCGAACTGGGTTGCGTCCCAGCGAGCAACTACTGCTGCAGCCTTAGCGTCAAGAAGCTGCTGCCAGAAGTCTGCTAGAGCCTTGGTGCCCTCGTCTACTGCATTAACAGTGAAGCCTTCACTGTCGGAGGAGTACCACTTGCCACCAGCAGCAGCAGCTAGACCACCGAACATATTGCCAACTTCGTCAGTCTGGTAAGAAATAATGTACTTGCCAGCTTCAGCAGCCTTCTTAGCGGTCTCAATGAACTCAGCAGCGGTGGTTGGAACGGTTAGTCCAAGAGCATCGAATTCTGCCTTGTTGTATAGGTAAACTAGTGGACCGTTATCCTGTGGGATACCGTAGTAGGACTCGCCTACCTTCATCAATTCGATGGTGCCCTTGTAAGCTTCCTTGTATGGATCTACATACTTGGTAACGTCTTCAAGTAGCTCATCAACGAATGCGTTTGGCATTTCTGCATATCCAACCTGAGCCAAGCAAGCTGCAGTGCCTTCAGCTACGTTCTGCTTTAGCTGTGGCATGAAGTCCTTAGCTTCGCCTGGGAACTTCTCAGCCTTAACCTGGATATTTGGATTTTCAGCATTCCACTTGTCTACCAATTCCTGAACCTTGTCCTGGTTAGGTAGACGGTGCGAGTAAACGATCTCTACTGCTTCGGTCTTTTCTGCAGAGGTGGAAGAGGAGCTACCACCAGAGCAAGCGCCTAGAGCAAGTGCAGCTGCTGCTACTACAGCTACTGCAGATCCCTTACGTACGATCTTCATTTAATTTCCTCTCCGTTGAGAATCATGGTTGCACCATGCAACAACTCATAGTCAGCAACTTTGGTTGCGAACTAAAGTCACAGTGCGTAACCAGAGTCACTTTACGACCATTTCAATTCTAACGATAAAGCTGGCTGTACGCAATGTAACTGGCAAGATATTTTCCAATTTCTTTTCATACAGCCAGCTTTAACGCTTGAAAACTGTTAGGAATTCTAGATTTCTAACCACTTTGCTCGGAGAGCACCTAGCTCTACCGAAATTTCTTTCTCCCCATTGCGCAACACGGTACTTACCTCTGCATTAGCGCAGTTCGCGGCAAGTAACAAGTTGCTCTCTGGATAGTAAGCTACTTCTACTGCTGGGTCGTCACTCACCCAGAGCTTAGCAAACTCATCTTCTTTACCGGCAGCCCAGTAAATTGCGCGATGCAATAAACGAGAGTTAGCAATAGAGTAAGCCAAGCCGGAAGCATACACGGCGCGGCCAGCCCCATACTCATTAACTGCCAAAGTAACACCACCACGGTTACGTGCTAGTTCCTGAGTCTTTACACCATGAGTAAATACACCTGGTACTGACTCCTCCGGCACGAAATCGGCACCAAAACGCCCTTCTAGCACTCGTACCGTCTTGCCGTCGGCAATCTTTTCAGGCAGTAACGGTAAATCTTTAGTTAAGAAGTGTTCTTCGGTGATGACTGGGTAACGATCAGTAGACAAACCTAAATCACGCTCTTGATCTACACCAAATACATCTGCTAACGCAAAAGTAGCGCCTAGTTTAGTAGATGCCCGGAAATCTAACGCGGTAGGTTCACCCACACCAATTAAACCGCCACCGCGAGCCACAAATGCGCGTACGGCTCCCTGAATTTGCGGATCTTCCCAAACGTCACCTACGAAAGAAGTGCCTGCACGTCCCGCATTAATGAGCACTCCAATATCACTTGGCACGCCATCTTTAATTTCATCGAAACTTAAGAACTCTACCTCGAATGGCAGACCAGCTAGTGCTTCAATTACTCCTTGGTAAGCCCAAATCTCCTTAAACCACAGCGCATGGCTCACCATATGAGTTTGCCAAGTACGTAACTTGCCCCACGAGTTTACAATACCTACTTTAATTGGCGCATTTGCTGGTAATTCACCGTTTGTACGATCGTGGAGAGAACGGAATTCTGCCACGATTTCTTCCACGCGGTCTACGAAATCTGGGTGCTCTAATGCCAGCGATAAGTAACCACCATAACCCATGCGATCAAGAGGTTTACGGATAATTGCACGACGACCAGTAGCCCAAGACTTATTAGCTTCCCCTACCGGATCGCCACCTGGATGGAATACATCTGGGAAGAAATAAGGCAAGAAACGACCCTCGGTGTACTTTACCCCTGGAATATCCGAAATCATACGGCAAGTGCAAGCATTACCTACCGAACCTACTACTCCGTCTAATCCGATTTCGGGGAAGTACTTACCATAAGGTTCGGTACCAATCCAGTTATCGCCTAAGAACATTACCGCTTCACGGCCTGCCTCATGCACTTTATCTACCAGCACTTTAGCTTTCTGAGATACGTCACGAGAGATGAAGTTTACCCAATCTAAGAAACGTGGCTGCGGAGTACGGAAAGTAGAATTATAGTAACCTGCATCCACAAAATCTTCTGGGGTTAGTTCATAGCCATACTCAGCAGCAAAAGCTTCCATAGCTGGTACTGAAACTGCTGCACTATAACCAAACCAGTCCGCGTACTTTTCTAAAGCTCGCTCATTAAACACCAAGGTAAAGTGATAGAAGAAAGTAGTAAAACGTACTACGTCTACTTCTGGGTGTTCTACCAGCCACTGATCTAAAGCAGTTTGCATATGTTCCCAAGTGGTAGCATATGCAGGATCGTAAGTCTTATCTTTTAACTTATCTGGGTTAGCTGCCCAGTTGTTAGTGAGATAGTTGTAAATCTGCGTAGAATCCCAGATTTGACGAGCTAAGAAACTCACCGTGTACACATGAAATTCTTGCGGGGCATGGATAGTCACCAGTGCCGAACCAGCTTCCTCATCTGGCGCACCCGAATCTTTTACCTCAGTATCTTTGCAGAATACGGCAGGAATAGCCTCTACACTCCACTCACCATAAGGCACCGTTTCCCCGGTAGTGCGATCAATTACTTGCCAGTACTTAGCAAAATCACAATCCATTTCAGGAGCAAACTGCTGCGCAAAATACCCGTCCATTACGTTAATTTGTAGCGGATTAGTGTCAAAAGCCGTCACTCGTTCACTCATTAGATACTGATGTACTCGATGATCTGGATTAGCACGCGACCATTCATGATCACCACGAGAAGGGAAATAAGTGGAATACACCTTATCTACTAATTCTTTAGCTATCGCAGGTAGTTCAGTACCATCCGAATTGCGTACCGCGTCTGGTTTTAACCGTGCCACCAACTGACGAATTTCATCATCCATGCCAGTTTGGATTGGTAAAGTTAAGCGTCCGGCGCCCACACCAGGAGCAACTACATTATCACTCATTTATTCCCTCCAAATTTAGAGTTAGCAATGCAACTTTGCATTTTCCATAAACAAGCCTAACGCACCATAAGCACACTGTAAACGTATTTTATAAACTAAAAATTTTTCTTAAATGGCAAGCGCGATATTACGCGAAAATATCACCCTATGTTATCCACAAGTAGTAGAAACAGAGAGCTAGTGTTAATGAAAATGTCCTCCTACTTCCTCTTTCTTAATCCTTTGCTAGTATTAGATAAGTGAACACTGTACTGGGAAAAAATACACCAATTGTTTGGATAGACTGCGAAATGACCGGACTCAATCTAGAAATAGATGAGTTAGTAGAAATAGCAGTGGTAGTAACTGACGCTAATTTAACCCCTTTAGCTCCTGGTCTGGAAATAGTTATCAAACCTAGCGCCCGCGCAGTAGAAAACATGAATGACTTTGTGAAAAAAATGCATACCACCACTGGTTTAATTAACCAATGGGATAAAGGTGTAAGCGTGGCGCAAGCAGAAGAAGCAGTGCTGAATTATGTGAAACAGTTTGTGCCAGAAGCAAAGAAAGCACAATTAGGTGGAAACTCGGTGAGTAACGACCGAAACTTCTTAGCTCGGTATATGCCTGCTTTAGAGGAGCATTTACACTACCGCATTATTGACGTATCGTCCTTAAAAGAACTGGTAAAACGCTGGTATCCACATTTGTACGGATTAGCTCCCGAAAAAACGGGCAATCATAGAGCATTAGGCGATATATATGATTCTATTGACGAATTACGCTATTACCGCGCTGTGCTCTTTCCGGCCAATAATGGGCCTAGCACTGTAGAAGCCACTCGGATAGCGCAAGAGATTAGCGATAATTCTACTAAGTCTCGCGCGGAAAACTAGCTATTTTGTAGACGGTTTAAGCTGATTTATAGATGGTTTTAGCGACTACGCCCACGTTAAGGACATACTAGCTTTAGTAGATAAATTAGTTTTGACGGAGTAATCCAATCCCGCAACTGTCCATTTTAAAGCATCATTAGTTTCCACCATCTACGGCTTGCATGGAGATACCGCCTAAAAGCCACTGTATATACAATAAAACCCCGTCTTTCTACTATTAGTTAGACGGGGCATAATCTGGGTGGCTGACGGGGTTTGAACCCGCGACCCCCTGGACCACAACCAGGTGCTCTACCGCTGAGCTACAGCCACCATTATGATTGCAATTTTTTACAAAGTGCTTTGCAAACTATTGCAACGAGAATTAATTGTAGCAAGCATTATGCTTGCAACCAAAATAATTACGGTGATTGCCATCACCAAAAAACGCGAGTCTGAATTGCGTCCGCGAAACGATTCAGATACTCCTCATTTGCTCCTAAGTATAACGAACCGTCAATCAACGACACTTCCATTACATAAAACTCGTGCGTCGAATTTTCATCTCCCCGCACAATATCCACTCGATTAAAGAGTAGCAACTCATCTTTACCAGAATGGTCTTTAATATAACCATGCAAAGCAGTGCGAATACGCTCGCCCCATCGCCAAGTTTCCTCCGAAGCAGCGCTTAGCTTAGCCACTTCTTCCACTACTGCTCCGTCACCGGCAGATCGGAAACCGGAATGTAACATTGGCTCTTTTTCTACTTGATAAGCCGGAATACCATTTAGATAAATCAAAGAGGTTTCACCTTGGCTATCAATTTCTCGCAAGTAACGTTGCACCATTACCGACCGGCCTTGTGCTAACTCATAGCAGGCGTGTTCAATTGCTTCCCCGCGCGAACGCGCATCATTTGCCGTGTAGCGCCCAGTACCCCGTCCACCAGAAGAAATAGCTGGCTTTACCACAAAATCTCCAGTTACCGGAAAACGAGAATGTATTTGCTGTTTCGATAAATTTTGGGACGGTTCTAGCCACACAGTCGGAATAGTAGGTAAACCGCGAGCAGCTAATTCTTGCAAATAATGTTTATCCACATTCCAACTCATCGTATCAGCAGAGTTCAAGATACGCGGCACGGAACGTGCCCAACGCACGAAAGCATTTACATCAGCAGCATAGTCACGCACGGAACGCACTACCACTACCCCAGCTTCTTCCCAATTCACACTAGGATCATCCCAGACCGCAATACGCGGTTCCATTCCGCGCTCTCGGAGCGCATCAGGCAAGCCTTGTTCGTCTTGATCCAATAACGGAAATTTGGAACTCGTAGCTAGAGTTACAACCGGAGCAGACATTACCCTGCCTTTCTCAAAGGTATCTGCGTTTTACACACAATCACAAAGTATGCATACAAACTTTTACACATAATCACTAACAAACTTAGCAAATAATGCGTCTTACTGCTATGGTTATCGCGCCAAATCTGACTTAACTTACACCCCATCCCACCCTAGCTCTCAGCCAATCTAGGCTTCTAGCCGGAAAAGACGGGCACAATACCACCCACTTTTCACTCTGTGCATGAGTTCACAAACAGAAAACAATAGCTAACTTGCCATAACCATAAGGCACACACTAGAATTTTTATTTGTTGCGCACCGCTAGCTCAACTGGCAGAGCATCTGACTCTTAATCAGAGGGTTCTGGGTTCGAGTCCCAGGCGGTGTACGAAAAAGGGCTTGGTTTCACCAAGCCCTTTCTGCATTTTATTAAACTCTTTCCGCGTACAGCGCTGACTATCACCGCCGGAAAAATAACCACTTAAATCGGTAAAAGCATTTCTTTTTCTGCGTCTTTTCTTCCCCTATCCACTCTTAGTTGCGGAAAAGAAGTTTGGCGAAACACCCACCGATATTGCACTGCATAAGAAAAGAACCACAACGCAATCTCAGTAATAAGTTTTGCTGCCACTACCCATACCCCTACTTTCACTAAAGTAGCTAAAGTTAGATAGTTAAGCACCAACAATACCAAGGCTAAACCAAGATAACGCACTAAGGAGGTCTTAACCACTGGATGCCTTCCCCTAAACGCATAGAGATTAGCCCCAAAGTTAGCAATTATAGACACTACTCTTGCCACTACCACCACAGCTAGTAATGGCAAAGCTGGTATCAGCCACCACAAGGCGAAAAATACCGTTACATCTACTAAATACCCGAATAAAGAAGCAGCCATAAATTCTAAAAGTGGACGATACACTCTCAGCGAATCCACGACAGGACGGAAATGCGAGCTATCGTTTTGCTCTATATACACGGTATCTATAGGCAACTCCAGCAAAGTAACCCCAGCACTACGCGCCTCAATTAAAGCCCGAAACTCATAATCGAAACGATTACCCGCAACAGTTAGCAACCAATCCAAGCCTGCACCATTAACTGCCCGTAAACCAGTTTGGGTGTCAAATACCTTTGCCCCAGTAATTACTCGAAACAAGCAGCGACTCATCGTATTGCCAAAACGAGAACGGAAAGGCACATTACCCTTAAATTGTCGTCCTCCTAAAACTAAAATCGGAGCAGTATCTGCGTTAAGGGATTGCTTATCTGCCTCTTCACAAGCAGTTCCGATGCGCAAAATATCAGCTACCAGATGCTGCCCATCACAGTCTGCACTTACCACTACTTGCTCTGGATAATTCTGTCGAATATAGGCATATCCTTCTCGCAAGGTATAGCCCTTGCCACGATTTTCTCGCCCACTAGAAAGCACCTGCGCGCCTGCTTGTTGCGCTTCCCTAAACACATTGGCAAATTGCGGGCCAGAACCGTCGTCTACTACCACTACTGGAGTTTCTGGTGCGGCTTGCCGTAAAGCACTCACCAGCTCCACTAGGCGAGCACGCGGCTCATATGCTGGAATTAAAATGATCATCTCTATCCCCCGATGTAGAGAATATCGGAAGTAGCCCGTTCTCCTCCATTAGACGGACGATTTACTACCTGTCCGTTAAACCACATTTCTGACGAACCGCCACCGTCTAGGTTGTAAGCAGTAGTAGCACCTAAGTCTACGAAGATTTGCGCAAATTCACTCATCGTAGCTCCGCGCGAGTAACCATCTTCTCGACCGTCCACAACCACAAACACTAGATGATTTTCATCAATAATACCGATACCGGTACGCGGGTGTGACCCTTGCACCGAGTGATTACCAAAATTAGTATCCACTTCTACATTGTCTATCCCGGAAATCACTGCTCCGTTTTCCACCAAACCAGGGCCGAAAGAAAGCGTATTCCACACTCCCGCATCTACTAACTCTTGGGCAGTAGTAGCAGTTTCGTCATATAGCTTCATCGTACCGTCCTCATAGTAGGCTAAGCCCATACGAGCACCTTGGTCACGATAAATCGCGCCATTACGGATTAAAATCCCCGTATCTCTAAAGCCGTAATAATCACCATTTATCGCCAGCACTGCATTATTTTGAGTAGCGATATTCGATACTAAATCAGTAATATTTTCACCGAAAGAGTCATTGGCAAAAGCTGAACGCAACTGCGTACCCTCCGCCAACTGCACATCTGCCACATAGTAAGTAACTTTATCTGCACCCGAACCATAAGAATGTTGGGTTACAGTTATCTTGGTGTCGCCTTTTTGGTAAGAATTCTCGGTGATTACCGCTTCTGCTTCCGTATCTGCGCTGCTGGTTTGAGTGCTAGTGCTACTGCCATTACTGCTCTGTTGAGCAGCCTCATAAGCACTCGCGTTAGCGATTTCCACTTTGTCTATCACGTATTCATCTAGCGCCCAATAAGTTGTACCCGCCACCACTAAACCAAGAGAAAGCGAAGCGCCAAGTACTATCTTGCGCACTGATCGAGTTGGTTTTACATTTTGCACATTCATGGTTTTCCTCCTGCCACTACCAGCGTTTCAGTATTACGTGTTTTGGTTTCCGAGTTTTCACTTTTTACTTAGAGTTCCGCAAGGTATATAGAAGGAGTAGCGGGACGCTAAACCGTTATATTTCGGTATTTAGCGCCACACACACTTATCCGCTACTCCCCTAAACGTCCACCCTTATGGGCGGGGTGGACGAGCTCCACCAGGACCGCCGTGACCACCAGCAGCACCCTGCCCAGCAATGGCACTACCAGCATTACTGCCGTTTACCGTTACCGTATAGGTTTCACCAGCAGTAATTCCTGCTGCCGATACCACTAGATTTTGCACATTCTTAGCCACTTGGTAACTGGCCACAGTTTCCCCAGCGGAATTTTGCACCACTACTTCATCACCAGCGCTAGCATTCACACTGAACTGCACCCAGCCCTGTGCAGAACCAGCCGACGGAGTAGCCGCCATACCTGCACTACCGCCTGCGAATAGCGTTCCACCACTGACGTCAAAAGTACCGTTTACATCAATCGCACCGTTTCCGTCACTACTTGGCCCATTAATTACGAGCGTACCGCCGGTCATAACCGCAGTGCCGTTGGAGTCAAAGCCATCTCCTTCAGAATTAAGAGTGACTTCACCCCCACTGATGGTTACATTAAGCGAAGCATCTGCCTGCATACCTCCTCCAGCAGGCCCACCTGAAGAACCAGTGCCAGCGGAAGCATTGATAGCATCATCGGCAGAGTTCACCTCTACTTTGCCTGCTGCGATAGTTACAATCCGCGACTCTAGCCCCTCATTAGATTGGTGCACAGTGAGTTCTTTAGTTTCCACCACTAACTGCAAATCCGCATGCACACCGTCATCACTAGCAGTAATCTGAGTAGCACTCTCCCCTACTAGTACGGTTTGCGCATTAACACCGTCTGAATCAGTGCCAGCACTTAGCTCAGCCGTACCTCCCAACAGTGCCGCATACCCCACGGTTGCATCTGTGACATTATCAGCCTTAATTGCGTGACCACCTACGTCCACCTGCAAAGCACCAGAATTAATTACCACGTAATCTTTACCGCGCACCCCGTCATCTATCGCTTGCACTTGCAAAGACACATCTTCAATCACTAATCCATCATTAGTGTTGATTGCATCATTATAGTTACCCGTCACCTTTAGGGTGCCAGGGCCAATAATGGAAAGATCGGCTGCGGAATAAAGAGCTGCATTTGGAGCAGTATCTGCAGTATCAGCATAAGACTTGGCGTCCGTAAGAGTATTAGTAGTACCCTCTACCGCGTAAATCGTGAGTTCATCTGCCGTAGTGGCAGCAATAGCTGCACCGTTGGAAGAAGTAATATCCACTCCGTTTAACACCAAGGTAACTGCTTCAGTGTCTGCCACCGTCACCACCACGCTACCAGTGAAGCTACCACTTAGTTCATAAATACCAGCTTTGCTAATAGTGAGAGTTCCGTTTGCTACTTGCACCCCAGTTGCGGAAGTGGTGGCGTTCTTACCAGAAAGAGTAATTTTTTCTGCCTGGCTTAGGTCTACCGTATCCACTGTATGGGCTTCTTTCAGCGTGCCTAACACTGCTGCAATGTTTTCTCCTGGCACTACCGACTGCACATTTTGCGTCACAGTTTGCGTAGTAGCTGGCGACTTTACCTCCGCGCTTTCCTTAGCACACGCAGTTAGCGATAGCGCCAAAGTACAAGCAAGAGCTGTAGAAAATAACCGAGCCTTCATAGCGTTTCCTTTGTTCGAGATGGGTTACTTGCTTTGAGTAAGGGGGCCCTGTAAGTAGTTTCAGCACTCCAGCATTTATGCTTCCGCAAGTTTTGCGCATTAGCTTTATCGCCTAGGCTTTACCACTTAGTGGTTTATCCACTTTTCTACTCGTTTCTTAACCTAAGAAACTTAAGCAAGTAACTTTGCTTATGTATTCATAATGGACGGCGATACTGTGGAGAGTATGGGCGTAACTTAAGAGCCAGATTAGAAAATTAGGGAAATTATGCTCAGGAAAGAACGTAGGAAATAGAGGTAGTTAAAAATAGGGAAGTAAACAACGTTTTAGTAGAAGGTACTTTTAGCGTGAGGAGGTGTGTAAAGGATATGGCGGGATATGAGCAGTATATGTAAGAGATGTATAAAGTACCGCCGAGAAACTGTTCGGATAATCCCTGATATACTTATTCAAGCGCATACCATGAACAGTAGAATGCTGGGAAACTGTTCGGATAACCCCTGATATACTTAAGGCTTTTCCTGATTGTATAGTTTTTTTTCGCTGGGAAACTGTTCGGATAACCCCTGATATACTTAGGTAGACACAGGAACTCCTCGCTATCCTGCTGGGAAACTGTTCGGATAATCCCTGATATACTTATGGTCGGACTACTACTAACCGAATCAAAGCTGGGAAACTGTTCGGATAATCCCTGATATACTTACAACTAATCCGCTCCGCAAATTTCAACAGCTGGGAAACTGTTCGGATAATCCCTGATATACTTAAAGCCGGTTTCATTACCTAGCTCCCCCAGCTGGGAAACTGTTCGGATAATCCCTGATATACTTATTAGGAACGGTGAGTTTTTGATAACCGCGCTGGGAAACTGTTCGGATAATCCCTGATATACTTACTAAAAAATATATTATTCTGCGAAAACTGCTGGGAAACTGTTCGGATAATCCCTGATATACTTAGGCTGGAGTGCCAGAAGTGGTTTTTCATGCTGGGAAACTGTTCGGATAATCCCTGATATACTTACTTTCAATGAAACGGGCTTGTGCTGCGGGCTGGGAAACTGTTCGGATAATCCCTGATATACTTAAGTTCCTCAAACTGCTCATTCTCTTTATGCTGGGAAACTGTTCGGATAATCCCTGATATACTTACCAGTTGGGAAGCCGGTTATTTTCTTAGGCTGGGAAACTGTTCGGATAATCCCTGATATACTTAGATGTAGTTGAATCAATAAAAGTATTGTGCTGGGAAACTGTTCGGATAATCCCTGATATACTTATATTTGTAGGGATTACCTGTTTTTGAAAGCTGGGAAACTGTTCGGATAATCCCTGATATACTTAGGGATTGCCAATTTGGGGCTGTAATTCAACGAAATATAGCCCCAAATTAATTAAGAAAAGCATTAGTTGCGCTGGTTCTGGCTCAGGAATTTCTTCAGTTGCATTATAAAAACGAATCATAGATGCCCACTGTTTATCAGTTAAATGCAAAATCCGTATCTCTCCCCCAACAGGCAGATTGCTCTTAATACCATCCACAATACGTTTACTCATCAACCCCAACGGCGAATAATGCGCATACACACTAAACTGCACACGGAAAAATCCTAAATCTAACAGGGAGTTACGAAAACGCGCATATTCTCGGCGTTGTGCCTTAGTCTGGGTAGGCAAATCAAACATCACTAAACACCACATTGCTTGCTTACTCATTTCGTCCTCTTATACTCCAAGGCGTCACTTGTAACTTTCCTATACGCCCTTCTAAATAGTCTCCCAAGTGTTGCGCCAACAACAGCATTTCACTAGGGATAGAACTATGCACTGCTCCAAACGCTCCACCAGCCACTTTCGCTAGCTCTCGTTTGGTATCCGGATCGTTAATATCTAAGTCCTGAAAATTACTTGCCACGTAATAGTCAATTGCCATCCGAAACGGTTCAATTAAATCATCAGCTAAACAAAAATTATTAGCTCGTCCTTTATGAAACACTCCTAGAGTAGGCGATAAACCTGCGCCTGCCACTGCCCGCATAGCGTGCCCACGCAAAATCGTATACCCATAATCCAATAAAGCATTCTGCTCATATACGGAGTTACCCACACCCGGTTCACGCTTAAAACCAGCTTCACTCCATAAGCTTTTCCAATATAGTTTGGCAGCCGCTCCTTCTTGATTGCTTTCGTCGCCCGACTTCACTTCTTTCGCCATACGACGCAAGCCCATATAGTTACTAATCTGCAATGCCTCGAGCACATTAGCTTGTCCTAAAATTTTGGCTTTAATTAAAGCCGTCCACGCACTTTTTCGACGTGGCATAGAAGCATTCGCTTGTGCTCGTTGCCGAGCCGCCACCCGAGAGTGCTCACTCCAAGCATAAGCACCTCCTAACGGCACTTTGCGCCAGTCACAAAACAATACCGCCACGTCATTTGCAAAGCAATGATGCAACACTCCTGCCGTTAGCGAAGTGTTTAGCCCTAAAATCAGGCTCGCCACATTCGCTAACGGTATTTCTTTAGCGAGTTCTTCGTTTTCTAATTTAATTCCACCCCGCACTGCCCGGACCTTTCCCTTAAAATCGGAAAGATCCAGAATCTGCCAGTGCTCACCTTGGGGTTTCATTTAACTACTCAAACCTTAATTCTCGCTTAACTTCACCCAAGGAATTGCGATAGACGATAGACGCACCATAATTGCCAAATAGCATGTTCACAGCTGGTCTCCACCCAGGCTTATCAACAATCTTTTGCACATCATCTAAAATTCCTTCCGGCAAACCCTCACTAGCCAACATCAAAGGCCGAACCCTTAACTGTACGTTATTATAAAACCCATCCACCTTAAATCTCACCGTACCTGGATAAGCTTCCTGCAAGGTGGCAATTTGCCCAGACAACTCAGCAAGTTTACTGCGATCCAAACAAATTTCGTCCCCTACTAGAAGCCTACCAAGATATTCAGCAGTGCCTTCTTGTAAGGCTTTCCGTATTTTCGGATCAGCACTACGTAAAGAAATAGAGGATTCTGCTAACGGCACCGTGAAAAGGTCTTTACTCTTGTGTCGTATCAAATCGGTGGTAAATACGCGCACCATCGCATAGCTTGGCTTCTTGTCCTTTATGCGATATAAACGGGCATGATGTATGGTATTACCAATCTCCGCATATCCCCCACGCACCGTTATCAACGCCGAACTGGTAGGGAAAATCGGGAGCTTATCTTCCGCCCGATAATACTGCCCTTTAATACGCAATACGCGTTGCGAATTGACTGGCAGACCTGCCGTAGGATCAAAATCAGGACACCGCGTTAATGCCGTCCACATTTGTGGAGTAGATGCGCGATCTATTTCTTGAATAGACCACTGCCCTCCTACTTCCCGATAAAGATCATTGCCATCTTTATCCTTGAACTTCCGAATCTTATCATCATGCGCTTTGGCATTACCAAGCCTCATACGCACGTTTTGCATAATCGGTATCGCATCTTCTGCTAAAGCAGTATTAAACAAGGTCAGTAATCGATTCATCGCATTCAGCCATTTACCAAATGTGAGTCTAGCTCCTTCAGTAGCACCTCGATATTCTTGCCATGTTTCTAACTGTTTCCGCAAACGCTGATATTCACGGATAGAAACCCGCTCACTGAGCGTCTTAGCGATTCCATCGGTCATTAAAGCAATAGTGGCGGCATCCATCGCGTGATGTCTGCGATCCAAGCGGGTCTTACCTTTTCCACCTATCAACTCCACTTTTCCTTCAAAACCGGAAGCCTTACGAGCATTAGCGGTAATAGTACCGTTATATACCCCAACTTTCGTCTTAACTTCACCTTGTCCGAAATGCCAAGCGATACGTTCCCGTAATTCACGCGCCATCCACGCTACGGATTCAATAGAACGATTATCAATCTCGTCGTCTTCGCCAGTGCGACGCAAACGCATGATAACGTCTTGCTTAAACTGCTCAAATTGTTTTCTACTAAAGCCGTCTTTATTCTCCCAAGTACGTACGCGAGCGCATACTTTTTCTACTGAGATTTCTGGGTTCGGTTGTTGTTTTGCCCATACCGCAAAAGGCAAATTACCTTTGGCATGGTTACATGAACGGCACACTGCCACCAGATTATTACGAGTATTAGTAGAACCGGCTCCTTTACGTGGCACGATATGGTCTAATTCGCAAGAGCTAAACATAATCGCAGTTCCGCAATATGCACACTGATTACCTTGACGAGCTATCGCTAAATAACGACTCACATCAGAGCGCCGTAACTTGCCAGATATATTAGCATCAGCATACATGTCTTCCAGAATTTTTTGGTTGCGCTTAAAACGCTTATCTGAATCATTTTCGTATTCACGTGCCGCTCGTTCCGACATAAACCCATTGCGTACGTGTTCAATATTCACCACAGATGGTTGCCCATACCGCTGGCTAACTGCCAAAATCCAGCGATTTACAATTTTCAATACTCGATCAACGCCAGGATTACCAGTACTTGCCCCGATTGGTTCAGCCGATGGTTTCCAATCATCGTCTACCCCAAATTCTAGTTTGCGCGCCGTATGTAAGTCCACCCCTTGGGTTTGCATACAGTGCGTTAAACGCTCTAAGGACTCCACCGAGTAGGCGGCCCGTCCAGCAGGCAAAGAGATCTTTTCCAGCTTCTCAAAATCGGTATCTGCCAGTGATTCCATAAAGTTCATCGCTTCAGCCATGCCTGGCAAGGTATCGTCCGACACTGCCGCGTTAGACATTAACACCACTAAGGCTTCTTGCGCTTCAGGAGCAGCGCTCTTCCACCATTGCACTAAGGGCTTAAACTTAGATTCTAAAATACGCTGATTAGTCACGTTCACTGGCGGTGTTAGGAAAGAACGTTCTCCTTCTGGGCCAGCCTTAGCCGTTCCCACCAGTTGATCTCGCAAAATACCTAACTCGTTTGCCACATCATCCCAAGTGGGTTTATCCTCGCTTGTGCATTTTTCTAAGTATTGCGCTACTTGCACTAATTCTTTTTGAGTTAGTTTACGTTCACTGCTTCCCTCTTTAATTCGCAAATTAGTAAGCACCGCATAGATCCTGAACCTTTGGAATGCAGGGTGAGCTTTTTCTGCGCGAGGATATTGTTCTTGCCCCGGTAATTCATCCATGCCAACCTTGCTAGCAGATGACCCTTTAGGTGATTTAGTCACAAACACTAAGTCGATAACTTCATGAATGAATTCATCTGATAAACCTTGTACTGTCGCAATTTTATGTAGCTCATTGGCATAGTCAGATTGACGTAACTTGCCTCCAATCATGCCTTCCGGCCCGCGCAATTTCACATCGTAATGACCTTGCTCGTTACGATCCCCAATAAACTCATTTACTACTTCAGCTGGGGTAACGTCATCTGTAAACACCACGCCGTTATATTCCATCACCCGTTGCTTAAAAGAAGTAAACTCAGCTGAAACAGGAGTGAGAGAATGTAAAACGCGCACGTTCTGATATGGATTGCGCCACCCACGATGACGAATCATGTGCCGCACAGCCACTGCAAATAGTTCCTTAAACTCTGCTTCTGACAATTTTTGGGTAACTAACTTAGTGCGTGCACGCCACGGAAAGTGCGGATCGCTATAATCTTCTAAATCAGGCAACGGAAAGCCATTATTCACCAAGAATTTATCTAGCTGTGCCCGATACTTCTTACGTCGCGCTATTAAACGTCTAGTGCGTCGTGCCACTCCAGCAGACGCTAAACGAGTAATTGCTTCTTTTTGCTTATCCGGATCTAATCCCGCATCATGCATATAAACCACGGAATTAAGAATACGTACCGGCATGTCATCTACCATTTCAATAGCAGCTAAACCTACCGACCGTGCCCCTACATCAATACCAATACGATAATTAAAACGTGTATCCATATTCACATTATAGTTGATTTAGGGCATACAAACTGGCAAATTACTAAGTAATTTAAAGGAATTTTTTATTTCTTTTCGGGCGAAGAATTAAAAACAAACAAAACAGAAAAGGAAGAAAATCTACTCTCTTCTTACCACTAACATTGCTTAAAACATTAAATGCCCGAATCGCTTCGGGCATTTAATAAAGCACCTAAAAGGTGAAACATTCAGCATCGCAAACATGGCGATACCTTACTAAGAAACTGTTCTTTTTCAGCATACTCCTACTTCCCCGCAAATACAAGCAAAACTTTACTTATAATAGCTACAATTAAAGAATGTCGTATTCCGCTTCACCTCAGCACACCACGTTCGGCGCTCCTCTCAATATCGCCTTAGATAAATTAGAAGATGCCTACGGGGATAATCCTCCAGCTGAAGCTATTATCGATGCCTTTACTGCATATATGGAAACCACTGGCAAAACCATGTATCCCCATCAAAGTGAAGCATTACTAGCAATCACCACCGATGAACATCTCATCATTGCCACTCCTACCGGCTCTGGCAAATCACTAATCGCGGTACAAGCTATTTTCAACGCCTTAGCTCACGGTCAAACCGCATACTATACCGCCCCACTCAAAGCCTTAGTGTCAGAAAAATTCTTTGACCTAATCGCCCTATTTGGCGCACAAAACGTAGGCATGGTAACTGGCGATAGTGCCATCAATCCAGACGCCCCCATTATCTGCGCTACCGCAGAAATCCTAGCCAATCTAGCATTACGCAACGGTGCCAACACCGACTGCCAAGTAGTAATTATGGACGAGTTCCATTTTTATGCCGATTACGAGCGTGGCTGGGCTTGGCAAATCCCACTTATCACATTACCGCATACCCAATTCGTGCTACTTTCCGCCACTTTAGGAGACACCACCGAGTTGCAAAATAAAATCAGTAACTTCACCCACCGCAAAGTTACTGAAATTTCGCACGCACCCCGTCCCGTCCCTTTACACTTCAGCTACTCTACCGAGAATACTGCTGAGTTAATCCAAGAATTAGTAGCCACTCATATGGCTCCCGTGTATGTGGTACATTTCAGTCAAGCCGAAGCGGTTACCCAAGCTAAATCCTTACTAGGCATGAGCCTTATCTCGAAAGAGCAAAAAGAAGCCATCACCCAGTTTTTACATAATTTCCATTTCGGTGCTGGATTTGGCAAAGAGCTTTCCAAACTGTTGCGCTCCGGTATTGCCGTACATCATGCCGGGCTACTTCCCCGTTACCGACGGTTAGTTGAAAAACTAGCCCAAGCCGGACTACTCAATGTAATTTGCGGCACGGACACTCTCGGAGTAGGCATTAACGTTCCTATTCGTACCGTACTACTCACTGCACTTACTAAATTTGACGGAAATCGTTCTCGACACTTAAGCGCACGCGAATTCCACCAAATCGCTGGACGGGCAGGCCGAGCTGGGTTCGATACGGTAGGATACGTGGTGGTACAAGCTCCCGAGCATGAGATAGAAAATGCCCGCCGTCTACGCAAAGCTGGAGATGACCCAATAAAACGCGCCCGCGTGCAAAAAGTAAAAGCACCTGAGGGAAAAACATGGTGGTCGGAAAAAACTTTCCACACTCTAATAGAAAAACAACCCGAAGTATTAACACCTCGTATGCAAATAAACCACGCCATGTTGTTAAACCTGATGCAAAGAGAACAACCTATAAGTGCACTCCTAGAGCTACTTACGCTAAATCATGCCCCCACAATTGGACGCAATCCTCTAATCAGACAAGCAGTAGATATTTACACTTCTTTACGGCAAGCAGAAGTAATCACACACCATGACCGTACTTGGCGAACAGCAAATCCTGACCTTTCCCCAATCAGCTTCACTTACGATGTACCAGACACTTTTGCTCTTACTTCTCCTTTAGCACCTTTTGCATTAGCTGCTTTAGATTTACTTGATCCTACTCAACCTACCTACAGTCTAGATGTGCTTTCCCTTGTAGAAGCGGTAACAGAAGACCCCACCCCGGTGTTGATTGCACAAGAAAAAGTAGCAAAAAATCGCTTGCTCCAACAACTAAAAGCAGAAGGAGTAGAGTACGCGGCACGAATGCAACAATTAGACGAAGTAACTTGGGACCGCCCCCTATTAGAACTGCTAACCCCAGCTTTCCAGCTTTACGCCCGCAATAATCCGTGGGTGGCTGGACGCAATATTTCTCCTAAATCTATCGTGCGCTACATGATTGAGCACGCTACTACTTTTACAGAATTTATATCCCAATACAATCTCAGCCGTAGCGAAGGAGTGCTGCTGCGGTATCTCACAGATGTATATCGCACCCTACAACACTCCCTACCTGAATCGGCACGCACCACTGAATTAGACGAAATTACCGCTTGGCTAAAAACTCTAGTACGTTCCATTGACGCTTCCTTATTAAACGAATGGGAAGCCTTAGCAAACGGCTACGACCCGCACACTTTGCCCGATACTAGCCCCAACAACGATAGCGTAAACGGGGTGGAAGTAGCTTTTGGCGCAAATGAAGACGGGCAAATGCTCTTTACCCGCAATAAACATCGCCTCCGCACCGCTATTCGCAATGCTTTATTCAAACGTGTCGAAGCAATTGAACGAGATGACCTAGAACTCTTAGAACAGCTAGATGGCCCTGCAGGGTGGGATTATGACCGATGGGCAGATGCAATTGATGATTATTTTGCAGAATACGACTATCTAGGTGTAGATACTGCCGCTCGAAGTGAAAAGTTTTTTCAAGTTCTCACTGATCCGTCTTTAGCAGACCTGTTACAAGCTGGCGTACCGGAAAACACAGCCAGCACTCTCTTAGAAAACCATGCCCCGAACCGGCTATGGCTAGCTATTCAAGTGTTAGACGATGGCCAAGACGACATGGCATGGGCATTATGGGCGATAGTAGACTTAGACGCTTGCGATGAAGCCCAAGAGCTTAACCTCAAGATGGTAAATTTTGCACCCCGTTAAAGACCTGTTTTAAGGAAATCATCAGTATGTCTAACACACACATCAACGAAAATTTACAGACGATACGCGCCACTATACGCCAGGCAGAACTCCAAGCCGGACGCCCTGCCGGGAGTGTAAAACTAATGTTAGCCGTGAAATATCAGCCTCTCGAAAATATTGTTACAGCTATTGCAGCGGGCGAAACTTTATTAGGGCACAACCTAGTGCACCAATTGAAAAATACTGAAACCGAGTTAGCAGACTATCGTGCACAATTAGCTAATTCGCATACTGAGTCCACTTCAGAATTAAGTATCCCCCTACCTGCCACCTATACCACCATGATTGGACATTTGCAGTCTAATAAACTGAGTACTGCCATGAAGTATGCTCAGCGTATAGACACAGTGGATAGCTTAAAACTGGCACAAAGTATTAACCGTAGACAATTAGCTAGTTTAGCTACTGGTAGTGCGCAAACTCCTTACCCAATACTTTTACAAGTTAATTCTGCTAACTCCCCCTCCCAGTATGGGTGCGCTCCCGCTGAGTTATTAGATTTAGCGCAAGCTATTTTGGAACTCCCTGGAGTAGAAATCCAAGGGATAATGACTATCGGAGCAAACAGCCCAGACCATAACGCTGTAGCTAGTAGTTTTCAGCTCACTCAAGAGTTAAGTTTACGTTTACAAGAATTACCCACTCTTGAAAATGCCAATATACTTTCCATGGGTATGACTAACGATTTATCTTTAGCAGTTAAATACGGCTCTACCCTAGTCAGAATCGGGACAGCAATTTTTGGAGAACGTCAAACAGGAAACAGATTGAAAACTAGCAGTTAGTAGACAGCTAGTCCACGGGTACGGAAAATATCGCGTGCCGCTTCGGTAGCTTCTTTACTTGGTGGCTGCACTTTTTCCAGCTTATATTCCATGCCAAGCGTTTCCCACTTATCACGAGCCATCTGATGGAACGGTAATACTTCTACCCGCTCCACACTAGACCAACCCGCTACAATGTCAGCTACAGCGTTTATATTTTCTGGCGCGTCCGTTAAACCAGGCACTAGCACAAAACGAATCCATATCTTCTTACCCGCCTCGCTTAAGCGTTTACCAAATTCTAAAGTAGGAGCCAGTTCGCGCCCAGTGGTTTCTTTATAAATCTCTGGAATACCGCTTTTTACATCCAGTAAGAAAAGGTCAATATTATCCATCATTTCTGCGGTTAAAGAACGCCCTAGGAAACCAGAAGTATCCACTGCAGTGTGTATACCTAGCTCTTTACATTCTCGCAGTAAACGAGCTAAGAATGCCGGTTGGAATAACGGCTCTCCCCCACTGAAAGTAACTCCCCCGTTAGAGGCCTTAAACACTCCTTTATAGCGTTTAATTTTCTTCATTAAAGCTTGGGCCGTTACCGCAGTACCTTCCCGCATTTTCATAGTATCGGGATTATGACAATATAAGCAGCGCAAAGGACAGCCCGCAAAAAAGGTGGTCATACGAGTACCAGGACCATCTACAGCGGTAACTAGTTCCCATGAATGCACCGAGCCGATTCTCCCTTCTCGCACCGCTGCCATATGCTCGAAATGATTCAACGGATCTGCTTGTTCAATTCCGTCTAAACCAGCTCCGCCTAACCGTGGCACTTCTATTTCTAAAGGTTCAGGGCGATATTCTCCCGTAGACCCTTCAGTTACTCGAGTCTTAATGGTAGCCATATCGCCCTGCCTTATAGTTATTTATTTTCTCAGTGGTATGTATTTTGCCTAAGTTTATACCTATGCTTTCTGAAGCGTGCTCAACAACTTGCACAGTATACCTGTTGCAGCAAACACAGCACGCTGCTGAGCCTAATTCTGCATAACCAAGGTGGAAAGCATTTTACAAGATACTCAGGCACGTCTTATAGAGCATTAGCCCTTTAAAAGACGAAATTACATTCCCTCATGGAAAGTACGAGAAATAACGTCTAGCTGCTGTTCACGAGTTAGACGCACGAAATTAACTGCGTAACCCGATACGCGCACCGTTAATTGTGGGTACTTCTCTGGGTGTTCCATAGCATCTACCAAAGTTTCCTTGTTTAGCACGTTGATATTTGCATGATATAGACCCTTAACACCTTCTTTAGCGGCGCGGGTTGCAAGCATTGATGCTTCACGCTCTGCATAAGTTTTAGTCATGATGTTTCTCCTTGTTTTAGTGGTTATCAATTTTTATTAAGTTAAGGAATAGAGCTAGGCGATTAATCCAATTGTCAGATTGCTTGTATTCACTCTGCCAAGCACGCATTAACCGCCTAACTACTGCAAAATTTAGCTTTCCGGAATAAAGCCTGCGTCCATAATGCCCACCAGATTCACAATCTGTTCTTCTTGGGTGCGTCCCAACGAGCTAGGCACGATAGTGTTGGTAAGCGAGATACCGTCAAGCGCATCATCGTAATCCAACTTACCTACCGAAAGCATCGAAGCTAGCATTCCGTGTGTATCTGCACCATTTTCTGGGTTAGCACCTGGAGCAAACGGCGTACCTGCGCGATGACCAGACGGGAAGTTACCCGTTGCCTTACCATATACCACATTGGAAGTAATGGTAAGTACCGACTGAGTAGGGATAGCGTCACGGTACATTGGAATGGCCTTAATCTTATCCATCACGGTATGCACAATAGTGGCAGCGATATTATCAGCACGGTCATCGTCATTACCATAACGTGGGAAATCACCCTCGGTAATATAATCAACGATTAGACCAGTTTCGTCCCTTACCGGAGTTACAGTGGCATACTTAATCGCCGAAAGAGAATCAGCCACAATAGACAAGCCCGCAATTCCACAGCCCATCGTGCGGATAATATCGGAATCATGCAAAGCCATCTCCATAGCTTCGTATGCATACTTATCGTGCGAGTAGTGAATAATGTTGAGGGCTTCTACATAAGTAGCAATTACCCAGTCCAACATTTCTTCATACTTTTGCCATACTTCCTCAAAATCTAGCGGACCATCACCGGTAATAGGCTCGTATCCAGGCACAATCTGCTTGCCCGTCATCTCGTCCCGTCCACCATTAATGGCATAAAGCAAAGATTTAGCTGCATTTACACGTGCACCGAAGAACTGCATCTGCTTGCCTACCTTCATAGGGGAAACACAGCAAGCAATAGCAGCATCATCACCCCAGTGGCAACGAATCTGCTCATCTGCTTCGTACTGCAAAGAAGAAGTTTCGATAGATACGCGAGCGCAGAAATTCTTGTAACCGGTAGGTAATTCAGGCGACCAGAAAATTGTGATATTTGGTTCTGGAGCAGGCCCTAGATTCATTAAGGTTTGTAATAGACGGAAAGATGTCTTTACTACTAGGGTACGCCCGTCATCTCCGAAACCACCATCTGACCAAGTTGCCCAGTAAGGATCACCAGAGAAAATAGCGTCATAGGCTTCAGTGCGCAAGAAACGTACAATGCGTAGCTTAATTACTAGCGCATCAATAATTTCCTGAGCTTCACTTTCGGTGAGAATACCACGAGCAAAGTCCCGCTCGAAATAGATGTCGAAGAAACCGGATAGACGACCGAAACTCATAGCTGCACCGTCTTGGCTCTTAATGGAAGCTAGATAACCGAAATAAGTCCACTGCACTGCTTCTTTAGCGGTTTTAGCTGGTTCAGAAATATCGAATCCGTAAGAAGCTGCCATAACCTTCAACTTCTTGAGAGCTTTAATTTGCTCAGAATGTTCTTCACGATAACGACACCAAGTTTCACTAAATGGCTGGTCGATTACCGCATCACGGGCTGCTTCTTTTTCACGAATTAAATAATCCACACCATAAAGAGCTACTCGACGATAGTCGCCAATAATGCGTCCACGACCATATGCGTCTGGTAAACCAGTAATAATATGGGAAGAGCGAGCAGCACGAATACGTGGGGTGTAAATATCAAATACACCTTCGTTATGCGTCTTGCGGTATTTGGTGAAAATTTCCTTTACGCGCTCGTTATGCTCCAAACCAGCTTCTTTAATCGCGGTTTCCACCATGCGCCAACCACCATTAGGCATCATTGCCCGCTTTAACGGCACATCAGTTTGTAAACCTACGATTACATCGTCCTGTTCACAAATATAGCCAGGACCAAAAGCATCAATATCTGCTGGAATTTCGGTATCTACATCATAGATACGCTTTTCACGCTCTACTGCCAGATAATTCTTATCTAGGTGCTCCCAGAGCGCTAAAGTCTTTGCCGTTGGCCCAGCTAAGAAAGAATCGTCCCCTTCATATGGAAGGTAGTTTTGCTGGATAAAATCACGTACATCTATTTCGGTTTTCCAAGTGGAACCCTTAAAATCTGCCCAACCTTCGTATGTGAAAACCGCGTCTACATCTTTACTTGAAGCACTAGTCATGGAAATTTCTCCTTAAAGTCAGGGAAGTTGCTTCCACTAATATTTTATGACTCCAGTTTCCGCACTCTAAGCGCACCGACACACATCACATTGCTTTACCGGCAAAAATGCAAGTTTTTTGAGAGAGAAACCACGTTTCATTTTTTTATCTAGGACTAAATTCCCGCAACCTTTATTTTAAGGGGAAGAAAAATAGGGAAATACATGGCAGATTAGGAATTAATAAAATTTAGGACGTTTTGAGTAATAATACTTAAAATATCTAGCGCCCAGAATGCAACTTCCGCCTTGTAACGGCTCTACCCCTACTCTTTTACCATTAACCTCATAAAACAAAGGCGGCTAAGCACACTATAAATGCCTTAACCGCCTTTACTTATTTCTAATCGCATAACTTATACAACCAGTTAAACTTATCCTCCAATAAACCAAACTGGATTCCAGTTAGCTGGTCATGAATATGCTTAGTCACTTCCCCTACTGGCACTTCCACCTCAAAATCAGTGGAAGCCAGCGCGCCAATTGACGTCACTACCGCTGCGGTTCCGCAAGCAAACATTTCAGCTACTTCTCCGCTACGCACTCCCTCAATCAACCAATCTAAAGCCAGAGTTTCTTCACTTACCGAAATACCGCTTTCCTCCAATAAAGTAATAATGGAAGAGCGCGTACCACCCGGCAGAATATTGCCATTTAACGCCGGAGTTTTTACCGATCCGTCTTTCATCACTACAAAGACGTTCATGCCTCCCAACTCGTCTAAACACTTGCCCGTGGAAGCATCTAAAAATAGTACTTCATCAAAACCGTGCTGAGATGCCCGAGCTTTAGGGTAAAGAGAAGCCGCATAATTGCCGCCAGTTTTCACATTCCCCATACCCCCTGGGCCTGCACGATGATATTCGCGCTCCACCCAAACTTTAATCGGAGAAAAACCATTCTTAAAGTAAGGGCCTGCTGGTGAAGCAATCACCAAATACTCATACTGTTTAGCTACCCGCACCCCTAAGAAAGATTCACTAGCAAAAATAAAAGGACGTAGATATAAAGATGCACCTGGCGTATCTGGCACCCAACGCTTATCAGCTTTCAATAATCCAGCTAACGAAGCTAAGAAATCTGTAATAGGCAATTCTGGAATAGCTAGTCTATGACTCGACACATTCAAGCGAGCAGCATTATAAGCCGGACGGAAAGTCCACACCGAACCATCAGCATGTCTATAGGCTTTCAACCCCTCAAATACTTCCTGCCCATAATGCAAAACCGCTGCTCCAGGGCTTAAGCTAAGCGGGCCAAAAGGTTCAATTACCTTGCGATGCCAACCTTTTTCACTATCCCAAGTAGCGTGTGCCATATAGTCGGTAAAATCTACCCCAAAACCAGAACCAGTCATAATCCGCGCATAAGTATCTGCATCAGCTGGGTCTGGATGCGCTAAAATCTCAAACTCAGCAACTAATTGCTCAGCACTTGGATATTCTTGATTAGCTAACACTTCTAGTTCAGTTGGTGTACGCACTTTATACCTTTCTTTACCAGTTCCTAACCTGGCACACCGTCTTAAATTCTTGCCAAAAGACGAACACTAAATTAATGCCCTAAAGCCACCACAATAGCTGCCAACAAAGTAGCTCCTACTAAAGCCAACACCAAAGTTAAAGCCACTGCTTTCTTCCACCAGCTAGACTTACGGGGATAAAAATCTTCTTCTTGATAATGCATAGTAATAAATATACCGCTTTCTTCCCCGACACGATACAACTATCCAGCCCCAAAACTTCCTCCCCACTTTCCAAAATTGTTAGAAACTATTACTTTTCCAGTGCTGCACCATTTCTCTCTTTTCTCATCTCTATAAACTACGCAAAATAGTAAAAACCCGTAGTTGCCTCATTTTCACTAGACAACTACAGGTAATTAAACTGAACAGTTAAATAGGTGAAATCAAACCACTTTACCGTCTTCTAACTCCACCAAATGATAATCTCCCCGCACTGCATCTAAACGATGCGTAATCTCAATAGTGGTAAGACCAGCATTATACTGCAACAAGTTTTGCCGAATTTTTTGCTCCAACTCCTCGTTCAGATTTGCAGTAAATTCATCTAACACCAACACCGCTGGTTTAGTAAGCAAAGCGCGCGCCAAACACAAGCGTTGCACTTGCCCACCCGAAAGAGCTGCCCCCTCAGTACCAGTTTCAGTAGCTAACTGAGCTGGCATAGCTTTTACTTGCTCTGCCAAACCAGCAATCTCCAGCACTTCCCACAACTGCGCATCAGTAGCTTCTGGCGCACCTAAACGCAAGTTATCCGCAATTGTTCCGGAAAGCAGATCAGGACGCTGCGGCACAAAAGCTACCGCCCGTCGCAAACTATCCAAACTGAACTCACGCACATCTTGCTCCCCTAAACACACGCTACCACTTTGCGGATCGTCATAACGCAACAACATTTGCATAGCCGTGGACTTACCAGAACCAGACCTACCCACTACCACAGTGTGTTTACCAGCAGGAGCAATAAAACTTAAATCATCAATAGCGTTACGTCCATTTTCTTGCCCATAACTATACGTGACATTACGCCACTGCACACCAAGCGGTGCAGTTAAAGGTACTTCTTGCGTGCCATCTTGCACCTTTTGCGGAGCATGACAAATATGATACAAACGCTTAGCAGCCGCTAACGATAAATCCACTCCACCTAAAGCGTCCTCCACACCACGTGGGCCTTCATAAACACGCCAACAAGCAGCCATTAAAGCCGCTACCACTACCGGATCAGCGTTAGTGGAGATACCAGCCACCAACACACCTAAAATTGAAATGAGCGGTAACGACACATTTGCCCCGCGGCGCAACGCCCGATAGAAAGCCGTCTTATGGGAAGCTTTAGCTACCGTTTTTTCTAAAGTAGCCATGTGCGCAAACCGCGTGTCTGCCCGTCCATAACCCACTACTTCTTCCGCACCAAAAACGGAGTCCGTTAAATGCTGAGAAAGTTCACGACGTTGCTCAAGTTTAGCTTCCGACGCCACTAAAGACGCTTGGAAACCAAAAACCGGCACCACAAACACCGCAAATAGCACACAAATAAACGGCACGGCTACTAACTGCCAACCCGCCAAAAAACCAGCCGTTACCATAATCGCATTCGTGATTACTACACCTGTAAATACTGGGGCAGCCGTATGAGCATAAAGCACTTCAATACGATCAATATCGCGAGTAAGTGAAGTGAGCATATCTCCCGAACGCATACTATTTACAATGTTGGGCGCTTTAGGCCAAAGAGAAGAAAAAGCCGTAGTGCGCAATAATTCTAAGCATTTAAAGGCCACATAATGCCCCGAAAATTGCTCCAAATAGTAAGCCAGAGCTTTCACCATTGCTAATAAAATCATCACCGAAATAACGGTGAGTAGATTAGCTCTCCCCAAATATACGGCTATCAAACCACCACCAGCTAAAGCAAACAACAACACTCCCACGATTTGTTCTAAGGAGCGCATAGTTGCCGAAAAATATAGTGGCTTCATTAAAGGCTTAGTTTTGCTTAAAGTCCAGCGCAATACTTTCCAGATTGACACTTCACTGGGGGAATCTAAAGCGCTAAGAGTAGGCTGTGAATTTGCTACTTTCTCCATTATGCTTCCGCCTTATCCACCGAGATTAAAACGCCGTTTTCGAGCCGATAAACCGCATCCATTGTGTCTAATAAAGACTTCCGGTGCGTTACTAGTAATACCGTATATTGAGAGTCTATCTCCGCAATAGCCTTAATAATTTGCGCTTCAGAACTTTTATCTACTTGAGACGTGGGTTCATCCAACACCAGGATTTTCCGTCCAGAAATAAAAGCTCGTGCTAGGCTTAAACGCTGAGCTTGACCGCCGGACAAAAACGAGCCTCGCTCCCCAACATCGGTATTTAACTGTTGAGGCATAGCTTTTACATCTTGCGCTAAATAAGCCTTAGATAATGCTTCCCACATTTGCGCTTCTGTAGCATTCGGATTAGCGATACGTAAATTATCAGCAATAGTACCACTAAATAACCAAGTTTTTTGCGCTACTGCCGCACTAGCAGCTCGTATTTGCGCTAACTGCGCCGAAGTGGCGGTAAAATTTTTGCCTGCTAAAGTAAGAGTTCCACTCTGGAGAGACAACTGTCCACGCAATAAGGAAAGTAAAGTAGATTTTCCACCCCCAGATTCACCAATAATCGCGACTTTAGCTCCTGTTGGCACAGTTAAATTAACACCTTGCAGCACAGGGTGGCGTCCATAATCATGATGCAAATCAGTAATAACAATAGCTGCCTTTTGGACATCTTCTGAAGAGCCTACATCCGATACATTATTCTCATCAGACACCTGAGCAGACAAATCAATCGCCGCATCTACGCTACCCACAGTGTTTATCTTCTCTGCTGCACCTACAGCAGCTGTATCGCTGGCAACTACATCATGCTTGGAGTTTGCAACTGCACCATGTTCAATACCAGCAGTTTCACCATGCATGGCTAAGTAGCGACGAATTGCCCGCATAGCTGCCATACCGCCCATACCAATGTAGAAGAAGCCGGACACTTGCTGAATTGGTTCCATTACCAGCACGATTAATAGCACTACTGCAAATGCTTGTCCTAGCGTAACAGCTCCTACTTCCAACCGTTGGAAAGTTAAATACACTGTAAAACAAATCAAAAATAGGGAAACTGCGCCGTCTAAAATAATAATTACGATTTGATTGCCAGCCAGCAATCGCATAATCGTACCCCGATTACGCTCCCCTTCAATTTCTAAATCTTGCTCAATCCGCGCGCCTGCTCCCAACAAACGGATAGTTACCAAATTACGTATAGCGTCTAGATATTTCGCAGCCAATTTTGCGCGTGCTTGCCGCGACACTTTAGACCTTTTCCTAAACAACTGCATAAATCCATAAACAGCTGCGGGCACCAGCGGGAAAATCAAAATAAGAGAAAGTCCGATCACCCAATCTATCGCAATAGCTACATAAGTAAGAGCAAGAAACGGAATTAAGAAAGCTGCCTTGGTAGAACCCCAGTAGGCTTGACGGAATTCTGTTAATCGCTCTGCATTATCGGTCATTAACGCTACTAAATAACCTGGGGAAAATTGTCCACCTTCTCGTACAGCCATTTGAGGACTCTCATATAATGACTGCAACAACGAAGCACGAATACGACGCTCTTCAGCACGAGCAGCATAGCTTCCCATACGAATTTCTAAAAACGCGCTGAGTCCTGCCAATAAAATAGCTAAAGAAATCAACCCTACATTAATAATTGTCAGTTCCCGCGCAGCAGCTTGCGCCCCTTTAGTCACCAACTCCCCTAGGAAGTAAGCTACTGCTACTAAGGTAGCCCCCACCCCTAAAGCAGTGAGCAGACGGAAGAATGCCACCTGGTTAGTGCCTCGTTCCCCGGCAGGAGAAATTACTTTTACTTTCGGCAGAGTCGGTTGTTTGGCGTCTTTATCACGCTTAAAACGCGCAGAATGCGATAAAGAAGTAGCCATTTTTTCAGCTTGCGGATTTTTGTGCACGAGCACTTCCCTTTCCTGCTAGTTAGGACATCCTAAATCTACCTTAGTAACACCATGTCGCGCAAAATTTGTTTAGGTGAACCTAAACTAAATGTTAAGCAGGGAAAATTCTTTCTAGCACACCTACTCAACCAAATTTCATCATGGTCTTTAACCGTCTTAATGCAGTAAAGCTCTTCTGGTGACCGCACAAAACAAAAGGCAAAGATTTTCCAGACTTAACATACTAAACCTAGAAAATCTTCGCCCTGATATTCAAGCAAATTAAAATAAGGCTCATTTAGTAAACAATCACACCAAATGAGCCTTATACTTTTAACGACTTACTGAACCATCCACATAGTCAGAATCTTTAGCCTCCCAAGCAAACATCTTGCGTAGCTCTACACCCACCTTTTCAATCGGGTGATTTTCACCGCGCGCCCGCAACTCTTGGAACTCTACCCCGCCGTTATCCTGATCTTCAATAAAGCGTCGCGCAAACTTACCTTCTTGAATATCAGCCAACACTTCCTTCATATGGGTCTTTACTTCAGGAGAAATTACCCGCGGCCCCGACACATAATCACCAAACTCAGCCGTATCCGAAACCGACCAGCGTTGCTTAGAAATACCACCCTCATTAATCAAATCCACAATCAGCTTCAATTCGTGCAATACCTCAAAATAAGCAATCTCTGGCTGATAACCAGCTTCTAGTAAAGTTTCAAAACCATACTGGATAAGCTGGGAAACACCACCGCAAAGCACAGCTTGTTCTCCAAACAAATCTGTTTCCGTTTCTTCACTGAAACTAGTCTTAATTACACCTGCGCGAGTGCCACCAATCGCTTTCGCATAAGAAAGCACTAAATCCCAAGCATTACCAGAAGCATCTTGCTCTACCGCAACAATACAAGGCACTCCACGTCCTTCTGCAAATTGACGACGTACCGTGTGTCCAGGACCTTTAGGAGCAACCATGCATACATCATGCCCTTGCCCAGGAGTAATGTACCCAAAACGGATATTAAAACCATGCGCAAAAAACAGTGCAGCATCTGGCTTAAGATTAGGGGCAATATCTTGGGCATAGATTTTACGCTGATGCTGATCCGGAGCTAATAGCATCACTACATCTGCCTGTGCTACTGCTTCCGCCACCGATGCTACTTGCAAACCTGCTTCTTCCGCTTTAGCAATAGAAGAAGAACCAGGGCGTAAACCTACCACTACATCTACCCCAGAATCACGTAGATTCAACGCATGGGCGTGCCCTTGCGAACCATACCCAATCACTGCCACTTTCTTAGCTTGGATTAGCGATAAATCTGCATGGTCGTCATAATAAACTTCAGCCATTTTTCCTCAATTCTTACTGGTTTTATATGTCTTAATTTAACTACTTAACTAGCTACAAATACTGCAGTAAATTGCTTTATTCTCCGCCTTGTAACTTTTGCAATACCTGCTCACTTACCGAACGGGCTCCTCGTCCGATAGCTACCGTGCCTGATTGCACGATTTCTTTCACCCCATAAGGAGCTAAAGCCGTAAGCAAAGCTTTTACTTTTGCTTGCGAACCGGTAGCTTCCACCGTCACCGCATCAGGCACTACATCTACTACACGAGCTCTAAACATTTCCACAATCTGCAACACATTAGTACGGTTAGAATCGTTAGCAGCTACTTTTACCAGCAACAACCGGCGATCCACTGATATTTCCGGTTGCAACTCTTCCACATGCAACACGTTAATTAATTTATCTAACTGTTTTTGCACCTGCTCTAAAGCTGCATCTTGCGCATCCACCACGATAGTGATACGAGCCAGCAAAGGATCTTCAGTAGGCCCTACCGCTAATGATTCAATGTTAAAAGCACGCCGTGCAAATAGCCCCGCAACGCGTGCCAATACCCCAGGCTTATTTTCCACTAACACTGAGAAAGTATGCATATTAGCCACGTTTCACTCCTCCTCACTACCAAAATCTGGACGCTGATTGCGCGCATATAAAATCTCATCATTGGAAAGCCCCGCCGGCACCATCGGCCACACCATCGCATTAGGTGATACTACAAACTCTACTACTACCGGACGGTCGTTAATCTCCATCGCTTTAGTAATTGCGGCATCTACATCTTCGTACCGCTCCACTCTAATAGCAGCACAATCATAAGCCTGAGCCAGTACCTCAAAATTAGGGATACGCACCGTGCCAGCACCCGTATTCAAATCAGTATTAGAATAGCGTGCTCCATAAAAAAGATTTTGCCATTGACGCACCATACCCAAAGAGGAATTATTAATCAAAGCTACCTTAATGTTGATGTTGTTTAACCGGCAGGTAGCTAATTCTTGGTTCGTCATTTGGAAAGAACCGTCACCGTCTATACACCACACCGTCTTAGCCGGATTGCCCACTTGTGCTCCCATCGCAGCTGGCACTCCAAAGCCCATTGTGCCCGCTCCACAAGAAGTAATGAAATGACGTGGGAAATTATGAGGCAAAAATTGCGTAGACCACATTTGGTGCTGCCCTACTCCGGTAGCAAAAATAGCTTCTGGCGCTAATTCCCCTAACCGTTTAATCACGTATTGAGGGCTCATTAACCCGTCTTGTGCCTCCTCATACCCTACCGGATAGGTGGTGAGTAGATAGTTTAAAAACTCCCACCAAGGGGACAAATCAGTTTTATCTAGCTTAGCTAAAACCTCGGGTAAAGCTGCTAATAATTGAGTTAAAGTATGCTTCAGGTCGCCCACTAGCGCCACATCGGCGTATTTATTTTTAGAAATCTCGGCTGGGTCAATATCAGCATGAATAACTTTCGCGTGCGGAGCAAAAGAATCCAAATTACCCGTTACCCGATCATCAAAACGTGCTCCGAGCGTGATAAGCAAATCTGCTTTTTGCAAAGCTATCACTGCCGGCACTGTACCATGCATACCAGGCATACCCAAAGAACGTGGATCAGAATCAGGGAAAGCACCCCGTGCATTCAAAGTAGTAACCACCGGGATGTTCGTAAGATCCACCAATTGACGCAGCAAAGGTGCAGCTTCTGCCCGCAACAAGCCACCTCCCACATAAAACACGGGACGTTGCGCACTAGCTATCAGCTCAGCAGCTGCGTCTACTGATTTAGCCGATGGAGCAACAACGGGGTTATAGCCAGGTAAATCCAACTTTGGCGGCCACACAAATTCACATTCAGCGGCTTGCGCAGATTTAGTAATGTCTACAATTACTGGTCCTGGACGACCCGAACTAGCCAAATAAAACGCTTCCGCTAGACGTTGCGGAATTTCTGCCGGATCGGTGATAAGGAAAGAATGCTTAGTAATAGGGAGGGACGCACCGATAATATCTGCTTCTTGGAAAGCATCGCTACCGATAGCCGAAGCATTTACCTGCCCAGTAATAGCCACAATAGGCACTGAATCAAGGTTGGCATCCAGTAAAGCCGTCACTAAATTGGTAGCACCTGGGCCTGAAGTAGCGATACACACGCCCACTTTGCCGGTAGACACCGCATAACCTTCAGCAGCATGCCCTGCTCCCTGCTCATGCCGCACGAGGATATGACGCAACTTTTTAGAGCTTAAAATCGGATCATAGGTAGGCAAAATAGCTCCGCCAGGCAACCCAAAGACATCAGTGACTCCTAGTTCTTCTAAAGAGCGCACAATGTTGCGAGCGCCAGTAGATGCTTCTCGAATAGGAGAAGCATTAAGCGCTTTTTGCAGAAATTCAGGCATAGCTGTACTTTGGCTAGATCCTGTATGAGCCAGAGCCATAAGTCTCTCTCTTTCGTTAAACTCTAGAAGTTTATGCGGGCACACTAGCACAGTATTAACTGTACGCTAGTAGACAAAACCCCTCGATTTTAGTCGAGGGGTAAGCGCACCTGTATAAAACTAGTCGCAGGTGCGCTAGTTAATAATGACAAAGTGCGTTTTCTTCATAAGTTAAGCCTAACCAGATTTAGGGGCAGTCGCCAAATTATGTGAGCACTTCCCCTCAAAGACCAATTAAAATATCTCATATCGTGGATGGATAGCAGACACTAATTTTCTAAAATATCGTAAGCACTTTAACTAGAGCAACAAAACTATATTTTATATATTTTGCTTTTCTAATTACTTATTTTTTTCTCTAAAGGTTTCCGTTCACTCTAACGCTAAAAGAAAATTCTAAAAATAAAATTAGGGCTAAGATTTTCATTATCTTAACCCTAATTTAATGTTATGCCGTTACTATAGTGAGCCTAAAATAGTAGCTACCACAATCTTGCCAATCATAGCCACTGGATACACTAACGCATAGCCAAGGGCTACACGCGGATCAGAGCCAGTACGACCATTAGCGAAAGCTAATACTGCCGGCTGAGTTTGAGTACCACCGATTACGCCGGAAAGCTGTGTGCCACCCATCTTGAAAATGCTACGCATTGTCACGTACATTCCAATTGCAATCAAGGAAGTCATTATAAAGCCGAGTAGCAAAATATTAATCCAATCGCCAGAGGCAAATGCTGCTGAAATCTTGCCACCAGCGTTAGTACCGGCTTGCGCCAAGAACAATAATAGACCTAGCTCAGATAACACCGAACAGGTAGTGTTAGGCAGAGCCGTCACCACTCCTCCGATACGACCTAGTCGTCCAAACAACAAGCCAATAATTAGTGCACCTGCCGCAGCGCCAATACCGAAGGTTACACTCTCGGTAAGTGGGAACTTAATACTACCTAGGAATACACCTAATGCAATACCTACACCTAGTGCCACTGGGTTAATATCGCTAAAGCCTTTAGCGGAGTCACCAAAATACTTCGAGATTTGCTTCATCTTCAAAGTAGGAGCAATCACACGTACGCGATCTCCCATTTCCAGCATGAAATCAGGAGCAGCCACCATGTCGGTATCGCCACGACGCACGCGCGATACGAAAGCACCGAACTTATCAGAAATATCTTTGTTAATTTCTCCAACCGTCTTACCAGCTAGTTTAGTTTCCGATACGGTTACACGACGGAAGTCTAGGTAGCGGCGATCGGAGCGCAAAGAGTGTGAGGAACGATGCCCAATCAAATCCGTCATTTTTTCTAACTGACGGGTAGTGCCCACTACGGTTAATAAATCATCTTTTTCGAGCACATCAGTGGGGCTAGGAATCCAAATAGGCCCTGTTTCACCACGACGCAACCGCGATACTTCAATCGGAGTCTTAAATAAACCGAGAATATCTTTCAACATCGGTTGATCGTCACGATCTACCCGCAAGTTCGCATGAGTAACTGGTTCAGGTTTGTCTTGATCTTGAGAAGAATTCTTAATCGCTATTGCGGCAGCAATCATCATGCCAATCACGCCATACAAATATGCAATAGAGTAGCCAATGGTAGCTAACTGAGCGTTACCAGACGCTTCACCAGCTGCTGCTAAAGCCGGAGTGTTAGTTACCGAACCAGCAAAAGTACCAGCTACGAGAGCAATATCCATGCCTAATAATTTCACGCCCACAATATAGCCTGTAGCCGCTGCCAGCACATACATTAACACCATAGTAACCATTGGGCCTAGGGCGCGTTTAATGTTCTCAAAGAAAGACGGGCCAGAGTTATTTCCAATAGCGAAAGTGAACAACGCTAGACCCATAATTCCAATTTCGTGCGGAACTACTACTTCTATTCCATACACGGTTGCCCACGCGGAAAATCCGATGGCGAAGAACAATACCGCTGCTGCACCTAAACTCACGCCTTTAATTTTGATGTGGCCAAAAAACATTCCCACACCAACCAAGAAAAACGCTAGTAGCACTGGTTGAGCAGCAAAATAATTAAAAACAGTAGACATCTATAGTCCCTTGCTATGTAACTCGTTTGCAGTTTATGGCACCCAATTTGAGCACCCTATTATTATCTAAGGCGAATATGCATTTAAATAGTTATAAAAGTCCTAGACGGAAGCTGATAACTCTAACTTTCATCTGGTAAACGACGTACCGCCCCGAAAGAAGCAGAAGTAGCCATTGCCGCATACGCCCGTAAAGCTTTCGACACTTCTCGTTTCCGCTGCGGATACCAAGGAGTAGCTCCTTTAGCGACTCTGCGACGCGCCAACTCTGTTTCTGGCACATCTAAATGTAGTAACCGGGCAGGAATATCTATCACAATCCGATCCCCGTCTTCCACTAACCCGATTAAACCACCCGAGGCAGCTTCAGGAGATATATGTCCGATACTTAGACCAGATGTACCACCTGAAAAACGACCGTCCGTAATCAAGGCGCAGACTTTGCCTAAACCTAAACCTTTTAAGTAGGAAGTTGGATAGAGCATTTCTTGCATACCCGGCCCACCTTTAGGGCCCTCATAGCGGATTACCACCACTTCTCCAGGCTGAACTTGTTTACCTAAAATAACCTCAATTGCTTGTTCTTGCGAGTCCACTACCCGCGCAGGTCCAGCAAACTGGAATAGTTCTTCATCGATACCCGCGGTTTTAATTACTGCTCCGTCAGTGGCAAGATTGCCAAAGAGCATACATAATCCACCGTCTTTAGTATAAGCGTGATTCACGGAACGGATACACCCGTTTTCTGAGTCTTTATCCAGTTCTATCCATCTTTTATCTTGTGAAAAAGCCTGAGTAGTGCGCACCCCTCCGGGAGCTACCGAATACAAATCTAAAGCCTGCGGGCTGGGAGCTACTCCACGTATATCCCAATGTTCCAACCAAGACTTCAGATCGCTGGAATGTACTGAATGTACGCCATCGTATAATAATCCGGCTCTGAAAAGTTCTCCTAAAATCGCGGGTATACCACCGGCACGATGAAAATCTTCCATATGGAATTTGGTGCTATTAGGAGCTACTTTAGCTAGACAAGGAACTTTACGAGAAAGCTCATCTATATCGGATAGCTTAAAGTCCACTTCTGCTTCAATAGCAGCTGCTAAAGTATGCAAAATCGTGTTGGTAGAACCACCCATTGCTATATCCATAGCCATGGCATTCAAGAAAGCCTCACGAGTAGCTATACTGCGCGGTAACACACTAGCATCGTCTTGTTCATAATACCGCTTGCACATCTCCACAATACGAGTGCCGGCTTCAATAAATAAATCTTTACGTCTTTTAGCAGTAGCTAAAGCAGAACCGTTACCAGGCAAAGAAAGTCCTAAGGCTTCGGTTAAACAGTTCATAGAATTAGCCGTAAACATTCCCGAACATGAACCGCAAGTAGGACAAGCATTTTCTTCAATCTGGGCAAGCTGAGCATCGGTGATATTTTCATCTACCGCCATGTACATTGCATCCACTAAATCTATATCGTGGTCTACCACTCCTGTAATCGCTTTTCCAGCTTCCATTGGCCCGCCAGACACGAAAATAACAGGAATGTTAAGCCGCAAAGCAGCCATCAGCATTCCAGGAGTAATTTTGTCGCAATTAGAAATACATACTAAAGCATCAGCACAGTGAGCATTAACCATGTATTCTACAGCGTCGGCGATTAATTCTCGCGAAGGTAATGAGTAGAGCATACCGCCATGTCCCATGGCGATACCATCGTCTACTGCAATAGTGTTAAATTCTTTTCCAATACCACCGGCTGCTTCAATAGCCGAAATCACCAACTGTCCCATATCTTTCAGATGCACATGCCCTGGCACAAATTGGGTAAAAGAATTGGCTACGGCAATAATTGGTTTTCCAAAGTCTTCTGATTTCATGCCAGTGGCACGCCACAAAGCGCGCGCTCCTGCCATATTGCGTCCTGCAGTGGAAGTAGCCGAACGAAGCTGAGGCATATTAAAACTCCTTATTTTTCTTTCCCCTTATCATAAAGGGCTTTGAGCTTTTATGAGTGCCTATCTCAGCTATTCTCATTGTGAGATATATTCTCATAGTTTAGAAATATGAACGGGAGCTTTACTAAATTATGCTAATTCTGCCAGCCATAAATAAGTATGGTATGGCAGAGCAATAGTGTCAGTATCGTTATACCCTAGCTCATCTTGCAAATACCAACGCAGATTTTCACGCATTTTTAAACGATTTTCTGGAGTGGATTTAATCCACGAGGAACGAGTAGTACCTAAGGTAAACATTTCAGTTACGGTTAAATGCTGTGTCCATTGCGTGCTGTATAAGACGGGAGGCGTGAATGCACTGGTTACTTTAGGTGGTTTGTCGAAGCGTTGCACATCACCAGAACGCATGATTCTAGATAGTTGTAATACCCAGTCTATTTGGACGTTGAATTGGTTGTAAATGATAGCTATTTTGCCATTTTCTCGCAGTAATTGAGCAGCATGAATACTGGCTGCTTGCCAGTCTAGCCAATGCCAACACTGCCCATAGGTGAGCAGGTCAAAATGAGCGGGAGGAAGTTGGGTGTTTTCTGCAGTAGTATGATGTAAGCGGCTCAGCGGGAATTCGGGAAGAGTTGCTTGAAAACCAGCTCTGATTGTGGGTGCTGGTTCTACCGCGTGTACGTGCTTGGTACGCTGCCAAAGCTGTTGGGTTAATTTTCCGGTTCCAGCTCCTATATCGCATACTACGGTTTCGGAAGTAATTTGTAATAAGTCTATTATTTCTTCTGGATAGTTGGGACGCACGTCAATATAGTTACGTGCTCCGCTTTCAATTTGTTCATATGGATTATGTAATTCAGTGGACATTACAATCTTTGCTTTTAGCTAACGAATATTTGATGAACTTGGTTTCTGTAGTGTTATTAGTTTATCTGTAATTTAATGTTAATAGTTGTATTTCGGTTTTACATATACCTATATACGATTTTGTAAAAGTATTGCTAGTTTCTGGGTTGTTACGCTTTGCTATTGGTTTGGTGTTTTGTTGTTTAAAAGGGGGTGTTGTGAGGGGATTGGGTTGTTGGAAGAGTGTTGTTGGGTGGGGATGTGTTTAAGTTGGGTGGGGATAT
>CAMCHI010000005.1 GCA_945874735.1 uncultured Arcanobacterium sp. | reverse complement strand
CCACTAACCGTACCTACTAATACTGGAATTTGAGGAATTTCCGAGTAATCATCTAAAGGCATAGTTTTAAGAATAAAACGGGCAGAACCACATTCAAGGTCTACTTTAGTTCCATCTAAAGTAAATGTAATTGGTTTATCTGGTAAATTTCTACAAACTTCTGCTAATAATTTTCCGTTTACCAGCACAGATCCTGTTTCAATTACTGAAGCAGCAATATCTACATGAGAGGTAATATCTGAATCGCGGGAACTTAAAGATAATATTCCATCATCACTAACGCTTAGTTTAAGACCTGCTAATACTGGTATTGCAGGACGATTTGGAATAGTACGAGCAACCCAATTTACTGCATCAGTAAATGTATCGCGTTCTACTTCAAACTTCATTATTTTTCCTCTCATATATCTAGCAATGATTTTACGGGAGAAACTTTATTTATACATCTTTTTTAATTTTTACTTGTATAAAAATAGTTTATTTTTATTTAATTTTATTTACTTAAGAAAATGTTGATATTGATTGTCAGGAATATGCACCTTTTACACAATTGGCACGATTTTGTAATTTTCTCTTTATATATAGTTAGTAATAATAGGGGGTGTGAATTTTGTGGATAAACCACTTTTTAATTGATATTAGTTAAAAAATTATATTTTTTATTTGTGGAGATTTTTATTTAAATTGTGTGTTGTTTTTTAGTGAGCCAAATCGAAATAGAAAATATAAACATTATTTTTCAATTTTTCCACAGAAAAACAACTGTTTAATAACAAGTTCTGACAACACTTTTAAAATAAAAATGTTATTACTTAACTATATTTTTATATTGGTTACTAATTTATAACTCAGTTTTGATTCCTGATTGCTGCCTGTTGTTTAGCTGCAGCTTTAATTTTAGCGCTTAATTCGGTTACTTGATTATATTGTGTTTGATTTTTAGTCATTAATTCTTCGATTTTACGTAAAGCGTTTAAGACGGTGGTGTGATCTCGACGGTCAAAAATTTCTGCGATTTTTGGTAAAGATAAATCCGTCATTTCTCTACATAGATACATTGCTACATGACGGGGAATAGTAAGAGTGCGAGTACGGGTAGGAGATTTTAAGTCCGCTACCGTAATATCAAAGTATTTTGCGGTTTCCGCCAAAATAGTTCCGGCAGTAATACGGATAGTTGATTCATCAGATAAAAGATCATGAATTACTGAGTTTGCTAACTCCACCGTCATATGAGCATTATTTAGGTCTGTGTAAGCTGCAATTCTACGTAAACCAGCTTCTAATTCGCGCACATTTGTAGTGATTTTTGAGGCAATGAATTCGATGATGTCATCGCTTACTTTCATATTTTCTGCGATATTTTTTTTCTCTAGAATAGCGATACGTGTTTCTAGATTAGGTAAATCAATACTTGCGGTAATACCGGAAGCGAAACGAGAAGTCATTCGTTCTTCAAAGGCTAAAGCCGTCGGTGGAGTATCAGAAGTAATAACGATTTGCTTATTGTTATCCCACAATACGTTGAAGGTGTGGAAAAATTCTAGAATCGTACCTTCTTTTTCTAGAAGTTGTTGAATATCGTCAATTAGTAGTACGTCTACTGTACGAAATTCTTGCTTGAATTTTTCAGCTCGTTCTGGACTGGTGACGGCATTTACAAAGAGGTTAATAAATTCTTCTGAGGAAATGTAACGTACTTTTTTATTAGGGAACAGGTGTAATACATAGTTACCGATGGCGTGTAAAAGATGAGTTTTACCCATACCAGAATCGGAGTAGAAAAAGAGTGGGTTGTAAATAGTGCCAGGTGCTTCAGAAACGGCAAAAGCAGTGGCGTGAGCAAAACGGTTTGATTCACCAATTACGAAGTTGTCGAAAGTATAGCGGGGGTTTAAACCAGAGGTGAATTGTCCGGGGATATTTCCGGTGTAGTTAATAGGTATATTGCGGGAGGATATATGAGAATTATCAGCTGGAACTATGGAATGAGTATGAGGGGTAGGTATGTTTCCAGCAGGTTGAACTGAAGGGAAAGTGTTATTTCCTAAAGTATTTGTTTCCGTTCCCGATGTAAGGAAAGGAGTATTAGTAGGTTCGTTGTTAGTTAAATCGTTATTACTTGAATTAGAGATAAATTCTGAGTTACTAACGTCGTTAGAGTTGTTTTTTCCTGAAAATTGTTCGTTTGTAGTATGAGAAACAGCAGAATTAGATAAATGATTATTAGAAGTTGAAACTGGTTTTAGAGAAGGATCTACGGAATATCCTAATTCTAGGTTTTTACCTAGAATTGCACTTAATTGTGGCAAAATAACGGGGGCAACGTGTTGGCTAATCCAATCTTTTACCCCAGTAGTGGCTACTCCGATAATGAATTCGTTTTCCATAATTGCTAAGGGTTGAGAAAGACGGATAAAAGCTAATTGCGATTGAGTAAGGTTTCCTTCAGCTAGGAGCAATTCAGTGGCCGCGGTCCAAGCGTCACGCGCAGCAGAATTTTCCGTCATCTATTTACTCCTAAGTTTGTGGAAAAGATTTTCTTTATTTAGATGCTAACTAAAAAATACACTGTTTTCATCTTGATTTTACATACTTATCCACAAGGATATTCACAGCTGTGGATATTACACCGATGTAATTTACCCTTCTTTTAATTGATATTTTGCGAAAAAACGAAAGTTGAAAAGTTATCAACAAAATGTGGAAGAGTTTTAAAATGGAATAATTCTGTTTTAATGCTTGAGATATCGTTCACGATACTGCTTGTTATTATTGACCTGCCAAGGAAAAGTCGTGTAGAGTTCTAAGGTCAAGTGTGTGAATAGCGCACACCGCAGTATTGAGTTACTGTGTCCAATTCCAGATAAATGGGAGTAACCCATGAATACCAAGCGTACGTTCCAGCCGAACAACCGTCGTCGTGCAAAGGTACACGGTTTTCGTAAGCGCATGAGCACTCGTGCCGGTCGTGCAGTTCTCGCTGCTCGCCGTCGCAAGGGCCGCGCAAAGCTTTCCGCATAAAGCTTTGGCATAGAATGCTACCTACGGCGAACCGAATCCGAAAAACCACGGAATATCAATTTGTATTTCGTAACGGTAAACGGAAAGGTAATTCGGCATTAGTCGTATATGCCGTAAAAATGAATAATTTAGAAGCCGACCTCTCGCAGGTCGGCTTCGTCGTGGGTAAAACCGTGGGCAATTCTGTGGTTCGTCACCGTTTAACTCGAAAATTACGACATATAATGCGTCAACTTCTTCCCCACTTAATTCCTGCGCAAATAGTAATCAGAACTCTTAAACCGGCTGCAGATCTTTCCAGTGAAGAATTAACTTCCTTATTATTAAAAGAATTTAGGCGATTAGAATTATTAAAAACTCCAGAAATTGACCTTATCAACAGTAACAGGCAAACAGATTTAGAAGACCAAACTAATCTGGACAACTTTGGACGTTAGAATGTTGAAAAAAATATTTCTTTTCCCTATTTACTGGTATCAGCGCTATATTTCTCCTGGACTGCCAGCAAGTTGCAAATATTACCCAACTTGTTCGCAATACGCTATAAACGCAATACAGACACATGGTGTTTTCAAGGGTACAATTTTAATTAGTTGGCGTCTTTTGCGTTGTAACCCTTGGAGTAAAGGCGGAGTAGATCATGTGCCCAGTAAAGGTGCTTGGCCTAGTAAACCTTTAGGTTATACTGAGTTGCTTTTACAACGAGAAAACGAAGCAAAAGAACAATGAAGCTGAAATGTTGAATTAGTTAAAAGACCTGGCAATTCAACAAAAGGTAGATACTTGACCAAGATACTTAAATTTTAAGTATCACGAGATGAAAGAGAAACGGATACTGTGGATTCCTTGCTATTTCCCATTATGTGGGTAATTTCCTGGATTATGTATGGTTGCCATTCTTTGTTAGTGGCTTTAGGTTTACCAAGTGGTGCAAGCATTGCGTGGGTATTATCAATTGTAGGATTAACTATAGTTGTTCGTATTTTGATTATCCCACTATTTAATAAGCAAGTGCGCTCTATGAGGGTACAACAAGCATTAGCTCCCGAGTTAAAGAAAATTCAGGCAAAATACAAGGGTCGCACTGATCAGATTTCTCGTCAGCGGCAGCAAGAAGAAATTATGGCTATTTACCGTGAAAACGGTACTTCTCCAATGGCTTCTTGTTTTCCAATGTTGGCTCAAATGCCGATTTTCTTCTCCTTGTTCTGGGTATTAGGTGCAGTGCTTCCACTTTCGCAAGGCACTTATCAGTGGCCAAATATAGGTCCAATTACCAAAGAAGTAGCTATGGAAATTGGGCAATCTACCTTGTTTAATGCGCCTTTGGTTTCTTCTATTTCCACTTCCGGATCCTTTGCACATTCTTCCAACATTATTGTTAGTGCGGTAACTCTAATCATCTTGTTGATGGCTACGATGTTCTTTACTCAAAAGCAGCTAATGATGAAGAATATGCCAGAAGAAGCTAAAGATCCAAACAGCCCAATGTATCGCACTCAAAAATTCATGCTTTATGGTATGCCATTAATTTATGTATTTACTGGTGCAGCTTTCCAAATCGGTGTATTGATTTACTGGGTAGTTGGTAATTTCTGGACTATTGGCCAGCAAACTTGGATGATTATGAAGCATCCAGCTCCTGGTTCTGATGCTTATCGTGCACGGCAGGAACGTTTACGTAAAGCTCGGGCTAAGAAAGGTTTGTCGGAGGAAGAAGAACACGATGTATTAGCTGACGGTCCACGTGGTCAGCGTGAACAGCCATTAGGAAAAGCTCGTTCTAAGAAAGCTGCAGCGAAAGCAGAAGTAAGTAGTGCAGTTGAGAATGAATTACTAAATGAAGAACCCGAGGCAGAAGTGCGTGGTTTAGACGGGCTTACTAATGCTGAACGGGCACAAAAGCGTTATGAACGTCGTATGGCACAACGTCAGCGCACACAACAAAAGAAACAAAACCGTGGCAATAAGCGCTAATCAGATTAATAGGTAGCGTTTTAGCAGGTAAATATAGCAAAATTAAAGACGTGACTAAAGTTTTGTAAAACAAATCTTTTGCGTCTAAAGATTTTTATACACATTAAAATGAGGAATTTAATGGACGAACAAGAATTAGAACTAGAGCAGAAAACTCTTAAAGAGCTACTTGTAGAAGAAGGCGATTTCGCTGCTGATTATCTAGAAGAGTTACTAGATATTGCTGATTTAGACGGTGATATTGAAATTTCTGTGCGTGCCGATCGTGCTGCCTTGGCAATTGTGGCAGAAGATGATGTGGATCGTCGTCTGAAGCGATTAATTGGTAAGCGGGGCGAAACTTTAGACGCTTTGCAAGAACTTACTCGTTTAGCTGTGCAAACCCAGACTGGTGTGCGTTCTCGTTTACTTCTAGATATTTTAGGGTATCGTGATGGGCATAGAGCTAAGATTCGTGCCATTGCGCAGAGTGCGGTAGAAAAAGTACTAGAAACTGGTGAAGATTACGCATTAAAGCCAATGAATCCTTTTGAGCGAAAAGTTGTGCATGATGTGGTAATGGCTGCTGGGTTGCGTTCTACTTCCCATGGAATTGGCGTAGACCGTCATGTGGTGATTAGCTTAGATACGGCAGAGCTAGAAGACGAAGAAACTGAATACGAGGATTATAGTGAGGAACTAGAGGAGTTGGTTACTCCAGAAAGTGCTGAGTAATTAGCTAAGACTTTCAACTCGGTCAGGTTTTGTGAACTAGTCTGTTAAAAGCAAACTTTAAGGTGAAGAAATAATCCTTTAGGGCTGTTTCTTCACCTTATTTTATTTTTAGAAAAGAGTTAAGAAGTGTTGTTAGGGTAAGGATTTAATTAATATATAGGTGTTTTAATTGATATTTGTATTAAAACTACTAGGTGTGAATAAATAAAATATTAACTAATAAATATGAGTTTATTATGGGTGGGATTGCTAGGAAAAGAAATTTTAATGGTAATTAAACTACACGGTAATTTATTGTGATTTTTAGGTTTGTAATATATTGCAAAATTTGTAAAAAAGCATTGTATAAAGGCGTTTTAAAAGGAACCTTATAACAAGGTACTTATAGAGGTATAAAAAACTTTGTGTTATATGATTTATAAGTAATGAATATAAAGATTTAGGGAAAAATAATAAAAGAGTTCAGGAATTTATAAAGGCGAGAAAATGAACGGAAATAAAGAAGCAGATCAAAATAAAGTGCTAGGGACGATTTTGCCAGAGGAAAGTAAAACGGTTATGCAAAATCCGCCGATAGGTGCTGAACAGTATTTTGGAACAGAAAAGTGGGCTAAGTTATTTGGTTTTGCCAAGCTGTTAGAAGCTGAAGGAGAACTAAGAGGATTAGTTGGTCCACGTGAAATGCAAAAACTATGGGATAGACATATTTTAAACTCTACTGCGATTATTCCATTCATTGCCACTAATAGTACTTTAGGAGATATTGGATCTGGTGCTGGTTTTCCTGGTTTAGTGGTTGCTATATTACGTCCAGACGTGAAAGTTTTTTTAATTGAAACTATGGAAAGACGTGTTACTTGGCTTAATTACGTGAAAGAAAAATTAGAGTTAAATAATGTGACAGTTTTACATGGTCGTTCTGAAGAATTTATTGGTAAATATTCTTTTGATTTTGTGACGGCACGTGCGGTTGCTGCTTTAGCTAAATTGCTTCCTTGGAGTTTGCCATTAGTGAAGCCGGATGGTTGTTTGGTAGCTCTGAAAGGGGGAAGAGCAGAGGAAGAAATTGATGCAGCACATAAGTTGTTCCCTAAATATAAAGTAGATTGGGTAGATATTCACGATGTAGAAATTTGGGGTACTAATGAAGGCACGCGAGTGGTAGAAATACACAAGCAAGGTAAAAGCAGGCAGTAGTTTATAGATAAATAAGCAATGTTTCACGTGAAACATTGGACTGCTACATAAGGTTAAATGTTTATTTGTGACAAACTTATAAGTTGTCCACAAGTTTAGCTTCTAACATATTTATACTGGGATTAACTTGTATATTTATATCAGACAATAAAACATAGGAGTAATCGTGTCTGAACTAAATAACAGTTTATTATCTACGGAAAAGTCTAAAAGGACTGACGTAAATTCTAGCGATTCACCGTTAGCTACTCAGATGCTTAGCGATTACGAAAATTATCGAAAAGTTTTAAGTAAAGAATTCAAGAAACCATCTGAAACTCGTGTAATAACAGTAGCGAATCAGAAAGGTGGAGTAGGTAAAACCACCTCGGCGGTAAATATTGCAGCAGCTTTAGCTAAAGGTGGATTAAAAGTATTGCTGATAGATTGCGATCCACAAGGTAACGCTTCCACAGCTTTAGGAGCTGTGCATACTGCAGGTACTCCTTCTATCTATGAAGTTATTTCAGGAAAATTAGAATTAGCAGAAGTTTTACAGCAAGTGCCAGGTCTGGAAACTTTGTATGTTGCTCCAGCTACCATTGATTTGTCTAGTGCAGAAATTGAATTGGTGCTAGAAAACTCTCGTGAGGCAAAGCTAAAAAATGCCATCAATCGTCATTTAAATGTTTCACGTGAAACATTTGATGATTCTATTATTTCTTTTGACTATATTTTTATTGATTGCCCACCATCTTTAGGAATGCTTACCTTAAATTCTTTGGTGGCAGCCAAAGAAGTATTGATTCCGATTCAAACTGAATACTATGCTTTAGAGGGTCTTACTCAGTTGCTGAAAACAGTGGAACAGGTGCGTAGTGCCTATAATCCCACACTTAAAGTAAGCACTATTTTGCTTACTATGTTTGATAAACGTACTAATTTATCGCAAGATGTGGCAAGTGAAGTAAGGGCATATTTCCCTACAGAAACTTTAGATACAGAAATTCCACGTTCAGTGCGAATTGCAGAAGCACCTAGTTTTCAACAAACAGTTATTACTTATGACCCTAAATCTACAGGCTCGGTAGCCTATTTAATGGCAGCAGCCGAGATAGCAGAAAGAGCATCATGAGCATAAGTACAATCGTATATAGTTATAGTAATTAGAAAATAATCGCTTAATAAGGTTCTAAATATAACTTAAGTAAATAGTTAAATTTAGATTGAATATATAACTTTATATGGATAAAAATTAGATAATTTGGTTATTTTTACCAGGGTTTAGATAATCATTTGGATAAAATTTTCAGTGTCTAAAACGAACTAAAATAAGTAAAGGAAACAAAATGGCAGAAAAGCGTAGAGGTTTAGGGCGAGGAATTGGCGCACTATTTCCTGAAAATCAGCGAGAAGTAAAGTCGCGCCCTATTGATGTTTTCTTTGCTGGAAGTGCTGCAAGTGCACAAAATAATCCTTCTGCTGATACCGTGTTACAAGGCGATACTAGCAATAATGAAGAAAACACAAATAATGCTTTTACTGCAATAGGCGTAGAAGGAATAGATATACCTAATGCAGAAAACTTAGTAATCACTAATAAAGAATCTGCTAAGTCGGTATCTGTTAAACAACTTTCTCTAAAAGATACTAAGAAGCAAAACCGTACTGAAAAAGTTACTACTAGTAAAGCAGAGAAAAGTAAGTCTACTGTTTCAGCAACAGATTTAGAAGATCTCACTAAAGGTAAGAAAATTGCTAATCAACCTGATGCTTCTGAATCTAAAAAAGGCAGTAATACTGCTGATAAAGCAGTTAAAACTCTTGCAAATAGTGAAAAAACTTTTAACGAAACTAGCAAGCAAAATTCAACTGATAGTAGTAATTTAACGAGCACTTACGTATCTCCTCAAAATGTTTCACGTGAAACAAGTAATGATTATGAATTGTTACCAGTGCCTGGAGCTACTTACGGAGAAATTCCTCTTACTGAAATCGTGCCAAATACGAAACAACCACGGCAAATTTTTGATGAGGATGATTTAGCTGAGTTACAAGCATCTATTAGTGAAGTGGGTATTTTACAACCAATTGTAGTACGTCCACTTACTGCGCCTTTGCCAGATAATTTAGAGGCACGCTATGAACTTATTATGGGAGAACGTCGTTGGCGAGCTTCTAAGTTAGCGGGTCTGGAAAATATTCCGGCAATTGTACGTAGAACTGAAGATGAAGATTTATTGCGAGATGCCTTATTGGAAAATTTGCATCGCGCACAGTTAAATCCATTAGAAGAAGCTGCAGCATATCAGCAATTATTAGAAGATTTTAAGTGTACACAAGAGGAATTGGCGCGTCGTATTGCTCGTTCCCGTCCACAAATTACAAATACTTTACGCTTAATGAAACTTCCTCCGTTAGTGCAACGTCGGGTAGCGGCTGGAGTTATTTCCGCTGGACACGCAAGAGCTTTATTAGGATTAGCAGATCCAGCAGCTATGGAAAGACTGGCACAACGTATCGTAGCAGAAGGACTTTCTGTGCGTGCCACGGAAGAAATCGTGTCTTTGGGAGAAGATACAGGAGAAGAAAAAGAATCTACTACCGTTAAGATGCGTACACAGCACACGAATCCTGAATTAGTTGAGTTCAGTAATCAGCTTACGGATATGTTGGACACACGCGTAAAAATAACTATGGGAGCAAAGAAAGGCAAGATTGTAATTGACTTTGCTTCTTTAGAGGATTTAGCGCGCATCATAAACGTATTAGAGCAAAAATAAAATTTTCTATTCCGTTAATTTACGTTAGCCCATTAACTAAAATTAAAAGTAAAGGAAGTTGTTTTACAGCAACTTCCTTTACTTTATTACTTCATCGTTTTAATGAAGTGCACTTATATAAAGCGAGGCAAGGAGTAAAATATAAAATTTTATACTTTACTCATCTATTTAACTTTAATTAACTTAATATAACTACGCATATTGCTTAAGTTGCCTAGGTAAGTTAATAAAATTTAAGGAAAGCTTATACTTTAGCGTGCATTCCTGTTATGGGTGAGAGTAACGCTTGCACAGTATCGTAAAGAAAAGAATTGTATAGCATAAACCGTAATACATAAGTAATACAAATTATTTAATAAATATGGGGAAGGTAAAATCAGAGAGTGGGTTTACCCAGCCCCCTGGTTTTCCTCTTAATATTTTGCTGATTTTACTAGAATTTTGGGGTTAATGTCTGTTATATGTAGTTTGTGATGAATTTTAGCGATCACTAAAAGTTTCTGTGATTTTATGCAAAGTGAGGTTGTAATGAAAAATTCTCGTTTAATACGTGTAGTTTCATCGTTAGCCGTAGTTGCATTGTTATTTGGAGGAAGCCTAACCCCTCCCGCCAACGCAACTACTAATTCAGAAGCAGATTCTGCTTCAATTACGCACTGTACTGAAAACTGTACGGTTACTCGGGTAGGACAATGGGTAGGCGAATCTGGAGTTAAGCAAGACGAAGAAAAAGTATATGCCAACACTGAAGAAGTGCTGGGTGATCCTTTGCCTAATCCAGGTTTATATAGAGGTGCAGCTAAGATATTTTTAGGTTGGTCGGATAAAGAAACAGTAGGTAACGGAGAAATTGCCCCCGGTGCTCGTTTCTTTAGTAAGTCTGATAAATTAGCTACTGTATTTCCAGCAGGAGTGCCGGCTGGAGCAAAAATTTATGGTGTATATTTTTCCTTAAACGCTCCTGGAGAACCATTCCCGTCTAATAATCTAGGAATGGGTCTGGCATTTTTAACTATGGCTAGTATGCTACGCACGATGGTAAATCAAAATACTGCCACTATTAATACCACGGTAACTGGAGAGGATACGCTTGTGCACACATCGTTACTCTCGGATACTGAGGAAAATAATGTGCGTACTGTGCTAGATAAGCATGAATTAAAAAATGATACGGATAGCGTAAATGAAATAAAATTAAATGCAGAATTTAATATGAACGATACGATAGCTATGTTGGTATATAAAAATCCAACTGCGGGGTATGGTTGGCCAAACAACACTATTTTAAGCCGTGATTATGCTACTCGTTATGATACTGGTGACTTTGGAGATGCCGACGGAGCTGCTGCCGGATACACCTATGTAGATTTGAAAGTAAACCTTGGAGAAAAAGTAAATATCCCGGAACGTCTTTACTTAGAATTCAAAGGATATGCTTGGCGTCCTTTATATGTGTATGGTCAAAATAAGAAGCGTTTAACTATTGTTAATCCAGAAAATGATACAGCTTTAGGTAATGATAAGACTGCTTTTAGAGGTCTGGTAAATAATGATGATCCACGAGTGTTGTTTGGAATAGAAACACAAGGATCAAAAGAAATAACCGTGAGAGTAGTTTTACGTCATGGCGAGAATGAACAAATTCCAGAAGCTACTATTGTGCCGAATGAAAATGGCACGATTGCCGAAAAAATCGTTGAAAATATGACTTTACGTGCTATTGATTCTAGTATTTTGCAAATAGTGCGTAGTGATTTATCAGCAACTGAAGTAAATGAACGAGTATTAACTATTAAACATCGCACTGCGCAAGAATTAGCATTAAGTTGCGGGGTTGATACTGCTGATATTACTGGTTCGGTAGTGGGTAATGCGCAAATGTCGGTAGGAACTCTTTCGTTCTTTAATACCAACAGCTCTGTACCAGTAACGGAAGTGACAGCTAATACTCTTAAACTTGGTTACAAATGTTTGAATAAAGTAAGTTTTGATAAAAATTCAGTTGCATTAGGGGATAGTGCTATTCAACAGCTAGGTGAAGCTGTGGTGTTATCTGTGGACGCATTACAAACAGAAGATTTGACTGCGAGCTTAGCCGGAGATGGATATGCAGACGCGGTGTTACCGGTATATCACGAAAACCCTGATTTACGTATTATCGGGGGTAAGGTAGTAGCTGCTCCTACGTCTTTTACGGTGGAAGAAAACGGAGTAGAAAAGAAATACGTTTTCCAAGGCTGGAATACGCAAGCTGATGGAAATGGCGCGGTATTTACTGATAATACTGAAGTGACGGAGAATGTGACGGTATATGCACAATGGGCGCAAGAAATTCCTGCTCCAGCTGTTCCCGTATTAGAGACTGCTTCCCAATGCGGAATAGAATCTACGGTAGTAATTCCGCAAGTAGAGCACGTAACTTATGAGCAAAACAAGGTCGAGAGTACAGTTACGGTAACTGCAAGTGCTAACGATGGATATGTGTTTGTGCCAGATGCGGTAACTACTTGGACTTTTGAGGTGGGAGCGCAAGAATGTCCACCTCCGGTAGAGCCAGAAAAGCCCGTTAAACCGGAATTAACACCAACCCCGACACCAGAGGAGCCAACTCCTCCGACACCAACTACCACGCCGGAAGTAAATACCGACTCTAATCCGGTAGATAAACCAACTGTTAAACCAACAGTAATTCCGAAGCATAATAAATTAGCTAATACAGGTGTTGCACTTGGCGGATTACTCGGATTAACTGCTATTGCTCTATTGGCAGGTTTAGGTTTACGCACTTTGCGTACTAAACAATAAAATAATTAGCTAAAGAGGGTCGAGAATGTGAGTTCTTGACCCTCTTTAGTATGTGAACTAATTAAAGAACAACAAAACAGTAAAACGTAAAAACTTAGCGACACCCTATATTAGGGAGTGATTAATAAATATAAGTATAATGAATTTTAGAACTTTAGATAAGAATATAGTAAAGCGTTATTTATTTTAAGTAAACTAATAAATAATAAAGAAGTTTTTACTTAAAATAAGGCTGTTACCTGCTAAATTGGAATATTTACAAAAGTCAATTATTCCTTGTGTGCTAGCTAATTTTTAATTACAGTGAATGTATAGACTTAATGAGGAGTCTATAGGAAAATAAGGAGACACCATGAAAAGCAAACAGAAAATTATTAGCATTACAGCTGTTTCTGCACTTCTGTTTAGCGTAGGTGTAGGAGTAGCGTTTGCAGAAAGTTTATTTGGTGGTGATTGGTATTACGGTACTAATTACGCAACTGGTAATGCAACTTCGTCTTATTATCATGGATCGCAAAAACATTGGACGTCAATTGGTACCAGTTCCGGAAAATATACACGAGCTGAAGCAAAGGCAGGTAAAACTGCTTCTACTTGGTTATGGAGAGTTCCTGGTTCTTCTGTAACTTTTAAGGCAGGTACACCTTCTAAGTCAGCTACTCGCTAGTTTGAGGTAGGCAGTAAATAATGCGACGTTTATTGATGCTATGTGGCATTATGGTCGGTTTATTAGTTACCGTACTAGGGTTTTTTCAAGTAAGTTTACAAGAAACTGTGTTACCGTTAGGCTCTACAAACGTCGGATTCATTAACTTTCAACCCGCTAATATTCCACCTGCTGTGCTAGATTCAGAGTTGCAAACAATATCTACCCAACAGCAGGTGGAAATATTTCAGTTATCTGGCACTACAGGTGTAAAAAACATCGACATAATTGTGCGCGGAACTCCTCAACCTTTATCTATCAGCACCATAAACTGGTTTAATCCTGAATTAACTGGAAATTTAATACCTGCTCATTTAGCTACCGATACACCACATAGTGGAATATATGCCTTAAAGGGGAATCAATTAGGAATAGAGGCAGTACAAAAATGGCTTACCGCTCAAGGAGCGGTAAATACTTGGGAAAACTACGGTTTTATACAACTTTTACTACTGCCATTAGTATATCAAGGAATTATTTCTGCGATATTAGTAGTAATTTTACTAGCCATAATCATCGTAATTGGCTGGCTTATTTCTCGCCGTCGCTCACAAATGGTGCGTATGATAGGTGGACACAGTAACTGGCAAATTATTTATACCGAAACTACCACAATTTTATATGTTACGGCACTCTCTAGTTTGATAACTGTAGGAATAGGACTAATAATTATTAAAATTTGGCGGGGTAGTATGTTTGCCGTTATTCCCGTGGAATTAATTTTGCTGATATTTTCATGGTGCTGTATCGGTATTTTTAGTATTTTTGCTAGCATACTCACCAAATTATCCATTAAAGAATATGTAAAACGCGTGAAAATACCTTTTTGGTTTAGCATAATTACCAATTCATTACGGGGATTAGTGATTATTTTGATTTTCGCTACGCTTTCTTTCACTTATTTTTCTGCTCATAACGCCAAAATAAATATGGTTGCTGCACATAAGGTGGCTGAGCTACCAAGTTTATATAGTGTAAATTTTGGAGGAATTGTAGATGAAAGTAGAGATTGGGATCCGCAAGTAACTAAATTTAATGATTTCATAGCCAAACTAAACCAAACTAATAGTGTGTACTATGCGAATTTAATTCCGGTGGATGAGCAACTAGATAATATCGATAAAGTGAAATCAGTAGTGGTTTACAATTCTGCTACTTTCAACTTATTAAATTCTGTAGCAAATTCACAAAACGCTACGGCAATTACTTCAACTGGCATTGAAAAATTTATTGAACTAACCTCAACTGAAGCCAAACCTATTTTAGAAATTGCTGGAATTGAAGAAAATTATTTAGCAAAAGCGCGTGTATTTCTACCCATAGATTATAATCTAATCGATCCGATAATTGCAGTGTGGAGTACTGGATTATTCCAAGTGGCACCTACTCCCGCCATAGTGGTGGTAGAACAAATAGATAAGGCTTTTTCTGCCGATAAAATAATGACAGATGCCAGCAGAGGCGCAGTATTATTCAAGGAAAATAAAGACATATTATCTAGCACGTCAGCTTTAGGATTAAATCTCACTGTAGATAGCGTGCAAGACAAAAACGCTCTATATGCTGCTGATCAACGCTTAGCTTATAACACAGCTCGTTTCTCTATGTTTATGTTGTTGTGTGCTTTCGGAGTTTCTACATATATAGCTGCACTTTTATATGCCAATAGTAAAAAACGTGCTCTTTTTCCTCATTACACAAACGGAGAAAGTTTCTGGAAACTATTAAAACTTCCATTAACTTTAGATGCATTTTGGTTGCTCAGTGCACTGTTTGTTTCACATTTAATCACTAGACTCATGTTTGCCGATCCGTTACTTATCCGAATATTTATAACCGGCGTTTTATTAACAGTATCTTATTTGATTTATAAGTATTTCCTTCGCAGAAGTATGCGGGCAATTGTAGCAAGGAGAGATGATTAGCATGGCTTTAATAGCACAAAACCTCACTGTGCAAATAGGGAAAAGAATACTATTTCAAGATATTTCTTTAACGTGCCCTAAAGGAACAGCTTTAGCAATTGTGGGCTCTTCAGGAGCAGGAAAAACTACTTTATTAAACACGCTTAGTTTAATGCTCCCAGTTCAAACAGGGACAGTGGAAATAGATGGAGTGAAAACACATAAATGGTCGGAACGAAAAATTAGACATTTTTGGCGTGATAAAGCTAGTTTTATAGTGCAAGATGCAGGTTTAGATGATACTGAAACAGTTGCATACAATATTTCTTTACAAAAAAGAATGTTTAACCGACGGATCAAAGATACACAGTTATTAAAAGCAGCAGAATTAGTAGGATTAGCGAATCGTTTAACTTCCCCAGTAATTGAATTAAGCGGAGGGGAGCAACGACGGGTAGCGATAGCGCGGGCAATCTATAAAGGGGCAGAATTTTTATTTGCCGATGAACCTACCGCTTCTTTAGATGCACAAAATCGTGAGCTAGTAGAAAAACTGCTGATAGCGCAAGCACGTCAAGGTGCTGCCGTCATTATTTCCACGCACGATCAGCAATTAGCTGCGGCTTGCGACCAAATAATTGAGCTGCAAAAACGCTAAGTTTTTACAGCCCAATAATTTTAAGACTCGATGCTCGTTAAAGATTTATAGCTGGTTTTAAGGTTTACCCTACTAAATTAGCTAGATATTCTTGAGCATCTAAAGCAGCTTTACAGCCACTACCAGCAGCAGTAATTGCTTGTCGATACACATGATCTACCACGTCACCGCAGGCAAAAACTCCTGGTACATTAGTACGAGTACTAGGTTCAGTAGTTAGGATATATCCTGTTTCATCAGTGTTTACTTCAGAGGAAACAATAGCGGAACGTGGTTGATGACCAATAGCCACAAATAGCCCAGAAAGTGGTAATTCTGTTTCACTTCCATCTACATTATTACGTAAAATCACAGAAGTTAATTCATTATCTCCGTTCAGAGTAGTAACTTCGCTATTCCAGTGCATTACTACATTTGGAGTGGATAAAAGACGGTCTGCCATTACTTTAGAAGCACGCAGTTTATCTCGCCGATGTATCACGTGTACTGTAGAACCAAAACGAGCTAAGAACAAAGCCTCGGTAACGGCAGAATCTCCACCACCTACTACCGCAATTTCCTGATCTTTAAAGAAGAAACCATCACAAGTAGCGCAATAAGACACTCCTTTACCGGAAAGTTCTTCTTCACGTGGCAAATTCAACTTCTTGTAAGCAGAACCAAGGGCTAAAATCACGGTTTTTGCTTGGAACGTTTCGTCTTCAGTATGAATTACTTTAATATCTCCCAACAGTTCCAGCTTAGTGGCATCTTCGTAAATAACCTCTGCCCCAAAGCGTTCTGCTTGAGCTTGCATCTTTTCCATTAATTCTGGGCCCATGATACCCTCAGGCCAACCAGGGAAATTCTCCACCTCCGTGGTGTTCATTAATGCTCCGCCAGCTTCTAAAGCTCCCGCAATTACCAAAGGCGCTAAACCGGCGCGAGCAGTATAAGTAGCTGCAGTCCACCCAGCTGGGCCAGATCCCACAATAATTACGTCATATATTTTACTCATGATTCTTACGTTCTACTTTCTACCGGAAAATTAGTTTTAAGAAACTTCTATTTCAAAAATGGTTGCTTCCAAGTTATCGCCAGTATTAGGAATTTTTTCAATCCATAATACTACTTCGGAAAGATTTTCTAGCTCAGCTAATTCCAGTACAGTTTGCCCATTTTGGAATGTAGTTTCTGTTAATGGTTTAGTTAAATCTGGTTTTCCATCCACCAATTTCGCTAATTTCAGCACTCCTTCCGTGGAAGTAGTGTGTACTACCAGCTTACTTACCTTGCTTAACTCCTTGAACTTAAGTAAAAGTCCTTGTGGAACTTTATCGTAGTATTGAGCATTTTGGTAACGGAAAGAAACCCAAGCAGTAGTTTTATCTTGATCGAAAAGATTAGGAAGTGGATCGTTAATATAAGTCCAAAGTTCCTTATCTGCTTTTAATGCATCTAGTTCATCGGTAACAATTTCAATGCTCGCGATTTCTGGAGTTGTAGAAACAGTAATTTCTTCGTTAGTAGTTTCGTTACTTTCCTTATTTTTTGCATTAGGGTGTTCGGCAAGTTCTACGGGCGCTAATGGCTTTAAGAGTTTCATAAAACCGAACACTAATCCTGCTATCACCAAAATCGCGAAAACAATAGTAACGATACGAGTGGCATTTAGTTTTCGTGCTGGTGTTTGGGTATCTTTTTCAGCTAAATCTGAGGGGAATAATACTGATTCTTCTAAACTTTGCACAGAAAAATCAGTTTTATCGTCCTTAAATAAATCTAAAGCAGACACAAACTCTGCATCTTTTTCATCATCTTCCGTCACTTTTTCTGAACTTAACAAGTTGGAAAGCGTGGTGCGTAAAGTGCCCAAAGAAAGTTTATTTTCTGTATCTTCTTCCTTGCTTTCCTCATCGGTAGTAGTAAAGGAAGCGTCAAATGGAGTATTTAGAGATTTTTCAGTTAAAGACCTTACCAATTCCGTGTTAGCCGTTAAAGAACCTTCAGTAGTATACGCTTCGGTATCGTCTGCTTTACCAAAAAGAGATTGGCGTTTTACTCTGCTCTCCATATTATCTACAGACAAATCAGGAGAAATATCAGCATCAGACTCAGTTAGGTCAGCAACCAAATCAGCACGCTGGTTGTTGTCCATAGAATCTGCTGAGAAAGAGAACAGATTAGGAACTTCCGTCATAGAACTAGGTGGAGTAACAGCTATCTTAGGAGTAGGGGTAACGGGTATAGACGGAGTAGTTAAAAAGGTGTCAGCTGCGCGGTTAGCTAAAGAAGCCGGACTTTCCGTTTTTTCTTCTTGACTAAATGTATCAGTAACAGAATTTTTTACGCTAGATACTTCAGGTGTTCCTATGCTATTTGGGTTGAGTGGAGGAATAGCGATACTCTTAAGCGGTAAAACATTTTCCCCTAGATTAGCTAACTCATCGGCACTCAACTGACTCTTATAGTGAGACACTAAGGAGTCTACTTTAGCTTTCTCCCATGGCACTAACTTACCCATAAAATCAGTAAGAGTTAGTGGGGCAAAACCATGATGCAATTCTGATTCTAATAGCTCACGTAATCTACTAGGTAAATCAGGTAAAGCTAAAGCATTGCTAATTACAGTGTCGTGTGTTTGTGGATCATTCGGATAATTTTGCCCCAAAAGCAAAGCGGCAGTAAACACAGCCATTCCTCTGGTTTCTTGCCGATCTAAATCACTAGAAGGAAGTTGCAAATTAGCTCCCAGTAGTACCGGCAAAACACCCAAACCGTCTACTAGTACCTCTCCAGAATCAGTGAGATAAAAATTTTGGGCATCTAGAATCAAATGCCGGATACCACGTCTACTAGCGTTAGTGAGAGTGGCAGAAATATTTCCTACAATGCTTATTACGGCTTCTGGATTTAACGGAGTGCCATTTAATAAACGGGAAAGCTGTATGCCTAACGGAATTTCCGTAAAAATTGCCACATTATCTTTAGTGAACACTTGTAATACCGAGATTACATTCGGATCGTTTAACACTGTGCTCTTAAAAGCAGCATCAGCTACTAATGCACTTCTTTCATGATCAGAATCTAAAATAATAGCGCGTAAATTTCGAGATAATACTTTATCTACTGCCAACCAAGTAGAAGTTCTAGGTGCTGCGAAATCACGGGAACTTTTTGCAGTAATATCAAAGCGTTCCACATAGCAACGACCAAGAAAGTCTGGCGTATTACTCATTTTTACTCCTGAACTAACTGCAGTTTCTTAAATTTTTAAATTATAAACGTCTTCTTTAGGCTTGCTAATTCTAAAAACTCCACTAGAAAATAACTACACCCATTCTAGCTTTCTAATCTTGTCTTAAGCATATTGAAATGCTTGCCTGTAACTTTCAGCTAAATATTTTCTCCTAAAAGTAACTTGTAGGCACTAGTGACTATCCGGCGTTCGTTGGGATAAGCTAGGCGCATTGCCACGTGTTCTAGATGTACCCATTCCACGATTTCAGCTTCCTGATCTGGATCGTTTTCAGTAGTTAATTCTCCCTCAAGGTATTCTAAAAAGAAATGATGCACTACCTTATGAATACGTTTATCTATCCCTGAAAACCAATAATCTATAGTAGATAACGGCATTAGCACTCGTGCGTGAATTCCGGTTTCTTCAAAAATTTCTCGCACTGCCGCTTCCGGGGCGGTTTCGTTTCCTTCTAAATGCCCTTTTGGTAAACACCACTCTAATCGTCCAGCACGGTTTCGACGAGCAATCACCGCTATATAGGGTTTGCCATTTTGTATGGAAACCACCACTCCGCCAGCAGAAGTTTCATTTACTACTGGCAAAGGAGTGCTTGTGTACATACTGCGACGAGCTAAATTTCGTTTAGTACCCGTGAGGGCACGTCGTCGCACCCGAAAGTTATTTAACTCTCGTTTCTTATCCTTATCCGGTTTATCCGGCGAAATCTCAGACATAACTCTCTATTAGTAATACAGCCTACATATGATGAACTAAAGTCATATTCGTGGCACTCTTAGAGAGTGACGAAAATAAACACTAATTCAATCAATGAGGTAAACGACCTAACCGCTGAAGCTAATCAGCGTGCCCGAATGTTAGCTCAAGGTCATCACACCTTAAACTCACTTCCGAAAGCAATTCTTGAACTAGGTACTATTTTCTCACGTAATGGAGAAGAATTGGCATTAGTCGGAGGGCCTGTTCGCGACGCGTTTTTAGGCTTGCCTATTCATGATTATGATTTCACCACTTCTGCTACTCCAGAAAAAACCCAGAAATTACTGGATAAATGGGGTAATGCCACTTGGGATATTGGAAAAGAATTTGGCACTATCGGAGCGGCACGAGATGGATTAGTAGTAGAGGTAACTACTTATCGGAGTGAAGAATACGATAGTGAATCCCGTAAACCAGAAGTAAAATACGGCACAGAATTAGCTGGCGATCTTACTCGTCGTGATTTCACAGTAAATGCAATGGCAGTGCGTTTGCCTCAACTTACTTTAGAAGATCCGTGCGGTGGTTTTGCCGATTTAGTGGCTGGCGTATTACGCACTCCGGCACCAGTAACTCAATCTTTCACTGATGACCCTTTGCGTATTATGCGGGCAGCTCGTTTTGTGGCGCAACTAGGATTTAAGGTAGACCCAGATCTAAAGCAGGCTATGCGTGAATTAGCCGTACGATTAGAAATAGTGTCGGTAGAGCGTATTCAAGCTGAACTAAAACGGCTAATTATCGGGAAATATCCTCGTAAAGGATTAGAATTACTAGTAGATACGCAAGTAGCTGAATATGTGCTACCCGAGTTAGTGGCTTTACAAGAAACCGTAGATGAGCATGGTAGACATAAAGATGTTTACCAGCACACTTTGACGGTGTTAGAGCAAGCTGTAGCTTTAGAAACAGATGCTGATGGAGAAGTTCCCGCTCCAGATTTTGTGTTGCGTTTTGCTGCTCTTATGCATGATGTGGGCAAGCCTGCTACCCGTCGTTTTGAGCCAGACGGCACAGTATCTTTCCATGCTCACGATGTAATCGGAGCTAGAATTACTGCTAAGCGCATGAAACATTTACGTTTTGATAAACAAACCATTAAAGATGTGAGCCGTTTAGTGGAATTACATTTACGTTTCCATGGTTACGGGGAACAAAAATGGACAGATTCAGCAGTGCGCCGTTATGTGACTGATGCTGGCCATTTGCTCAGCCGATTAAATCGGATTACACGCGCTGATTGTACTACTCGTAACAAACGCAAGGCACACTATCTGCAATCAGGCATGGACGATTTAGAGCAAAGAATTTTAGCTCTAAAAGCACAAGAAGAAATAGATGCAATTCGTCCAGATATTGACGGCACTAAAATTATGGAAATTTTAGGATTAAAACCAGGGCCAGAAGTAGGTTTAGCTCGACAATTCTTGTTGGACTTACGGCTAGAAGAAGGCCCGCTAGGAGAAGATGAAGCTACACGCCGTCTTTTGCTTTGGTGGGAAAACAAGCATAGAAAGTGAGCCTTACGCTAGTAATCGCTAATTCTTCCTTTTACCTTGAAATGCTGGCTAGTTGGTATTTTCTAGGGACGACTGAACTTATATAAACATCAATTAAAAATGCTTATATTTCATCGTTCTAAATTAAGCTGATAGCAAGTAATTTTATTTTTCCACTTCAGAATTACTGGAGGTAAGAGTTATAAGGCGTATGCTTGTAACAGTAGATAGGGCAGTTTTTAAGCGGCACTGCATCTAGAAGTAACGATAAATTAACTAGGGCAAGCAATGGAGGAGTTAAAAATGGTAGCAACTAATTCAGATAATTTACCTGAGTTCTCCTCTGCTACGGTAGCACTAAATAGTGAAGCAAATTTTAGTAAAACTGACACAACTACGGTACATACCACGAAAATCAAAGAAACAACTTTTGCTTTAGAGCGTCAAGTACCGGTAGGAATCATCATATTAGCTACTACTGCTTTAATGACTTTAGCTTTTGCAGGATTAAGTTATGTGCAAGCAGTATTCGCTCCATTTTTTCTAGCTTTGACTCTGGTATTAGCTTTCCGTCCGATAGGACGAAAATTAGTAAAACATGGTGCTCCGGTTTGGTTGGCAATCATCACCACTATGATCGTGCTGGTAGTTACATTTGTGGGTACGGTATCACTACTGGTGTGGTCTTTTACACCAGTGCCCGTAACACTAATGCGATACTCCGGACGTTTTGAGCAGACCTTAAATTCTTTAGGGCAATTTCTAGAAAGTTACGATATTCAGACTTTCGATTTCCAAAAACTACTCTCGGAAATCGACTACAATACGGTGATTAGATTAGCTTGGAATGTGGCAGACTCGCTTTCTTCTATGGGCGGGTTGATAGCTATCGTGGTGGTGGCATTATTCTTTATCACCATAGATACTGCTACTTTAGATGCTCGTTCTAAAGTATCCCGCACATGGCATAGTGACCTCACGGCAGCTTTGGCTGGATTTGAGAAGCGGGTGCGTTCCTACTGGATTATTTCCACGTTCTTCGGTTTGATAGTGGCAGTAGTAGACGTAGTAGCTTTACAGATGCTGGCTATTCCTTTAGCTTGGACATGGGGAGTATGGGCATTCGTAACTAACTATATTCCTAATATCGGTTTCGTAATTGGGGTGCTTCCCCCTATGCTGATGGCATTGTTAGATCAAGGCTGGCAGGCAATGCTATGGGTAGCATTAATATACAGTCTAATTAACGTGTTAATTCAGACTTTCTTACAACCTAAACTAACCGGAGATGTAGTGGGCTTATCAGCTACCGTCACCTTTATTTCTTTAGTGCTCTGGACTTTAGTAATCGGTATTTTAGGTTCTATTTTGGCGGTGCCATTAACTTTATTCTTCAAAGCCTTATTAATAGATGCCGATCCACGCACTAGATGGTTAGACGTATTTTTAGTATCTGAAAAAGAAGTGAAAAAACGAGAGGCGCAAAAACAATACGACCTACAGCGCGCCAACCCGAAAGCACCGGCAGAAGTATCTACTACTTTAGAAACATTTAACCAACATTTACCCCATATTTCTCAAGGGAATCAAAAAATTAAATCACTATTGCGTACAGTTTCTAAATCAGTACGCGGTTATCGGCAGGCAAAGAACAGTAATATGACTCGTTCCATATACCGTCGATCCAAAAAGAAGTAATAAGTAGGAAAAGCTATGAATAGTGAACAACCTCCTAGACGAAGTGCCCGAAAAGAAGCAATGCGCGCTCAGCTGTTAGCTCAGCAAGCTAAACAGTCTGCGCAACGCAGCGCTGCTAGTAAAAGTGGGGCAAACAGTGGAACGAAAACTACTACACGTTCAGCTGGAGTTACTTCTGTTGCTGCGAAAACTAAAACTAAAAACACAACTAGTAAAACAAATGCTGGTAAAAATCGGAAAAATAAGGGCAAGTTTTGGAACTATCCGCGGAAAAATTTAGGACCGATACATCGTTGGCTACCTAGTTGGCGTTTTTTGTTAGGATCTTTTTTCCTGTTTCTTTCTTTAGGCGCTACCCTATTTTTAGCTTTATATATCACTACTGACGTACCAGATCCAGATGATTTTGCTTTAGCTGAAAAGTCCAGTATTTACTATGCAGACGGCACGAGTGAATTAGGAAGTTTAGCTACCGTTAATCGGGAAGTAGTGCCTTTAGAAGATATACCAACGTCTTTACGAAATGCAGTGGTGGCTTCAGAAGATAAAACTTTCTACACCAATAACGGGGTATCTATCCCCGCTACCATTCGCGCATTAGTTAATAATCTATCGGGCGGGCCACGACAAGGTGGTTCTACTCTCACCCAGCAGTATGCGGAACGCTACTATACGGGCACTACTTTGGATTATTTTGGAAAACTGCGCGAAGCAGTACTGGCAATCAAGATTGATAAAACCCAAACTAAAGAAGAAATTTTAGGTAATTACCTTAATACTATTTATTTTGGTAGAGGATCATACGGTATTGAAGCTGCGGCAAAATCCTATTTTGGAATATCTGCCAGTGAATTAAACCTTCCCCAGTCTGCTCTTTTAGCAGCAGTTATTCCGGCTCCTTCTGCCTGGGATCCTGCCAAAGATTTAGAAACAGCACAGCTAAAATATAAGCGCGTATTGCGCAGAATGTTGGAAGATGGTTGGATAAAGCAAGCAGAACACAATGATGCACTCGCTAATTTCCCAGAAACTATCGAACCGACAGTGGAGAACACCTACGCAGGGCCAAAAGGCTATTTACTAGATATGATTCGTACAGAATTGATAGAACAAGTAGGTCTTACCGAAGCAGAAATTGATTTAGGCGGTTATCGTATCCACAGCACTATTGACGCTAAAATGCAGGAAGCTGCCGTGGCGGCAATGGCTAAACTGCCGGCAGAACGAGAAGGAACTAAATCTGGTCTGTATTCCATGAACCCTGAAAACGGGGAAGTGTTTGCTGTATATGGGGGAGAAGATTATTTAGTACGGCAACGCAATGCCGCTACTCAAGATAGGGCCCAAGCAGGATCTACTTTTAAGTATTTTGCGGTTTTGGAAGCGCTATCACAAGGTATTGATCCAAATAAGTTCTATGCTTCTCCGTCGTCGGTAGAAATAGCGGGTAAGACTTTTGCTAATTATGCAAACAGAAATTATGGCTCGTTGAATTTTGCTGGCATGGTGAAGTATTCGGTAAACACTGGTTTTTTGAAGCTAAATCAAGAAATAGGGGCAAGTAATACCTATCAGATGGCGCTTAAGCTAGGTTTAAGTGCTGATACTCCTGGTTTAGATGAAAATATTGGAAACTTACTAGGGTCTTCTTCTGTGACTCCGCAAGAAATGGCTCGTGCTTATGCGGTAGCGGCTAATGGAGGGTATTTAGTTACCCCGCATTTAATTAAAGAAGTTCGCAACACTAAAGGCGAAGTAATCTACACTGCTGATTTTGCAAAACAGCAAGTAGTATCAGCGGAAGTGGCAGCAGCAGCGGCAGAGATTTTCAAGTCGCCTTTTGAAAGTGGCGGTACTGCTTCTTGGGTTGCTGATAGTCTGGATCGTACTTACGCTGGTAAGTCGGGTACTTCTTCTGGGCCAGTTTCTGCATGGTTTATTGGTTTTACTCCGCAAATGGTGACGGCAGTGGATATTTTCCGCGTAGGTGAAGATGGTGGAGAAGAAATTTTAGGTGAGTATGCGGGATATTACGTCACCCATTCCATGAATTATCCGCTTTATATTTGGCGGGATTACACCGTGGCGGCAATGGCTGGAATGCCGGAGTTAAGTTTTGGTAGTTTAGGGCGCTGGGAGAGTACCAAGACCAACAACTCTGAAACTAGTACGAGTAATGAAAACACCGATACTACCGAGGAAAATACAGAGAAAACTGAAACAGAAAATAATACAGAGGTAGAGCCAAGTCAAGAAACAGGAACTACTGATTCTTCTACCAGCGGTGAAACTTCTGGTGCAACTGATCCGACCAGTTCTGAAACTGACAGCACCTCAGGGGGAAGTACTGAGGAAGAAAACGGCGGTAACTAAGCTGGGAGCTAGTTTTATTAATAGAAAATGCGTGATGTATTGCGCGTTAAATGTGCTTTAGTTTGCAATGCAAAGCAGAGTAAATATAGGTAGAATAGGTTTTTGCAGTGGATTTTTGCACCCGCAAAAGGAAGCTGTAAGCATGACCCTCCTGTCATGGAAAGACCATGACCGTAAAGACCAAAGGAGGTGGGTGAACATGCGTCAGTATGAAATGATGATTATTCTCGACAGTAAGGTTGATGAGCGTAATCTTCAGTCTACGTTAGATAAGATGCTCGCTGTAGTACCAAATGAAGGTGGTATTCTCGACAAAGTTGAGATTATGGGCAAACGTAGACTCGCCTATGAAATCAAGAAGCAGTCTGAAGGCGTATATGTAGTTGTTTACATGACCGCTACTCCTGCTACTGCTCAAGAACTTGATCGTCAGCTTGGATTGAATGAATCTGTTCTACGTACCAAGTTGCTACGTTTCGAGCCACTACCAGTAGTAGAAGACTAATTAAGGAGCTTGAGAGTACGATGGCAGGCGAACCAGTAATCACCATTATTGGTAATTTAACGGCAGATCCAGAAGTGCGATACATAGCTTCTGGTGATGCGGTAGCTAATATTACGGTAGCTTCCACTCCCCGCACTTTGAACCGTCAAACTAATCAATGGGAAGACGGTGAAACGCTCTTTATTCGCGGATCGGTTTGGCGTGAATATGCAGAAAACGTAGCAGCTTCTCTTTCTAAGGGAATGCGTGTGATGATGCATGGTAAGTTGAAAGTTCGTGAATATGATCGGCAAGATGGCAGCCGGGGCACTTCCATGGAAATGGAAATTGAAGAAATTGGACCAGTGCTTCGTTTTGCAACTGTGCAGGTAAATCGTACTAATGCTGGATCTGGTGGACGAGCAAGTTTTGCAAATCAGCAGTCTGATGCGGGATATGCAAGTTTTAATGCTCCTGCCGGAGGTGCAGCACATGATCCTTGGGCAACCGGAGGAACTCCTCCTACTTTCTAAACCGTGTATATGATTTAGAGATTTGCCTTAAAGGCATTCAGCTCATTTAGTAGCTTAAAGACTTTATAGCGTTTAAAAGTTTTATTAAACATTTAAGCGCACTTGATTGAAAGAGGAAAGAAAATGGCAAAGCAAGTATTGCGTAAGCCAAAGAAGAAGGCCAACCCATTAAAGTCGGCCAAGGTCGAACTAATCGACTACAAAGATACCGCAACTTTGCGTAAGTTCATCTCTGATCGTGGCAAGATTCGTGCTCGCCGCGTGACCGGTGTAAGCGTGCAGGAACAGCGTCAAATCGCACGTGCAGTTAAGAACGCACGTGAAATGGCACTTCTGCCTTACTCGAGCTCTGCTCGCTGATAGGAGGAAAATTCCATGAAGATTATCCTCACTCACGAAGTAAAAGGTTTAGGTTCTGCTGGGGAAGTTGTTACTGTAAAAGATGGTTACGGTCGTAATTTCCTAATCCCACGTGGCTATGCAGTGGCATGGACTAAGGGTGCACAAAAGCAGATTGACCAGATTGCAGAATCTCGTCGTAAGCGTGCTACGGAAGATCTTGAAGCAGCTCGCGCTACCCGTGACGCGTTAGAAGCAGCAGTATTAGAGATTGCTAAGACTGCTGGTGCTAATGGTCGTCTATTCGGTGCAGTAACCACCGCTGACGTAGCTGCTGCAGCTTCTGAGCTAAGTGGTAAGGCTATCGACCGCCGTGCAGTTAATCTAGACTCCACGATTAAGTCGGTAGGTGAATACACTGGCGTTGTAAAGTTGCATGAAGAAATTTCGGCAGTGCTGAAGGTTAAGGTAGTTTCTGCTTAAACTTTGTGTTACAGCGCTAGTTAGTTGTATCTGAAAACTAACTGTTTAACACATTTGGTTTAATCTTGAACACCCTGTTGGTAATTACTAATTGTGATCACCAACAGGGTGTTTATTTTTAGATTTTAAGATTAATTAGCGTTTATTCAACAAGATTAATCTAAAGAGTTTTAGCTTTGTTGCATCCATGCAGGATTTTTTATCCGTTGGAGCATGGTGTAGCTTCGTACACCCATAAATCCGATACAGTAGCTAAGCCATAGTAAATAAAAGCCGTTTGTGTTTAAGGCAGAGGCAAAAACATATAATAGACTAGCTAAAGGAGTAAAAGTAAGTAGTGCATATTTCATATATTTAGCTAATTTTCGGGTGTCGTTTGCGCCGATAAGAATACCGTCTAGCAGATAACTCAAACTCGCTAACGGCATTCCTAATCCCAATATCCACAGTGAAATATTAGTGATGTTTTGTACTAGCGGGTTTAGGGAAAATAATTGCGGAAGAACAAAACTTAAAGGTACGAAACTAATGCCTATGATAACTCCACTCCACCAGCCCCAACGCAGACATCTATCTAAAATGGCTTGCACGTCATTTAATGCGTTAGTTACTTCGGTGCTGGATACTTGCTGTTGCTTGGTAGTATGGGTGCATATAAGGCTTTGATATTTTCCTAAACTTTGTCCGATTAAAATTTGCGCTGCACCAGCTAGAGCGTCTAGTCCATATGCAGCAAAGTTCCAAGTGGCCATGAGTATTTGATTGCTTGCTAAAAAATCAGCGCCAAAAGCGGCAGCGGTGGCTACTTGCAGTAGTAAAGCAAGGCGTAAATAGATAGTGCGCCAAAAAAGTGGGAGAGAGTGTTTGGTGATACGTAGTACACCAGCGCTAGTGCAAAACCATCTAATTTTATAGCTGGGGATATGTAGTTTTATCACTGCACGTATTAAGAAAATAGCTATAAAGTTTTGTGCCAGAGCAGTGCCAAGAGCAGCACCTGCCACCCCTAAATCACAACCGTAAATAAAAATAATGTTTAATGGTACGTTTAGTAGTGCGCCTATTGTGCTGATAATTAGAGGGATTTTAGGTAAAGAAAAACCACGTAAAATTCCACTAGTAGCTAAGCTGATTAGCATTCCTGGTATTCCTAAGGCGGAAATTTGTAAGTATTGTTGGGCGTGGAAAATAACTTCTTGGTTACTGGTGAAAACAGGGAGTAGAGTGTTGCTGGTTAGGCTTAGAGCGAGAGCTAAACCTATTCCTAATCCACCTGCTACCCACAGGGCGTCAATTCCGTACTGTAAGGCTTTCTGGTTTTGGTTTGCGCCTATTAGTTGGGCAGTGCTGGTGGTAGTGGAATACGCCAGAAAAATACAGCATCCTATTACAGTGCTTAAAATAGTGGCAGCTAAAGACAAACCTGCTAGTTCTGCGGTGCCGATTCTGCCAATCATGAAAGTATCTGCCATTACTAATAGAGGCTCGATTAGTAAAGTGGATAGTAACGGTAAGGATAGGCTTATTAAAGCTTTATCGATGGAGTGAAATGGTTTTAGATGCATAAGAGTAAGTTATAAAGACGGACGATAGAGTAATTTTTAAGAGGTCTTTAATTAAGTTTAGGGGAGATTTTTAGTTTAGCTAGTTGTAGGAGTTGATGATGTGAGATGAAAAATTAGCTGCAATAATGGCAAGGTATAAACAGTGTAATGAATGTGAAGTATTTGGGCGTGTTTTACTTTAACTTTTTAGGTAAAAGTATTTTTTCTGGATATTTTTTCACTATCTCTCTCTTTAGTTTTATCCACAAAATTAAATACGGGAGAGGCTTATTTTTAGCGGTTTTCCCAAGCCAATCCACAATTGTGGATAAAATTTAGGGACATTTTTATAAATTTTGTGCATAAACTTTGAGATATACACAGTTTTTAGGGTGTGTATCCACAAGTTTTCTTAAAGAACTCGCAGCAGGTGTGGATAAGTGGTTGTTATTTATTGTTTAGCTGGGCTTTTACTTTCCGATAATTTTTACGTATTTTTAGTGTGAGCTATTTGGAAAAATAGCGAGAACCTTAGTTAGCGCAACAGAAAACTAATCTCTAAACTTAAATAAGACTAAACCTATATAAACTGCTTAATATAAAGCACAGCCTGCATAAATGTAGACTGATAAATAAAATTTTTAGGAAAGTAGGCACAAATGGCCAAAGAAGTTAGCAGTACTACCGGCTTTGAGCGCATACCTCCTCATGACCTATCTGCAGAACAAGCAGTATTAGGTTCGATGCTGTTAAATAAAGATGCTATTGCTGAAGTAGTGCCTATTTTACGAGAAAAAGATTTTTACAGCTTAACGCACGCTCTTATTTATCGTGCTATTTGGAATATATTTAATATTGGAGAAGCAGCAGATCCAATAACTATCAGTGCAGAATTACGTAGTAATGGCGATTTGGATAGAGTAGGTGGGTTATCTTATCTGCAAACTTTAGTAAATGGCGTACCTACCACGGTTAATGTGCTGCATTATGTGAAAATTGTGCAAGATATGGCAAAATTACGCGCGTTAGTTAATGCGGGTATAAAAATAACGCAACTCGGTTATAGCCATGAGGGCTATGAGGTAGATACTTTAATTGATAAAGCACAGGCAGAAATGTTTAGCGTCGCAGAATCACACCTAATTTCTGAGGCGGTGACTTTGCGAGAAATTTTGCCAGACGTTATTACTGAAATTGAAACTAATGGAAAAACTGACGGTACACCGGTCGGCTTGAAAACAGGCTTTGCAGATTTAGATGATAAACTCATGGGCTTGCGTCCCGGACAAATGATAATTGTGGCAGCCCGTCCAGGTATGGGTAAATCAACTTTAGCTATGGATATTTGCCGTTATAACGCAATTGTAGAAAAACGTCCAGTAGCGTTTTTCTCTCTAGAAATGAATCGTAATGAATTAGTGCAACGTACTCTTTCGGCGCAGTCTGATATTTTCTTAAGTAAATTAATACGGGGAGATCTTAATCAAAACGAGTGGAATAAATTAGTGCAAACTATGACAGAAATAGGTGACTGTCCATTAATCGTAGATGATTCCCCCAATCTTACTATGACCGAAATTCGCGCTAAAGCTCGCCGTTTACATCAACAACAAGGTATTGAGCTGATCGTGATTGACTATCTCCAGTTGCTTACTTCGGGAGGTAAAATAGTAGAATCTCGCCAACAAGAAGTATCAGAGTTTTCGCGAGCTATAAAACTACTAGCAAAAGAGCTAAAAATTCCAATTATTGCCGTAGCGCAGTTAAATCGTAATCCAGAAGCACGGCAAGATAAACGTCCGCAAGTAGCAGACTTGCGTGAATCTGGTTCGCTCGAACAAGACGCGGACGTTATTTTACTAATTCACCGCCAGGTAGAAGCAGGAATAGAAGATGCTCCTCCTTCGGAAATTATCGTAGGTAAAAACCGCTCTGGCCCAGTTGGTTCAGTAGAATTGATGTTCCAAGGAAACCGCGCTCGCTTTGCTTCTTTAGCCAGCATGGCAGTACCTACCAACTATTAATGCTCTTAAAGTTTAGCTATTTGTAAATTAAGAGTATTTATATATTTGCCTGTAATTCTGCGGCTAATTGCGTAAAATATGTGCGATACAGGGCAAGATTGCGTTGCCAAAGAGTGTTTAACAGAGCAGTGGCATAGTTTTCTTGAGCAAGGTTAGCCAATTGGTTAAGGTAGTTACTAATAAAAATTTGCCGTTCTGTAGCTGAAAGTTTGCCAAATTTTACGTATTGTAAATTATCGTATAGGCGATAAGCGGAATAACGGTCGATATTGTCGCATTGCCCTACGCAGATGGCTAATAAACTAGGGGAATTAGCGTAGTGGGGTAGTTGTTCACCAGATTCAGGCGTGGGATTGCAACTACCGTCTACATGCATAGCAATTCCTTGGCAAATTTCGTTAATATCTAACGGATCCAAGGACAGGCTTTGCAAAATTTCTTGTAAGAGCATTGCTCCTTTTCTGCCGTGGTCTACGGCAATGACTGCGTCCCATTTACCGTAATCATGTAGCAGACAAGCTAGTTCTAGTAGTTCGGCATCTATATTAGCTGCAAGAGCTACTTCTTTGCCGATTTGCGCTACGCGCTGACAATGCTCGAAACGGTAGTGTCGAGATTTTTCACTGCGCGCACTAAAACTATTGAGGTGGTTGCGCAAGGTTGTTTCTAAAAACGCTCGTAAAGATGGAAAATCAGCAAAAATCCCATAGTGTTTCATGCTTTTAATTATGACGGAAAATCGAGGTATAAAACAGGCAGAGAGTTATGAGTAACTTGGAGTCACCATAACTCTCTGCCTTGATGGATACTAAGTTTTAGTTAATTTGCTTTACTTAGCCTGTGCTAAAGCACCTTGCCATACGGTGTCAAAAGGCGTATGACCCGAAACGCGAGCCTTAATACCAGCTGTGACTAAATCTTTAGCTACCTGTACAGCGGTTTTAATATCGCTTCCTTTTGCTAATTCTGCAGTGATAGCCGCAGCTAGGGTACAGCCGGCACCGGATACTCGTTCTTCTCCAATTTTAGGTGCGGAGTAAACGGTGATTTCATTTCCGTCCCATAATACGTCTACTGCATCTGGTCCAGGGAATTCTGTGCCGCCCTTTACAATTACATACTGTGGGCCTTGTGCCGCAATTAGTTTAGCTGCTTGTGCTAAATCGTCTACCGTTTCTAGTTTTTCTAAACCTGATAGAGTGCAAGCCTCAAAATAGTTTGGGGTAGCAACTGTGGCTAATGGCAAAATTTGCTCCCGCAATGCATTATCGGTATCTAAAGCAGCTCCTGGCTCTTGTCCTTTACAAATTAACACTGGATCGAGCACTACATTCTTCCAGCTTTGCTTTTGTAAGGCTTGCGCCACGGTAGAAATAGTGGCAGGTGTGCCAAGCATACCAATTTTTACGGTATGTAAATCTTGAGAAGCGGTAGCAGCTTCAATCTGATCCGCAATAACTTGAGGGTCTATTGGTACGAAACGATGACCCCAATTATTCTTTGGATCAAAAGAAACGATGCAAGTAAGTGCGCCCATGCCGTAACACCCAAGCTCATGGAAAGTCTTAAGATCAACTTGGATTCCAGCTCCGCCGGTAGCTTCTGAACCAGCAATGGTATAGGCAAATGTCACCAATTTTGCTCCTTACTAGGTGTGTAATAGTTAAACTAGCGCACGAGCACAGGTTTATGTTTAGCAATAGTTAAATGTAATAACGGCTAAGTTGGTGAGTCACCAGAATAAGTTGTTATTACCAACTAGCACTAAACAAGATGTTTTTGCGACACGAAACGTCTAGTCCCTTAACTGTAATGGATAAAGTTTAGGAAATGGAAGTCCGGTGCAAGAAAATGAAATTTTTATATTTTCTCACACTGGTAATTTGTGGGTTAAAGAATCTAAGGGGTGGTTAAACAATTACATTCATATCGTCTGGGTGACGGCCAGTGCGCCCATATTCCCCTTTATCAAGTTGGCTGATAGTAGCTAAATCTGCTGGTGTTAGACGCAACTGAGCTGCCGCAAAGTTTTCCGCTTGCCGTTCTTTACTACTAGCCTTAGGAATCACAATAATTCCTTGCTGTAATTGCCAAGCTAAAGCTACTTGCGAAACTGTGGCATCATAACGTGTAGCAATCTCAGCTAATACTGGATCGCCAAACACCTTACCGCGAGCCAAAGGAGACCAGCCAGTAACTGAGATACCGTGCTGTAGAGAAAAATCTACCGCTACTTGATTAACTAAATAGGGGTGGCGTTCAATCTGATTATTAGCGGGCATAATTTCTGCACCTTGGAAAATATGCATTAAATGATGTGGCTCAAAATTAGAAAGACCAATAGCTTTAGCCCGTCCATCTTGTGCAAATTCTTCCATAACCCGATAAGTGCCTACATAATCGCCGTTATATAGTCGTGGGACGGGCCAGTGCATGAGAAACAAATCTACATACTCCACCCCTAAATCACTTAAAGACTGAGCAAAACTACGTCGCGCATCTTCTGCTTCATGATTACAATTATTGAGCTTAGTAGTAATAAAAAATTCACTACGGTCAATACCCGAGGCGGCAATAGCTTGCCCTACTTCTTTTTCATTACGATACATTTGTGCCGTATCAATATGACGATACCCCAGCTCAATTGCTTGTAATACCGTTTCTACCGTATCTTCAGGTGCTAATTTATAAGTACCAAATCCTAAAGCAGGTATTTGTGCACCCGTGTTAAGAGTTAAAGTAGGAATAGACATTTTTTATCCTTAAAATCCGTATAGTTTATGGTTGGTTTATTAATTTATTAGTTTACTGGTTGGTTCGTTACTAGCGGGCAAAAAATCTAAAGCGCGCAATAATTCCCCTACTATATAGTCCGCATCAGTGCGTAGTGCGCAGTGATGATGAGTATTAGAAAGCAATACTTTTGCCCCTGCGATTTTCTTTGCAGTTTCTAAAGATAACTGCATCGGCACAAACATATCTTGACTAAACACCCAAGCAACTACTGGTACAGTATTTTTACCCAGCTGTGCATCGTCATAAAGAGCTGGAAAATCAGGGAAATTAGCCAAAATTTCCACTGCTGGAGCTAAGTCCTGTAAAGCTGGATCTTCATCGCCTTGCCACGGAAATACATGTTCCCCAGTAAAACGGAAACTAGCTTTAGGAGCAGACGAGTCTGCCGTTGCTGATAAATCAGTGAGCTGAGCAAGCTGGAATTGTGGAAACTCTTGCCTAGTATACTCAGCTGCCCAAGCAGTTGCTCCTGAACTTTGTTGAGCGTAAATAGCTTCATGCAACGCCCAATACAATGGGTTACTGCCGAAACTTAAAGCATTACCTACCGCATATAAGAAACGAGAAGAAAGCCGTTTAACGCCCTGCACTTCCACAAAAGGATATTCCAATAGGTGATGTAACTGTTCTAAGCCGTTTATCCACCCTAAATTAATACCTAACATTTGGAAACGAGGCACAGTGAGCCGTTCTCCGGTAGGTAAAAACTCTGCCACTTGTGTTAAATGACGAGCAATTTCCCAACAAGTAGATTCATCTTGTGGGTAGCGAGCAAAAAATTCTTTATTACGTTGCTCGGTTTGTGCCCAAGTAAGTCGATATACGTCACGTGCATGAGTAGTGGTGGAAGGAAGTCCAGCAGTAATAAAAGCATGGCTCAAACCTTGTGGAGCTTGAGATAAATAATTAGTGATACAAAAACCGCCAAAAGATTGTCCTAAAGTAGCCCACGGCTTATCACCTTGTAAAAGCTGACGCAGTAATTCTGCATCTTGCACGATTGAATCAGCTCGAAAACAAGCCAAATAGGCTGCTTGAGCTTGTGGAGAATCAGCTCGCTTAATTGTGTGTGCATCAAGAGGGTGGGATTGTCCAGTACCGCGTTGATCCAACATTACAATCCGGAAGTGTGGCAGTAATTTACTCATCCAGCCTGTTAAAGGTTCGGCACGTGTACCAGCACTGCCAGGACCGCCTTGAAAATAAACTAAGCGGGGGAGATTTTCTCCGTCCTTTCCCACAAATTCTCGGGCAAAAATGTTAATTTCAGCCGGAATACCTGCCTTTACCGGATCAGTGTCAGTATGGGGGTGAAAACCAAACAAAGGAAGATACACGCCTAACGGGTCGATAGGAGCAGTAAAACGGTGTTCTAAAATTTGATACTCAGGTAAGTTGAATTGAATTGTCTGCAACATGTTTCACCTCTTTAATAGCCACAAGTTTTCGCCCAGTTTCAGATTTTTACTCATCTCTTAAACGAGGAGTGCTACGAAATTGCGGTTTTACTCCACTTTTATCTGCATAAAAAGCGCGAATATACTCCATATCTTTATGGATATCGCCCGTCAAATAATACAACTCACCCCAGCCGTAGCTCTTAGAATTAGCAAAATCTAAATAGCCGAGCACCAAAGGAACTTGTGCTTGCAGAGCCATATGATAGAAGCCAGACTTCCAGTATTCTCGTTTTCCGCGCGTGCCTTTAGGAGTGATGATTAAGAGTAGTTCATCAGCTGTGGCAAATTCTGCTACTACTTGTTCTACTAAACCATGGGCAGAACTACGATCTACTGACCAGCCTCCCAATTTACGAATTAGTGGTCCGAGCGGAGAATTAACGGCCTGACTCTTTACAAAAAACCGAAACTTTTTCTTTAAATGCCATAATCCCATCACCATATAAATAGCGTCCCAGTTAGAAGTATGGGGTGCGCCAATCAAAATAGCTTTAGGGGGCAACGGAAAATCTGTGCGTAGCTGATAGCGGGAACATTTTAAGAAAATACTTGATACTGTTTTTTGGAAACCCATGTTACTCCTTATTAAGCCATAGAGTTTTACTATCCTTAAAACTGCATTGTCAGCAGAGATACGGTTAGTTTAATGCTAGTTTAACGGGCTAATTCTGCTGCGATGAGTTTATCTAAATTAGCAAAATCAATCATGCCGGGCACATAAGAATATCCCACAATAAAAGCAGGAGTGCCTTGGATACCTAATTTACTAAGCCCTACGCTTTGCTCATCAGTTACTATTTTGCGTATCGTGGCAGAATTAAAATCAGCACGGAACTTTTCTAAATCAACTACGCCTACTTCTGAAGCTAGTTGAGTAAGAGCTTCCTCAGTATAAACGCCAGTGCCAGCTTCTACCCAAGTGTAAAGAGCGTGCTGATATTCCCAAAACTTGCCTTGCTCGGCAGCAGCTTGGGCAGCATAAGCAGCAGTTTCTGAATCTGTTCCTAGTACCGGTAGATGATTAAACTCTAACCGTACTTCTCCTGCATCAATACGGGCTTGTAAAGCTGGTTCTACGGTTAAAGCAAATTGCGCACAGTAATGACAACGCAAATCAGCAAAAGCCACAATCACTACTGGTGCATCTACAGCGCCCCGAGCGCGTGGATCATTTTCGCTCCGTCTTTGCAAAGAATCAATAAGTTTTTTTGCTTCTGCCGGTATTTCTTGCTTGCTTTGTTTAGTATCAGCATTAGTTGTGGTTTCAGTTTGGCTAGTGCTTTGGGAAGTAGAAATTTTATCAGCACTAGAATTAGTGTTTTTACCAATCAGTAAACCAATTAGTAGCGTCACCAGCATCGCCAACACTACTACGGCAATTATTAGTAGCTTATTGGTTTTGCGTGGATTGCTGTTTTCGACAGAGTTCATTTATGTTCCTTATTAATTCCGAAAGTTAGCTGCTAGTTCATTACTTTGTTATTTATCAGCATATGAATATGTTTAAGCCGATGTTTAAGGTAAAAAACTAGGTTGAGCCTATTAATACCTTAGCGGAAAAAATAGGCTTAGAGTACAAACTCAAAGACAGGAGAATTAGGAGCTAGTTTTTCAATCTCTAACTCAGAAGCCTCCATACGCTCTAATAGCGCAGTAATATCACTCGGGGAATCAATTTCAATCCCCACTAATGCTGGGCCTGTTTCCCGATTGTGTTTCTTAGTGTATTCAAAAAGCACAATGTCTTCTCCTTCAGAGAGTACTTCGTCTAAGAAACCACGTAAAGCTCCAGGTTTTTGAGGAAAAGTAACTAGGAAATAATGGCGTAAACCTTTGTGAATCATAGCGCGTTCTACAATATCCTCATAGCGGGATACGTCATTATTTCCCCCGCTTAGTATTATCGCAATTGGGCCAGGGGGAAGTTGGCTTAAATCAACATATCCATGCAAAGCTGCAGCGGTTAAAGCACCAGAAGGCTCGGTGATAATGCCTTCCACTTGGTAAAGATCCAGCATTTCTGCCGCGATTGCTCCCTCTGGCACCGTCACCAATTGGTCTACTTGTGCTGCTGCCATGGCGTAAGTAATATCCCCTACGCGCGCTACAGCAGTGCCGTCTGCAAAAGTATCAATTTTTTCTAACCGCACTGGTTCTTTGGCACTTAAAGCTGCTTGCATGGAGGCAGCTCCTTGTGGTTCGACACCTATAACTTTAGTGTTCGGATAGTAGGTGCGCACCCAAGCTAAAGTGCCTGCTAACAGTCCTCCGCCGCCTACGGGTACTAAAATAGTGCTGGGTGGCTCGGGGGATTGGGCAAAAATTTCTTTTACTACTGTGCCTTGCCCAGCAATAGTGCGTGGATCATCAAAGGGGTGTACATATACTGCTCCTACTTCTACAGCGTAACTAATTGCGGCGCTGGAGCATTCATCGAAAGTTAAACCAACTTCCCTTATCTCCACCCATTCTTTACCAATATCTCTGATTCTATTGCGTTTTTGCCGTGGAGTGGTGGCAGGAATGTAGATAGTGCCTTTTATTTGGAGTTGATTACAAGAAAAAGCTACTCCTTGGGCGTGATTGCCTGCGGAAGCACACACTACTCCCCGAGCCAGATCGGCCGGATCTAAAGAGGAGATAAAGTTGTAGGCACCGCGTACTTTATAGGAGCGTCCTACCTGTATGTCTTCTCGTTTTAAGTAGACGGTTCGTCCAGTTTTTTCACTTAATCGTGCAGAAATTTCTAAAGGAGTTTGCCGTACAGTATCACCGATTTTTTCGGCAGCCGCCATCACTTCTGCTCCGGTTACAAAACCTGCTCCCACTTAAACTACTCCTTATTGCTTATATATGTAGTGTAGTTTCTCTATTCTAATGCTTTAGAAAATAAGGTGATAGATTGAAGTAAAAGTAGGTGTAAGCATCACTAAATATATTTTCAATATCTAAAATCTATCTTTAGAATATAGTGATTATTTTTAACTATCTGTGGTAGCTAGTGTTTCTTAATGATGTAAACCGGTTAAGATATTTAAAGAAATATGTAGGCAACCAATAAGGTTTAGCTGGAAACAGAAAGTTAGGATAATGCAGGCATTTTCTCCAGACGAAGCTCCCGAGTTTCCTTTTGAGTTTGAGCGAAAATTTTTTGTAAACCAGTTACCTTCTGCTGCGGTTGCGCATGGGTCGAAACAAACCATTATTCAAGCCTACGTATTTGCAGAAGCTGGTTATGCTATTCGGATACGTTTAAGTTTCCAAGGGGAAGCAGTATTAGCTCAATGTATGCAACGCCGTCCAAAATTTCAAGAAAGCATTGATTGTTTAGGTGCTTATGAGCGTAAAGTTTTACAAGATTTACTGGAAGCCCAAACCGACCCGGAAAGTATTGCTGCCACGATGGCGGTAAAGTCACCAGCGGTAAATGGAGAACGCTACGAGTTAGAAACTGAAATCAATACAGATGTAGCGATACAAATTATTCAACGCTCGCATCGCATCATCTTAAAAGATCGCTATTCGCTCTGGGTAGGGCAAGACGGCTGGGAATTTGATGTGTTTGCGGGAGAAAATCAGGGACTAATTATTGCAGAATGTGAACGGCTAACCCCAGTGGTAGATTTAGCAATCCCAGATTTTTGCGTCACAGAAGTCACTAATGATATTCGTTTTAGTAATGATTCTTTAGCGGTAGAGCCTTGGCAACATTGGGAAGTGCAATTCCGGCAAGCTCTAGCTGCGCAAGGCCCATACTTTTTAGATTTACGTAGTTAAAACTAACTAGCAGTGGTAGAAAATGTGGATATGTATGAAGTGTTTGGCTTGCTATTGTTTTATCTAAAGCTGGGGCAGCAGAGCTAATAAAATCTAGTAAAATCAGTGTAGATGAATAGAGTTTTCTACGTAAGTTAAATTTGAGCTGGCAGTATAACTACGGGTAACTATTAGTGAGGCAGGTAGATATGCAAAATCTTGGAGTGGGCGCAATTCACCCTAATGCTCCCCAATTTTTATCGGTGGTGGCATTATATTCTGCTCCGATTGATGTGGAAGTAGCTTTAGAACGGTTGCGTTCCATATGGTCGTTGCCAGTAGAAGGGCAATGGACAACGGTAACTCCAGATGAGCAACACCCCGATTTACTACCTGGGCAGTTATATAATTTCAGCGAACAAGGCGTGCAAGTGATGCTCAGCGCGGTATCAGGAAAATTAGAAATCGAAAATGGTATAGTGCCTGACCATGCTTTTTACTTGCCAATCACTTTTTATGCTCCGCTGGATAAAGCACATGAAGGGGAACTTTCAGGAGAAAAAAACTTATCGGCAGATACTGCTACAGAAATTAAATTAAAACGCCGAATGTTGGCTGCACATATGTTGATGACGCAAGTGATTGACGCATTTATGCGTGAACCTGCAGCGATAGGTATTTTCCGTTCTGAATTAGGTGTGGTACAGCCTCCGCACATGGTTACAGAATTAGCAGAAATGCTCACCACTGGTGAAGTGCCTATTCCGTTATGGATAAATATCCGTACCTTACAACCCGATTTAAGTGTGGGACGCACTTTGGGTCTGCCGTTGTTTGGGCATTTAGATTTGGAAGTGCGGGAATCTACTCGTTCAGCTGATGAAGTTTATACTTTGCTGGCTGATATTGCCAACTACATTATTTCTAGTGATACTTATTTACTTCCAGGGCAGACTTTAGGAAGTTCACAAAACGACAAATTAGCTTTGACGCAAGAGGTTTCGCCTTTTGATAGTTCCCCTATTATACGGGTGTGGTATAGCTAGATAACGGCATGGCTTTAGGTAATTTTTTTTGCAGAATTTTAGCTAATGAGATGTTCAAGTGGATATTTGTAGGCAGTAGTTTTATAAATACATAGTGAGGTGAAAGCAGATGAGCTTTAACGAAGAAATATACGAAATTGTGCATAACGAGCCTGCTGGGCAATGGGAGTTGCGTACCCGTAACGATAATTTAGTGATTGGCTATTTGAGTTACGAAATAGTAGATGCTGAAATTTATTTCACCCGTTTAACGGTGAAGTCAGAATTTACTGGACAAGGCTTAGCAAAAGCTCTAGCGAATAAGGCGCTAGATTATGAGGTAGCAAAAGGTGAATATGCTATTGTGCCAGTTTGTTCTTATGTACAAAAAGTATGGACGGAACGTAACTCTTAATCGTTTTCTCCTAATCTGATTTATTAGCTATTACAATTCACTCCAGGTGTATGTAATAGATAGAGGTCAGGAAACACAACTGAATACAGAAAATATATTTGTGGGGCGGTGCGTAGGGCAGTGCGCACAACCAGATACGGGCAAACTGTTTACCAAATCTAGATTAAGGTAAAAGTTTTTCGTGCGTCTGTAACCCTAAACCAAACAAGAAACTCCAGATATAGAAAAGAGATTGCAATGCAATATCAATCAGATTTTCATGCACCTAACCATGATGCAACTTCAACCACTCCTATTTCTTCCCGTAAAACTCTCTATGATGTGTTTGCAGTATGTTTCGTAGCGTTTTTACTGCTTTCCAATATCGGAGCTACCAAACTGATTTCGGTAGGAAGTTTAGTATTTGACGGGGGAGCAATTTTATTCCCGCTTACCTATATTATTGGAGATGTACTTTCGGAAGTATATGGTTTTACGAAAGCACGCCGTGCTATTGTGCTTGGTTTTGTAATTTCCATTATTTCTTCTTTAGTTTTTTGGCTAATCATTATGGCGCCTGCTCATCCGGAATATACTGGGCAAGCCGCATTTGAAGCAGTGTTGGGTGTGGTTCCCCGTTTTGTGGTAGCTTCGCTGTTGGCTTATCTATTAGGACAACTTCTTAATGCTTGGGTTTTAGTACGGATTAAAGAACGCTGGGGTGAGCGGCATTTATGGGCGCGACTCGTTGGTTCTACTATTGCTGGTCAATTTGTGGATTCTTTGATTTTCTGTGTTATTGCTTGGGTAGGTACTGTTTCTTTAGGCACGATTATCAACCTAACAGTGATAGGGTTCTTGTATAAAGTGGGTGTAGAAATAGTATTACTCCCACTTTCCTACATGGTGATAGGTTGGGTTAAACGGCGTGAACAGAGTTACACGGCGAAGTAACTAACAGTAATAAGGTGATTTTATGGCGTTTACATTAGGTACTAGGTTGGTTACTAAAGATGGAAAGTCTTTAGGGCGTACCGGCACTATTCACACTCCACACGGTGACATTCAGACTCCGGCATTTATTCCAGTGGGCACAAAAGCAACTGTGAAAGCAGTGTTGCCGGAAGCAATTGCGCAAGTGGGAGCACAAGCAGTACTTTCTAACGCTTATCATCTATATTTGCAGCCAGGCTCAGATATTTTAGATGCCGCAGGTGGTTTAGGTAAGTTTATGAATTGGCCAGGGCCTACCTATACTGATTCAGGCGGTTTTCAAGTGATGAGCTTAGGAGCTGGGTTTAAAAAAGTGCTTTCCCAAGAGTTTTCCGGGAAAACTGTGGGGGATAAAGAAACTGCTGGTAAGCGGAAGTCTTTAGCAAGTGTAGATGATGATGGGGTGTGGTTCCGTTCTCATCTTAATGGTGTTAAGCATAGATTTACTCCAGAAGTTTCTATGCGGATTCAGCATGAAATCGGGGCGGATATTATTTTTGCTTTCGATGAGCTTACTACTTTGTTAAACACTCGTGAGTATCAAGAAAAATCTTTGGAGCGTACACGTTTATGGGCACAGCGGTGTTTGCGGGCTCATAAAGAATTGACAGAGCAACGAGTGGATAAACCTTATCAGCAGTTATTTGGAGTAATCCAAGGTGCGCAATATGAAGATTTGCGCCGAAAAGCAGCCCGTGATTTGGGAGCAATGGAAATTGACGGCCAGCAGTTTGATGGTTTTGGTATCGGGGGAGCTTTAGAGAAAGAAAACTTAGGCACAATTGTGGGCTGGGTTTGTGAAGAACTGCCCGAGAATAGAGCCCGTCATTTGCTAGGTATTTCCGAACCAGATGATTTTTTCCGTGCCATAGAGTCTGGAGCGGATACTTTTGATTGCGTCAATCCGTCTAGAGTGGCGCGTAATGCGGCTATTTATGCTCCAGATGGCAGGTTTAACGTGAATCGCGCTCGCTATAAGACTGATTTTTCGGCTTTAGTAGAGGGCTGTACTTGTTATACTTGCACGCATTATTCTAAAGCGTATTTGCATCACTTATTTAAGGCTAAAGAGATGTTGGCTTCTACTTTGGCTACTATCCATAATGAACATTTTACGGTGAAGTTGGTAGATGATATTCGCGCTTCAATTGAGGGTGGATATTATGAGGAGTTTCGAGATGAAACTTTAGGACGTTTTTACGGTTAATTTGTGCATTTCGGATAAGTTTTTGGAATAAGTGTCCGCTTTGTGGACACTTATTTTTTATTTGTTTTTCTTTATTATTCTAGGATTCACATATAAAACTGGAATAACACCAGAAAAGTAGGTCTAGTAGAAAGAGATTCTTATGGTAAACGACCAAGAAGCTCGACTGAGCTTCGCCTCCCGAATGTTTAAGACCCTGCTATTTTGGGTAATCCTAGCTATCGTGCTAGGTTCCCTACTTGGATACATTTTGCCAACATGGGCAATTGTACCTTTTGCTACATTTAACGATTTATTTGGCAAGTTCCTTGGGTTCATTGTGCCATTGATTATCGTGGGTCTAGTTACTCCAGCTATTTTTGAGTTGGGTCGTTCGGGTGGTAAATGGGTACTAATTACCGTAATTATCGCTTATGTGTCTACTTTGCTTGCTGGCTTTGCCACTTGGGGACTATCAGAAGTTCTATATCCATATTTATTAGCAGGACAGCAAGTGCCAGACTTGGTTTCCCCAGAAAATGCAGTTGCTTCCATCATGGATCCAAGTTTCACCTTCCCACCTGTATTTGGAGTAATGACGGCTCTAATCCTAGCTTTCGTACTAGGTTTAGGAATGTCGGCAGTAGCTGCTGAAAAGTTAATGGAAGTAAGCAAAGAATTCCGTAAGTTAGTAATGCTAGTAATTACGAAAGTAGTGGTGCCATTACTACCAGTACACATCTTCGGCATTTTCCTCAACATGGCCAAGAGTGGACAGTTTGTTACCGTATTAATGGCATTAGGAAAAGTGTTCCTATTTGCATTTATTCTTACGATTCTAGCTATCGTTTTGCAATACGTACTAGCTGGAGTAGTGGCTAAACGCAACCCATTTAGTGCGATTTGGGGTATGAAAGAAGCCTACTTTACGGCACTAGGTACTTCCTCCTCTGCTGCTACTATTCCAGTGACGATACAATGCACTCGTGGTAATAAAGTCAGTCAAGAAATCACTGATTTTGTAATTCCACTATGCGCCACTATCCATTTAACTGGTTCAGTAATTAAAATTACGGCTTTTGCGGTAGCACTACAGTATATGCTCGGAATTGAAGTAGCTACTTCCACTATGGTGAGCTTCATCTTTATGTTGGGTGTAATTATGGTGGCTGCTCCTGGTGTGCCAGGTGGCGCAATTACCGCTTCCCAAGGCGTATTACAAGGAATGTTGGCGTTTACTGATCCAATGTATGCCATTATGGTGGCAATGTATGTGGCTGCTGACTCCTTTGGTACTGCCGCAAATGTGGTGGGCGACGGAGCTATTGCGATTGTAGTAGATAAACTAGCAGATGGTTCTTTAGGGGATCAAGCAGTAGCTAGTTTAGAGCAGACAGACGAAATTATTCACGGTCGCGTAAACTAAATTTAATAAAACTATTTGGCCATCTCGTTTTTAGCAGTAATTGGTTAAAAATGAGATGGTCAAAGTTTTACAAATTTTGGCAAGCAGTTTTTAGTTAGAAAATGTGTGCTTAAATCATTTTAGTTAGGGCGTGCCCACAAAATAGGTGAAAATATAAGTAGAAAATTTTTCAGATAAAAGCGTTGAAGTTAAACACTAAACTTCAGGCTTTAACTCTGAGCGGATATTAAGAAAAAGAGGGGTTATGCCAAAAATTTCGGCTGCTACTGTTAAAGAACATCATGAAAAGATGTATGTATCTTTAATTGATGCTGCAGAAGTTATTTTGCGGGAAGTAGGGCCAGATGCGCTAACAGCAGGCGCAGTGGCTAAACAAGCTGGTATCGCCCGTAACTCTATTTATCGTTATGTAAATTCAGTAGACGATTTACGCAACCTAGTATTAGAACGTTATTTGCCACAATGGAAAGAAGCAGTAGCTAAGCGCGTGAATTGGGAAACTTCAGCCCAGCAGCAGATATTGGATATTACGTTAGCTAGTTTAGAAATGGCAAAAACTACTGGACATAATTGGTTAATTTCCGTTATGAAAAACAGCCGACGAAATAGTGGAAAAACAGAAACCGGCAATAACCATCATAGTAAATTGAATAATGCAATGGCAGTAGGCGGCGAGAAGCCAGCTATCCGATTTGCTAACCCTCATGAACGTGAACTAGTAGCAGAAAAATTCTCCACCCAGCGCGAAGCCTATTCCTCGGAAATGGTAGCTGATTTTCATGTGGAATTAGGAATGCGTCTTACAGCTTTATGGCGAGAAGTAGATTTGGCTAATGCCGATATTAATTCGCGCATTAATCGTGCATTACTAGAAACAGGCATGAATCTTTTAGACCAAGGAAAAGATTTTACAGTCGTATCTACAGCAGTGCTGAATGCTTTGCAAGGATTATTTCCAGCAAAGGCCTAAGGATACAAAATGGGTGTGCTCCTTTTTGATTTATATGGGTTATTTATGCAGCTCCAAACTCCGCAAGGACGGCAAAAAGTGGAGCAGGCTTTCAACTTAAATGCCCAAAATGTGAGCACAGCAGAATTCTGGCATTCCTATCGCGCTTTACGACACAATCTAGATGCCGGAATTTGGGACTATGCGCATTATTTGCAAGTATTACAGCAAGAATTAGGGGCACATGCGCCGGTATCTGTTACTGATTTTCTGCAAGCAGATGCTTTTTCTTGTAGTCAAAATGTGCCGGAAATGGTGCAATGGTTAAATGAACTCACTACTGCAGGTACTAAAGTAGCACTACTTTCCAATATTCCTACCCAACTATTAGCTTTAATCAAGCAAAGTCAGCCTTGGCTTGCTCAATTTACTCCGTCTTTTTTCTCTTGCGAGATAGGATTAGCTAAACCAGACCCAGCTATCTATGAGTATGTTACGAAAAAATTAGCTGTGAATAAATCAGAAATTTTATTTTTCGATGACACTTTAGAAAACACGCTTTCTGCGAAAGAATACGGCTGGCAGGTACACCACTTTACCGATATTTCCCGTGCTAAAAAGACAGTGACAGCATTTTTAGCTAGTGAGATAGACGCTGATGACCAAGGAAACAAAATACATGGCTAGCTTATCTTTGGCGGTAGAGTGTAGATATTATCGAGCGGGAGTTTGTGGTTCTTGCACAGAGTTAGCTCTCCCTTGGGAAGAACAAATAGCGGCGAAACAAAAATATGCAGAGCAGTTAATTCCGGCAAAAACTTGGTTACCAATAGCCGTATCTAGGAAAGAAAATTTTCGTAATAAAGTAAAGCTGGTAGTGAGTGGCAGTTATGAAAATGTACAACTAGGTATATCCGACCAAGATTTACGTAACTGCCCACTGCCACTTCCTGAAATTAAGGCAGTAATACCACGATTGGCAGAATTTATTAAGCAGTGCAAATTGCGTCCCTACCGAGTAAATAGCGCTAGTGGAGATTTAAAGTATTTGCTTATCACGGCTTCGCCTAGTCAAGAATTAATGGTGCGATTTGTGGTGCGTAGAGCTGGTGTACAAGGAATTATTCGGAAAAATTTACCGCATTTACTGGAAAAACTACCGCAAATAAAAGTGGTTTCGTTAAATATACAACCAGAACATAAAGCAATTTTAGAAGGAGAGGAAGAAATCATTTTAACCTCTCAAACAGTTTTACCGTTTTTACTGCCTAATACAGGTATTTATTTAGAGTTACGTCCGCAATCTTTTTTCCAAACCAATACTGCTCAAGCAGAAGTGCTTTACCAGCAAGCGGCTAGCTGGTTAGCAGGGGCAAGCTCAGCTTGGGACTTATATTGCGGTATCGGAGGGTTTGCTTTTGCTTTAGCCGAAGCTGGAGTGGAAAAAGTACAAGGCGTGGAAGCTATGCCGGAAGCGGTGAAAGCCGCTAATGATACGGCTGTACAATTAGAGTTAGCACAGCGTTTAGAATTTGTGGCTGCTGATGCTACTAAATGGATATTGGAGCAGAAAGTTCAACCAGAGGCGCTAGTGCTAAATCCGCCTCGTCGTGGAATTGGGGCAGAGTTAGCGCAGTGGGTGAATAACTCACAAGTGCAAAAAGTAGTGTATTCGTCTTGTAATGCGCAAAGTTTAGCTAAAGATTTAGCGATAATGAACAACTTTCAAGTAGAGCAAGCACAAGTGGTGGATATGTTTGCACATACCAAACATATGGAGATTATTTGTTTGTTGCAGAAAAAATCTGAAGATTAATTACGGGTAAAATACTTAGGCGTAGGAGTGCTGGCTATTTTAATGTAATTTATTACGATATGTGCTGGTGACTTTGCGAGTTTCTTACTAAGTGTTAAACTTTAGTCTGTTGTGGAAATATTTATTTTGCAACATGGAGATATGGCTGAGTGGTCGAAAGCGCTCCCCTGCTAAGGGAGTAGTCGGTGAAAGCTGGCTCGAGGGTTCAAATCCCTCTGTCTCCGCCACTAAAATAAACCCCTTGGTAAATCAGTAAAAACTGCTTGATTACCAGGGGTTTTATTATTTTTATTTTTCTTAAAACGTCCCGCAATGTATTACTTTAAGGACTGCTTTTTAGAACAGGAACCACAAATAAACAAGCGACTATTCGGCAGTATTAACAAAACAAGAACCGGCAAATATCGCGGCAGATACCGCAAAGACGGCAAAACATACTACATCGCTACCGTAACCACCAAAAAACAAGCCGAAAATCTTCTAACTCAAATATATTCATATATACTGCGCGGTATTTGGAAAGCTGAAGGGCACTGCACTTTAACAGGCTAAAGAAAGCAGAAGATTATTTAACAGCTACGCATAATGCTGGTTTTCAAGGACATGAATTGTTTTGGGTAGTGCAAAATAAGCAAATTATCTATTATGGTAATCAAGAAAAAGGGACTTTTGGGTAATATTAAGGGCAGGAGTTCCGTTTCGTCTGATTGACTGTCAAGGGTACGCATCCTTAATGTTCCCTCGCTTCGCTCAGTCCGCTTACCGCTTTTCTCCCTTGACTGTCAATATTTTTAAAGTACATCGGCTTCGTCATTTCAGGACTGACTTTTTATGGCGTTTGTAATACAATTGTATTACAAATATAAAAGGGGAATGAATATGTCTACAATCAGTTTGAGAGTTCCAGAAGAAGAACTAAATATTTTTAAAGCATACGCGAAACATAACAATAGTACTTTGTCCGAAATTATTAGAATTACAATGCTTGAAAGAATTGAGGACGAATACGATTTGAAAGTGTTTGAAGAGTATGAAGCAGAAAAGCAAGCGGGAAGATTAAAAACAAGACCAATTGGCGAGCTTTGGAAAGAGCTTGACTTATGATTTATCAGATTGTTACGACCGATAAGTTTGATAAATCATTTAAGAAACTGGATAAACAAACACAAAAGATAATTAAGGCTTGGATTGAGAAAAATCTTATGGAGTGCGAAGATCCTCGCTTACACGGAAAAGGGCTTACAGCTAATAGAAGTGGACAATGGAGATACAGAGTAGGAGGTTATCGCATTTTAGCAGAAATTCAAGATAATGAATTAGTTTTAGTACTCATTGATGTCGGTCATAGAAATCGAATTTATTAAGAGTGAGAACGTAATCAAGGGCGGACTTGCTGGTGGAGATTTTCGACCGTCTTGAAAAAACAAGCCGAAAATCTTCTAACTCAAATATATTCATATATACTGCGCGGTATTTGGAAAGCTGAAGGGCACTGCACTTTAACAGGCTAAAGAAAGCAGAAGATTATTTAACAGCTACGCATAATGCTGGTTTTCAAGGACATGAATTGTTTTGGATAGTGCAAAATAAGCAAATTATCTATTATGGTAATCAAGAAAAAGGGATTGTAGATATATCTGAATACTTTGCAAAAGGAGCAATAGATATTGAATCTATGAGAGCTTTTGAATTGACTTATGCTGAACCAGTAGGGCAATTGTTGCTAATTTTGGAAGGAGAAAAGAGTGATTTCAGTTGATGAAGCAGTAAATCTAGTACGTGCAGCATATGAAAGCATTATGAGATACCCTCCATACAAACCTTTAACTTGCGATAAAGTACTGGAAGATGATGGCTGGTATTTTCCGATTTTCCCTAGGCCTGCCAATTTTATTAAAGGCTGTAGAAAATTTGCAGTAGATAAACATACCGGTGAAGTTATACAATTACACATTTCTATACTTGAACCTACTGAAGATCAAATCCGGTTGAGTCGTATGACTGACACGGGTTGGAAGCCTGGTAGTAGAGCTAGTATTAAAAAGTAGTTTTAGTTTATTTTTTTGATTTTCCCATCCCTGTTACAGGGATGGGATTTTTATTACCCGAACGGGAGAAAGGTTTCTTCATCATTGAAAACACGAGTGGGTGCTACCTATTTTCTTATCTTTATACTTGCAGTTTAGTAAGATGTTTGTGAAATTTTTTTGCAAGTTTTCGTTAAGAACAAGACGCAAGGATGAGTTTATTTGTTGTTAAAGTGGGTTTAACGTCCTAAATATGCAGGTCGTAACTTTACAAGTATTATGAAAAATTTTGCAAATTTACTGAAAATTTTTCTAATTTTTTGCAACCCGCGCATTTATTAACAATTTTTCACTATGAAAAAATAAAATAGCTAATTTTATACACCATGCTTTAACCAGTAAAAAAATAACATTACTTAAAATCAAGTTTGTTAAATTATGTGTAATTTTGAGTGATTAAATATTGCATTATCGGCTAAAACACAACTAAATGCTGTACAAAAATCGATGGGGGGGGTAGTATAGGCACATACATTAAGGTTTGTTTTACTGGAAGCAATCGATATTTTAGTCGTTTTCGACTTATTTGTTCTTGTATTTTTTCACAAGAGTTTTATAGGTCGCCGGTGGCGAATTAGTGAACATGTTTTCGCTGTATTGTGAGCAAAGTTTAATGTGCTCGGTTGAAATTACCTCACTTATCTGCGCGATTAAGTAAATCATCAGGTTTAACTACCAGTTAATTTTTTGTGATTTCTTGATAAGCAGTAGGTGTTCTGATTTAAGAAAGGTGAACAGGTGGCTGTTACAAGTTTTTCCAAGAAACTAGCTTCGGCATTAGCTGTTGCAGCAGTAGCTTTAGGTGCATCTATAGTATCTTTGGATTCTGCAACCGCAACTACCACTAACCAAACTGTAGAACTTAACAATATTGATTTTGAACGCAAAGGTAGCATCGTTGTACATAAGCGCCTTACCGCTAATGCTGGTACTACTGCCGCTAACGGTGCAGTAAATGCCAACCCGGGTGGCGATCCAGTAGCAAATGTACAATTTAGTGTACAAAAGCTAAATTACGACTTGCGTTCACAGAGCGACTGGGAAGATGCACTAGCTAAAGCTACTGCTCTAAAAACGCAGTCCGCTACTGCTGCTGGAGTAACCGCTAAATTAACTGGTTCTGCTACCACGCAAACTACCAATGCACAGGGTGAAGCTACTTTTAGCAACCTTGCAGTAGGTGTGTACTTAGTAAAGGAAACCAGTACTGCCGGTGCAACCGTTAATGGACAACCAAAGAATATCGTTGTGGCTCACAACGATTTTATTGTATTTGTGCCATTTACAGATCCAGATACTCGTAATACTTGGCAGTACACGGTACACGTTTATCCAAAGAATAACGAACTACAAGTACAAAAGAGCATTGTAGACGCTAAGAAGAATCGCGCACAGGAAATCACCTATCAGGTAACTACTGATATTCCTACCATTGCTGCTCCTAACACACTCAGCAGTTACATTGTGCGAGATGATTTAGACCAAAATAAGTTAGAACTTACCGAACAACAATGGAACAACATTGCAGTACGTCTAAGTGACAACAGTGAAACTCTTACCAAGGGCACGCACTACAATGTAAGCAGCAAGACCGATGACTTATTAGTTACAGTTACTTTTACTGAGCAAGGTCTAACGATATTGCGCGCACATACCAATGCTCGCGTAATCACCACTATTCCAGCCACGGTAAAGAAGGCCGGTAAGGTAGCTAACGTAGCAGACTTGTTCTACAACAATCCAAATATGGTTTCTAGCTCTACCCCAACGGGTGAAAATACTCCTCCACCTCCACCACCGCTTCGTACTAATGAAGTAGAGTCTTACTTTGCTAACGTGAAGCTAGTAAAGAAAGAAGCTGGCACTGAGAAGGTACTAAAGGACGCTCAGTTTGAGGTTTACTACTCGGGCGACAATAATACTTGTGAGTTAGGCGATCTTACAGAAGATAACAAAGTAACTGCATACCAGCTTTCTAATAACGGAACTAGCACTACTGGTGCTCTTACCAACACCTTCACCACCGATGCTAAAGGTGAAATTTTTATTGAAGGTCTACACGCTGGCGACTTTAGCGACAATGTAGCACACGCAGATAATGCATATGTGTACTGCTTTAAAGAAACAGTAGCTCCAGCTGGTTACGTACTGCCTACCGGTATGAATGCAGTTACCACGGTAACCATTACTAAGCAGGACGCGCTAAATTACGATGCAAATGTTGCACAGAATGCATCTTATGCAGTTGCAGCTACCGTAAACAATACTCGTAACTCTGTACCAGAGCTTCCACTAACTGGTGGTATGGGTATTGCGTTAATCATCGTAATTGGTGGCGCAATTGTTGCTGGTGGTGTAGTAATGGCTCGTCGCAACTCGCGCGAAGCCTAAACCTTACAAATCCGTACATGAGGTAAATGAAAACCGTGCAAAAAAATAAGGTATCTAAGCAGGGAGCTAAACCGAAAAGTTTAGCTTCCCTGCTGATGCCAATGGTAGTGGTGTTGTTTGGAATAACGGTAATGATGTATCCGGTGCTGGCTACGCATCTTACCAATTACAATCAGAGCCAAGCAGCAGCTTATTTTGCACAACAACAAGAAGTAACGCCGGTGGATCAGCTAGCAGAAGTACGCAAAAAAGCTAAGATGTATAACGCTAAATTAGCTAGCAGTACTGGATTATTTGCAGATCCTTGGAGTAAAAACGGCGCTACTGATATAGATGAAGTAGCATACCAAGAGTATTTACAAGTACTAGATTTTGGTTCTGCAATGGCTCGCATTGTGATTCCTAAAATCAAAGTGGATTTGCCGGTATATCATGGCACGTCTGATGAAACTCTGGCGCGCGGAGTAGGTCATTTATTTGGCACTCACCTTCCGGTAGGAGGCGTAGGCACGCACGCGGTAGTTACTGGGCATACCGGATTAACGCACGCTACTTTATTTGATAACCTTACGGATTTAAAAGTTGGAGATACTATCTATATCTCGACTGCAGGAAAAAATCTAAAATATGAAGTATTCCAAACTAAAGTAGTACTTCCTGAAAAAACTGAAGAACTACTGCCGGTAGGAAATAAAGACTTACTTACGTTGATTACTTGCACTCCTTATGGGGTGAATACTCACCGTTTATTAGTGCAAGCGCAACGAGTGCCAGTAGATAAAAAAGAAGTTAAAGAAGTCTTAGCTGAAACATACATGCCAATTCCGTGGTGGATGTGGGCAATTCCGGTATTTGTTTTAGTGGTATTACTTGGCATGACGTGGTGGATTAGAACGATGTGGCGAAAGATGAAACAGACAAAAGAGCAGAACGACGAGGTAATAAGTAATGAATAAAACTGTGCGTAATAAAAACAAAATACGCCAGACATTACGTATTACTATTGGCGTATTTTGCGGACTTTTTCTTTTTGTTTCTGTTTCTACTTTGGCACAAGCCATCACGGTGGTGGGGGATACTGCTGAGATTACTGATTATGCTCCTACCTGTATAAATGCTTCTCTTACTATTAAAGTAGGAGCATCAAGTACGGCTAGCGATTTGGCAGATTCGCAAAATCTGCCAGCCGGAAACGGTGCGGGATACATATTTAAGTTATCTAAAATTACCGATGTAACTTTAGATAGCAAACAATCTTGGGACGCTTTAAGTGATTTAACTGTAGAAAATATCACTGCACACTCTGTAACATTGGTAGCCACTCAAGTGAGTGATAGTAATGCACAAGTGCAGTTTACTGGCTTAAGTCAAGGAGTCTATTTAGTAGAGTCGCAAGCCCCTGTGGTGGCAGGTTATCGTAATGACGAGGTAGCTCCGTTCTTAATAACTTTGCCTATTGGAGTAAATCCGAGTACGGGTGAGTCTTGGTGGAATTGCAATCCGGAAGTGGTAGCAAAACGAGTCCCGCCACTAACTCCTGAAATAACTCCACCCACCCCACCTACTCCTCCAGTACCACCCACTCCTCCTGTTACTCCAAAAGTTCCACCCAGTATGGCATACACCGGAGCTGCGTTATTAGGAATTACAGGATTAGGTTTTGGGGTATTCCTCTTAGGAATAGCGTTGTTGGTTAAGACACGAAAGAAGATGGTGTGATGATACGGAAAGGTATGAGTTATTCAGATACCTTCACTAAAAGGAAGCGTATCGGATTTGCGTTAGTGTCTGTGCTATTAACTTTCGGATTAGCTTTTAACCCACAAGCGATAGCAGAAGAAAAATCTCCAGCAGGAAGTGTGGTAAATACTGAAACGAGTGATACTGGTAATGCGCCGGTAGAAGAAGTTACGGTAGAAAACGGCAGTGGCTTAGGGCAATTAGAAGTATCTGGCCCGATTGCTACTGAAAATGCTACAAATCAAACTGCACTACATACTGCACTAGAAAAAGTTACAGTGCCAGCTAATATGGCAGGAATGGACAAAGTTGCTCCACGGAACGCTTCTTTGTTGAATGAGTTATTAGCAGCAAGTAATGTTGGCAGTGGTCTGACAAAACTTAATGGCACTGGTAGTGATTATGAGGTACGTGCTGTTTCTCCTGAAGAAACGTTGAACAGCGATACAAGACTAGATTCTACTCGTCCCGCAGACGGTACTATTGTGCGCCCTTATCAAGTGCCAAACTTAGATCCGTTATACGCCTTAAATCCTGAATTTAAGGTTAGTTATTTTGGTAATGATCAAAGCTGGGTATATTGTGGTCATGCCACTAAGAAACGTCCAGATGGTAATCAAGAGTACGTATATAAAAAAGACGTAACTGCTGAACAATTCTGGAACTTTATCGTGGAAGATCAAGGAAATCAGCCACCTTCGTTACATAATTCGGATAAGCGTCAGTTTTACGACAATATTCGTTACGTAATGTATGTTACTCACCCTTCAGATCCTTTCGGTTTTCTAAATCGTTTCTGGGGTGGCATAGATCGAGCCAAAGCAAAGCGTGATTATTTTGCAATTAGCCAGTATATTTTGTGGCGTTACTTATCGGGTGTTAATTCGCCTTGGCAACTTACTCCGCAGGCTCGTAATTTCCATAATTACATTACCGACTCTGGTAATTTAGCGGAAGGTTTGCGTCGTATGAAAGCAAACCATAAAATTCCAGTGGAAATTTGGAACACTTTAGCGATTAATGTAATGGTTCCAGCAGATAATTCTTATCAGACCATGTTGGAATTAACTGGTTTGAAATATGTGCCGTTATCTATAGAGAAAAAGGTGGAGATTAACCGTAATAATGCTTGGATAGATGCCGGTGTGGTGAGCAATTTAGTAGGAAATAGTATATTTACTTTCGATATTATTTGTACTCATCCTTATCGTTCCGACGTATCGGTTACTGACCTAGAATTAATGATGAATGAGAAAACTACTTATGAATCATTAATTCCATCAGGATCTTCATGTAGGGTGGTGGAGAAAAATCTACCTACTATTAATGCTTTAGATTTTGTGGAGTCACGTTTCTATATCTTGAGTGGTAATTCTTCTTTAGAGTTAAAACCAGGCGAACAATTTAAAGTGGACGGCTCTGAAACTGTGCAATTCCGCGCTGTAAATCGCTATATAGAGCCTACATTCTCTTTTAAGGTAAAAAAGACGGTGGAATTACCGGCTGGAATGAATCTGCCTGCTAATAAAACTTTCGCTATTAAATATATGTGCACTAATAATGGGGTATGGCCAAATCCAGTGCGTTGGACAGTTCGTAATTTGCGCAATGGAGAAAGTTTTACCATTAGTGGTTTAAAGCGTAATACACAATGTCGAGTGCGAGAAGAGATTGTTGATTCTCGTATCGGTAATTTATCGCCGAAGCAAAGTTGGAGCGTAGAAGCTGCTACAGGAGCTTCTGGTGGTACTAACAATAGCGGAATTAGCGTAGGGCCTTTTGGTAACACTATTAACAGTGAGGAGCGTCTAGTGCGAGTAGTGGGTGCTACTGGCAGTGGCTCTACTGTTTCTACATTAAATTTAACTAATGCCTATGCGGGTACACGCAAAATAAAAATCAGTAAAAAGTTGGTGTCTAATGGGCAGGTAGATAATTCTATAGACAGACAAGAATTTAATATCACTTATGCTTGTTTACATCGTACGGATTTGGGTGCTCCAATTATTCGGGAAACTTTGAAAGTTCAGGCTGGAACTGAAAAAGAGGGCACAATGCAGATCCCCGATGATTATGATTGTAGATTTGAAGAAACTGGGGTAGTACTGAAGCCTGGATTTGAATCTATGACTGCTTCTTTTAGAGTTAATGGAATTGATGCCACTATTGGTCGTACTGGAGCTAATCCAGTAGGAAGAAATAAAGCAGGTACTAATCTTTTCTTACTACCATCAGATGCGCCGAGTATATTGGAAGTAGAGGTTACTAATACCGTGGTGGAACGTAATCCAGACGGTGAATTAGTGATTAAGAAGTTGGGTGGTAATAACCGCGCTTTAGCTGGTGCTAAGTTTGTGGTTAAGAAATTAAATGATGCTGGTACAGCTCCTGATCCTACGGCGGAAAATATTGTTTTGACCTCACGGGCGGGCGGTACTGAGTTTACTACTCGTTTGCGGGCTGGTTTCTATGTGCTGGAAGAAATTACTGCCGGTAATAATGCGCAGTTGTTACCTGCTCCTTGGAAGTTCCAGATAGCTCGAGATAGTAATTATGAGTTGAAAGTGGTAGTGCCTACGCAAACTACTAGGAATTTCGTGCGAGTAGCTACTAATAGTCCGCAAAATTGGATATTAGAAGTGAAAAATATGCAGGGCGTGGTATTGCCTAATACTGGTGGTTTCGGAGTGAATGATCCGTTATTATTCGGTGGGGCAGTTACTCTAGCTGGTATTTGGGCAGCTTACCGCGTGAGCCGGAAACGTAAGTAGCTTAATAGGTAGCTAAGATAGCGGTTGTGGGTGGATACGTGTTAATTATCCACCCACAACTTTTATATTTAATTTATGAGTTTTAAGGTTAGTTGTTGGATTTTAGCTTTGTGGTTTAGTGAGGTGATTTTCTTTGTTAGGATTTCACCTTATAGTAAATAGCTAGGGTTTAGTGTATTTACGTAAGGCTAATCCTAATCCAGTTAATCCCAGCGTTATGCCTAATAAACCGCTGAGAATAGCTCCGGTTTTCGCTAAAGTGGGCGGGGGTGGAAGTTCAGTAAATTTCACGGTTTGCATTTTTTCGTTTAAGTCATGGTGTATGGTCACTACATTATCTTTATGCATGACGGTTTCGAAAAGTACCACTTCTTCTCCTGCTAATTTTTCGGCATTGAAAGATATTTTTACTTCCGCACAGTCATTGGCAGCCCGAGGGGCAAAATAAGACGTTACTTTCTGAGGTAGTACACTTTCTCCGTTTCTTTTCAAGACCGCATCGGTAATAATCGTGTATGTGGTATCTGTGCGGAGTTGCCCAGTGGTTTCACATACTTTATCAATAACGTTTACCTGAGTAGTGGGAGTAAGTATCTTATCTCCGTCTTTTTCTTCGTAAGCAGAAGTGACCAAGTTGGGCTGGGGCAAGAAATTAAGAGTTTGATTTAGGTCAGTTAGATCGTGGTGTTCAGCTACTTTTTTATTTTCTAGAAACAAAGTTTCTACTGCAACTACTGTTTTACCTGCTAGTTTAGTAGCATCTACTGAAAAATTAACCGTTGTACACCCATTAGGAGTGGTGGGGGTAAAGATGGTTTCACCCTGAATATTCCAACTTTCTTGGGTGTCTGGATTAAATAATTCTCCGTGTAAACGGTAAGTTTTTTGTGTTTGTAAATTGGTATAACAAACTTTGTCGGTTAAGGTTTGGGTGCCATAGCTGGGTGCTGTTTTTTCCGCATCAAATAATAAAGTGGTATGTAAGGCTGGTGCTGGTGTTATCACATATTGTTCGTGTGTGTCAGTTACAGCAGTGCGTAATGGTTTTACTCGTTCATCTCCTGGAAAATGAGTGATAAATACGTAAGTACCTGGGATAGCTTGGTCGTGTTGGTCGTAACGTATCTTAAAAGTTTGCGATCCTAAATTAGGGTAATGCCCATTACGTGCCGGAATTTGTAAAGTGTTTCCAATTTTTTCCGCTTGAGCTAAATTTTCTTCTTTTACTTCTAAGGGATAAGGAAAAAACCATAGTTCTTGAAAAATTACGGAAGAATCGGCACTAAATCTACTGTTTCCAGCAAAATTAGGGTGATTATTAGGCAATCCGCTAATGAATAAGTCGTCTACTAAATATGTGCCGGATTTAGTGTCCCGTATTTGTAGAGTGGAGTCTATTTGAAACTCAGTGGGTTGTAAGGTGGTTTCTGCTAGTAGCGCGAATTGATCTTGCCAATTTTGCCGTACATACTCTTTGTATTTTCCTTGCTTATTTTTCTGCATTTCCCACACTACGGTAGTAAAACCTGGGGGCAAATCAGTAAAAGTTGCCACTATATCGCTTGGGCCAGTAGCTGTAACTTCTATAGTGTCTAGTAAGCGGGCATTACTAGGTACTTCCTGACTAGGAGTTGGTATTTCTTCCCCTAAATGATAAGCGCTCGCCGTGAATTTAACAGGTATGAAGTTTTCTCCATCTTTTAGCCATTCCCCTTTTCCATAAGCAGGATCAGCAAATACGGTTAGAGTGTCGGTGAAAGTTCCGGCTTGTGCGATTTTTTGCGCTGCTGAGATACCTTTAGGTTGAAAATCGTACACAACTTCCCAAGTTAAACTATCAGATAGTGCGGTGTCTTCTTGAATATTTGCTCCTAAAGTAACTACGCTTTGTACTGTTTCTACTGGATCCCATAGTTCTAAACTGCCTTTTTCTACAGAGAAAGTAATCCTAGCTTGTACATTTCCGTTTCCGGTTGCTTCCCAAGCTAGGTTTAGTCCTTTATCTAAAGTAGTTCCTTGCCAAGTTTTACTTTTAGACTCGGTAAACACAGCTGGCCCAGTTAAAGTTATGCTGACTGTTTTGCCGGCAATAAAATCATTATTTTGATTTAGTGCACCGATTCCTTGGATAGTGCCATGACGTTGATTAGTGGTATGTATAATGCCGGGAGTTATAGTATGGGTGGCTCGTAGTTTAGCTTCATTTACTAGGTTAATTGCTAGCTGTTGTACTTCAGGAGACACTTGTTGCACTAGGTTAGCTAACCATTTTGCGGTATCACTTGGGCTGGTGGTATTCACGCCATAATGATCAGCTGGAGCGACCGTTTCATAGTTTTGATGGGCAAGATAAGCTAGAGCTGCTTGGGTTACAGGGTCTTTACGTTGTTGATATTTATGTAAAAGATACGTGAATTGCCGTACGGTGAGTGCTATATTGTTGGGTGCGGTAATTGTAGGAGCAGTTAGTTTGTGTACTTCGTAGCGTTCATTGCCGGTAGGCTGATTCGTTACGTAGTTTACACAGTATTGTTTATTTCCGCCGGTTCTATTATCTAACACGTCAAAGAAGTTTAGTCCGCCTACTAGTACTCCGTTTTTGTAGTAAACAATTCCGTCAGAATAGTTTTGGGCAGTAATTCCGGTGATACTTAGTGGTTCACTTGCTGCTAACTGGGTGTTAAATGGAAAAGCAGTTATACCCAAAGTGCATAAAGTTATTAGCAGTATCGGGATTAGTTTTCGTTTTTTAGTTTGCATTTTTATTCCTTAATTACTCGTAGATGGATACATTTCACTTTAGGAAGTGAGTAGCGTGAGAAAGGAAATGCTGAAGTGGTTGGGGATAAGTAGTGCATTAAGAGAAACGGTGTACAAACCGCTGCGGTGAGAGAAATAAAGGGAATAACGAAACGGAGAGAAAAAGAAGAGAGAAAGATGAAGAAAAAGAAGAGATAAAATAAGACATAAATATATAAAGACGGACAAAAGAGCCAGTGTATATAACTTAGTAAGAGATGTGCGCACTACCACTAGGAAATAATTAGCATTTCGCGGGGTAGTAGTAGTAAACTGAACGATGTTCCACGGAACTTGCGCCGATAGCTCAATGGATAGAGCACTTGACTACGGATCAAGAGGTTGGGGGTTCGAGTCCCTTTCGGCGCGCTTCGGCTCGATGGTTGATTTAATCCTGTCGGGTCGTTTTTCTTTTCTTACGCTTTCTTCCCTAATTTAAATTCCAAACTGAGTGACTTATTAAGCAGAAAAAAATTAGGGGTCACTTCCAGTTAATAGATAACATAGAACAGGTTAGTAAAAACTAATTAACCGCCACCGATTTTCTTTTCCGGACAGCAAAGAGGCCACTATGAATCCTCCCAAGTTAAAACTTCTAAATGCCGTGCAGGCTATTAACTGGAATGAAATTATTGACGATAAAGACCAAGAAGTATGGGAGCGTTTAACGGCTAATTTCTGGTTGCCAGAAAAAATTCCGCTCTCTAACGATATTCAATCTTGGAATACTCTGAAACCACACGAACAACAGATGACCACGCGGGTATTTACTGGTCTTACTTTACTAGACACTATTCAAGGTACCGTAGGCGCGGTTTCTTTAATTCCAGACGCTATCACTCCGCATGAGGAAGCAGTGCTTACCAACATTGCTTTTATGGAATCGGTACACGCTAAGTCTTATTCTTCCATCTTCTCCACTTTGATTTCCTCGGAAGAAATTAAAGAAACTTTCCGCTGGTCGGAAGAAAATGAATACCTCCAGCGCAAAGCCCAAATCGTATTAGACTATTATCATGGTGAAGATCCAGAAAAACGTAAAGTTGCTTCCACCATGTTGGAGTCTTTCTTATTTTACTCTGGTTTCTATGCTCCGATGTACTGGTCGGCCCACGCTAAGCTCACCAATACCGCGGATCTTATCCGTTTAATTATCCGCGATGAAGCCGTACATGGTTACTATATTGGCTATAAATATCAGCAAGCGCTTAAGAAAGCCTCCCCAGAACGGCAAGAAGAATTAAAAGACTACACTTATGAGTTATTGCTAGAGCTTTACGATAACGAAGAACTCTACACGGAGTCGCTCTATGACGAGATGGGTCTAACTGAGGACGTGAAAATGTTTTTGCGTTACAACGCTAATAAAGCGTTGATGAATTTAGGTTATGAAGCTCTATTTACTCCAGATCAAACCGCGGTAAATCCTGCTATCTTGGCTGCTCTTTCCCCTAACTCTGACGAGAATCACGATTTCTTCTCTGGTTCTGGTTCTTCTTATGTAATCGGCACGGCAGAAGCTACCGAAGATGAGGACTGGGACTTTTAAGATATGCCGTATCGAATCTTAGTGGTTTGTACCGGAAATATTTGTCGCTCCCCTATGGGAGAAATCGTGTTGCGCGAAAAATTAGCTCAAGCTGGACTTACGCAGATAGTGGTAACTTCTGCGGGAGTTTCCAGCGAAGAGCACGGCAATCCTATTGATAGCCGTGCGCAATACGTGTTAAGCCAAGCTGGATATGCTTTACCAGATAAGCATTGTGCTCATCGAGCTAGTGATTATGAATTGCAGGAAGCAGATTTAATTCTTGCTATGACGGTGGGTCACGCCCGTGCCTTAAAACCCATGTTATTAACAGCAGGAACTGATTTAGCAAAAGTACATTTATGGCGAGAATTTGATGGCACAATTTCTGTATATCCAACTGGAGTGTATGGAACAGGCGCAGTGTTAGACCCAGCGGGTACTAATAGCGGAAAGCGTAACCGTTATAGTGATTTCTATACTTCAGACGGAGAACTGGACGTACTAGATCCTTGGTATGGTAACACAAGTAATTTTCAAGACACTTTAACGGTAGTGGAAGCAGGAGCTACAGGTATAGTTAATTGGCTGGTAAAGCAGTTAAACTCTGTTCAGTAGCTGTGCTCAATCCGTCTACAAGCGCTAAGTTTCCAGTTAATATTTGTGTAATTGTGTCTTGAGCACTATTTAGCTTTATTTGAGTTTGAGCATCTAAAGCAAGATGAATAGTATTACCTAGTCCGCCCGGAATAAACACAGAGGCGTCAATTCCGCGCCGTGCCCAATAGTTTATGAACGCATCTTGGGCATCAATCACTGCGGGAAAACCTACCCCTAGTTCCCCTAATGCCAGCTGCCCTTCTTTAGAACCTAACCACTGTAGTACACGTGCAGTTTTAGCTGGATATTTGGTATGGGCATTTCCAGCCGCAGCTATTCCTTGTACGGTACTAATACGTCCAGTTGTGCCAGCTAGGTTAGGGGCAAGTCCCCATTTATCTTTCTGGTGTGCATACACGTATTTTAGATTTGCGGGACTAGCTTGCAATACTGCTAGTTCCCCTTTAACAAACAAGTTACGTAAATAATTTTCTTCGTTAGCTATCTGAGTAGGTGTAGGCGTTACTTTATGGGTGTGGATTAGGTCGAATAAATATTGGAAAGTGGCAGTGCTGTTAGTGTGGGAAAAGTTGATTTGGGGTGCATTAGCAGAAAAAACCATTTTATTTTGACTCAAAAAAGTACTGTACACACTCGCATCATTCACCGCACTTGCAAAGCCATATACTTTAGTTTTACTTTCATCGAAATCTTTACTATCAGCAGTTTTTCCTTGTTCATCTACTGTTAAGCGCTTAGCGGCGGTAATTAAAGTGTCTTGTTCAGCTTTAGGACTCCAAATAAGAGTAGACGGGTCTAGGTGATGTTTAGCCAGTAAATTTTTGTTGTAATACAGAGCAAATGATTCCCATAGTTGTGGCACTCCCCAGAGTTTACCTTGATAAGTGTAAATATTGGTGACGGATTCTTGCCAAGGGTCAGGAGTTTGGTTAAGAGTGGTAGAAATATCAAGCAGATGACCTGTTTGTGCATATTTCGGATAATTTAAGGCGTCTATCCAGAAAATATCAGCCATTTCAGGAGTGCTGATTTTTTCATCTGTCTCCTGCCAGTACTGACTAAAAGGAGTTATTTTTATCTTTACTTTAATATCTGGATTCAGCTTTGTGAAGGCTGCGAAAGATTTTTCGTAGGCTCTAGCAGCAGTTTCGTCCCAAAGATGAAAATTTATTTCTGTGACTGGTATTTCTAATGCCTTATCAGCGGTGGTAGGAGAAGTATTAGGATAACTACAAGCAGTTAATATCAGTGTAAGAATAGTAACTACTACTGCTATTTTCTGCTTTAGTTTCATATCTACCTGCTTAGTTTAGTCACCGAAGTTAGGGTCTTTTTTCACTTAACCTTAGTCTAAATAATTGTATCGTCCGATACGTAGGATTTTCTGAGTCTGAGTATTTTCCCATTGGATTAAATGATTGCGGGAAAAAGTTGCACAACATTTTCCGCAAGACTGCACCCGTTTAGGTTTTCGATGATACGAATATTTATGTCCTTGTGGGCAAGTTCCCTGCCAAAGCGGAGTTAGTTGTGGTGCGTTTTTCATACGAGCACGCGGAACCGCCCCGATTTCTACACATTTTGCTTTCCAAACCGCATCATGCCCATGATCTTTCCCTACTAAGGCATGGGCGATTTCATGCAAAATAACTTCTTGCACCTTTTTAGGGTCAAGTAATGGGCAAAGATAACGTGACAAGCTAATTTTCTGTTTCTGAAAATCAGTTTGCCCCAATCGGCGTTTTGCATTATCAAAACCAAATTCCCAGTTCGTTAAACCGTGTTGGTTGAGTAAATTCCTTCCCAATGTGTAAATTTCTGTTAATGTGCTCATTTCTTTCATAATGACGCTATCTTACCTTTAGTAGCTTTAAGTGGTAAGAAGTTTACGTATGCGCTGTGGAGAAACTTTTACTCGTGTTCCTAACTGTTGGGCAAACAAAGAAATACGTAATTCTTCCAGCAACCAACGCGCTTCTACCAACTTATTAGCCGTCTGCTGCTCAAAAGTTTCTAAAACAAAACTATTTTGCGCTTGTATTAATAAATCCCAAGTTTCTTGCACTACCTGACTATTTAGAAAATCTTGCTCAACATTTTGCTCTGCCTTACTTAAACGCCACCCAATACCTTGTAAAAACCGTGGTAAGTCAGCCAAGAAAGTATCGGGAGTAGCAATAATAAAGCCAGGATAAATAAGTTTATTTAACTGTTCTTTTACGTCTTCTACCGTATTTATTAAAGCAGAAGAAGTGGTTTGTTTAAGCTGGGCAACCACCTCGGTATATTGCCCTAAAATACGCGCCACAATACGAGCAATACGGTATATTTCATCTTCCATCGTGTTGCGCACGTAGTCACGTAAATTTTGATAAAGCGCATAGGTGCGTAAAGTGCCTAATTTTTGTTTTTCTTGTTTACTCCATTTAGTGGCCATATTAGTAATAGCGGCAAATTGGAGATGTTGCACTAAATCTGCGGTAGAGGCGTAAGGACTCGCCCCTAATAGTAAAGACTCTAAACTATTCCAGCGAGAAGTGACACGTGCAGTAGGCAAAGACAGCTCGGCTAACAGCAAATATAGTATTCCGAAGCGATGCTCTTTAGCTTGGAGAGCCGGATCAGTTAAAATCCGCAAACTTACCTTAGGGGTGCATAAATTATTAGCGTCGGTAAATATATTAGACGGTATAGTTAGTTCTCCCCTCCAAGCATTTTGTGCTACGAAAGCAGGATAACCGCGCACTATCATTCCGTTGCTGGCTGTTGATTCCACCATCTCAGTGAGTAAACCTTGCTGTAAAATTTGCAGAGGATCGGTGCTATTAGAGGCAGTTAATTGGCTAGACGTCGTCAATAATTCTAAACGGGCACTCTCCACTGCTTGCGCTACCGCGTTTTTTACTACTTTTTCCACTGCGCTTTGGGTGGCAGGAGCTAGTTTACGTTGCAGAGCGGTCAAAGAAGTATCCACATCTAACACGGCATCTCGTTCTGAACGCACTTGGAAAGTTATTTGCAAATGTGGCGGTAAAGTAAAGTCTGCCCAAGTTTGTGCAGGTATTTCTATTCCGCGCAATTCTCGTACTGCCTTAGTGAATGCTTGCGAAAAGTTTAACTCTCCCGATAAAGCAGTTTCTGCTTTTATTTTCAATAATTTAGGTAGTAGAAGGTTAGCGGTATCAGGAGCAGGTACTAAATGTTTGCGCACGTTTTTAGGTAAACATTTAATGGTGGTCAAAATTAGTTCCGGTAATAAACCAGGCACAAGCCAATCAAAACCTTGGTCTTGTAATTGCGGGAGCACAGTTATCGGCACATCTATGGTTAGTCCGTCGCTGTATCGACCTGGTTGAAAATGATATTTAATAGGTAAATCAAATTCTCCCTGCGTCCAAACGGCTGGAAAGTTTTGCGGATCTACCTGATTTTCTCCTAATAAAAACTCATCAGTGTAGTGTAAAAGGCGCGGATTTTTCCGTTTTTCTTTTTTCCACCAGCTATCAAAATGTTTAGCCGACACAATATGAGCTGGAATGCGTTGTGCAAAAAAAGCAAAACGATCTTCTAAAGACGCCACCAAGCCGTATTGCCGTAGTTTATTTTCTATTTCACTCGCTTTAGCTACAGCTTGCTTATTATCTTTTACAAACTCATGGAAACTACGCCACTGATTTTCCACCAAAGCGTGCCGGATAAATAATTCGCGCGCTAATTCCTTAGCGTTTTCCGTGCCAGCTTTTGCTAATAGAACTTGCCGATCAGCAATTACGGTTAAACCATATAGAGTGACTTTTTCAGTGGATAACGCTGCTCCGTGACGTGTAGACCAAAATGGTTCACTGTACTGCTTTTTTATTAAATGATTAGCGGCAGTTTCTATCCATTCCGGATTGATTTTTGCTACTGTACGGGCAAATAGTCGAGAAGTTTCCACCAGCTCAGCTGCCATTACCCAACTAGGAGTTTTTCGATATAAACCAGAACCTGGCCAAATTACGAAATGTGTATTGCGTGCTCCGAGATAATCTCGTTTCCGTTCGTCCCAGTTGCCTAGATTAGAAAGCATTCCCACCAAGAGAGATTTATGGATAGCATCAGCATCAGCGGTAGTGCCTTGGGTGGCAAAATTTTTCACTGCCATCACTATCGCGCTGTTAGCAATATCAGGTAGTTCTGTTTGGGCTATTTCGGTGAGTTCTTTTGTGTCAGGTAGTCCTAGTTTGCGAGCAGAAATACCTAAAGATTGTAAAAATTGCCGTAGTTGGAGTACTAAATCTTGCCATTGTCGGAAACGTAACCAGTGCAAATATTCTGCTTTACATAAACGACGGAAAGCAGAATTAGAAAGTTCCCGCTGTTGAGTATGTAAATAACGCCATAAATGCAGGTAGGCTAAGAAATCAGAGTTCGGATCGGTAAAACGTGCATGCAAAGTATCGGACTGGGTTTTATATTCAGTAGGGCGCTCGCGTACATCTTGCAAACTCATGGCTGCTACCAGTACTAACACTTCTCCGATGCAGTTGTGTTCTTGAGCAGCTAGGAGCATTCTGCCTAGACGAGGGTCGATAGGAAGTTGAGCTAATTGTTTACCGATCGGAGTGAGTTTAGCTTTACCGTTTATTAAAGTAATTGCTCCGATTTCTACTAAAAGTTGTAAACCGGATTTTACGGCACGTAAATCAGGTAAATCAAGGAAAGGAAAATCTTTTACTTCCCCTAAGTTTAGTGCCGTCATTTGTAAAATAACGGCAGCTAGAGAGGTGCGCTGTATCTCTGGTTCAGTAAATTCAGGGCGATTGTAAAAATCTGTTTCGCTATAAAGACGGATTGTGATACCTTCGGCAATTCTTCCGCATCGTCCTGCGCGTTGATTTGCAGAGGCTTGTGATATTTCTTCAATAGGTAGGCGTTGCACCTTGGTTTTATTGGAAAAACGAGAAATACGGGCCAGACCTGGATCGATTACATATTTAATTCGCGGCACGGTAAGAGAAGTTTCGGCGATATTAGTAGCTAGAATAATACGCCGATATTTTCCAGGGTGAAAGATACGATGCTGTTCACTTGCAGAAAGTCGAGCAAATAGGGGTAGTACCTCGATTGCGCCAGGAGTTTTACTGCTTCCTCCGGGACTTATATATCGTTGTTGGAGGTAGTCTTGTAGTGCTTGCTGAGTTTCTTTAATTTCCCCTTCTCCAGATAGAAAAACTAAAATATCTCCTTCTCCGTCGGTGGTAAGTTCTTCTACCGCCTCAATAATGCCAGTTACTTGGTCTTTTAAGGTGGGAGTTTGGGTGGCTAGCTCAGGAAGATTTTCTTCTTCGCTAGTATTTTCTTTATCAGTAAGGTAGAGAGGACGATAACGAATTTCTACTGGATAGGTGCGTCCACTTACTTCAATAATGGGCGCAGTATTTCCTTCATAGCCGCCATACATATGTTTGCCAAAGTGTGTGGCAAATCGTTGCGCGTCAATAGTGGCGGAAGTGATTATGAGTTTCAAATCGGGACGTTTTGGCAGGAGTTGAGCTAGATACCCTAAGAGAAAATCTATGTTTAAGGAGCGTTCGTGGGCTTCGTCGATAATGATGGTGTCGTAGCGCAGCAAGAGAGGGTCATGCTTTATTTCGGCTAAGAGAATGCCGTCGGTCATTAATTTGACGAGAGTTTGTGGAGAAACCATATCGGTAAAACGTACTTGATACCCGATTTGTGCCCCTAATGGCACTTGCAGTTCGCTACAGATACGTTCAGCTACACTACGGGCGGCTATTCGGCGAGGTTGCGTGTGTCCAATTAGCCCGTTAATGCCACGCCCTAGTTCTAAGCATATTTTAGGAATCTGGGTGGTTTTGCCGGAACCGGTTTCCCCGGCAATAATTACTACCTGATTTTCAGTGATAGCTTGAGCTATTTCTGTTTTGCGTGCAAATACTGGCAGTTGTGCAGGGTAACTTATGGGGGGAACGCTTGCTTGTCGTTGTTGTAATTGGATAGGAGAGAATTTTTTAGCCTTTTTAAAGGATTTTACGTATGTATTCTCTTGGGTTTTGGTGCGATTATTTTGCTTAGTGTGGGAAGGAGAAGCTGAAGTGGAGCTTTGCTGTTTTGGTTTTTGATTTCGCACGTAGTCTATTTTGGCATATTCTGCTAGTTTCTGGGCACTTCTGATTTAACTGCGGGAGGTGTGGGAAATGCCTAAAACATTGCAGGTAAAAGAAGGAAGTTAGATAACACTGTTTTGTTTTAAGGTAATTTTGGCTCGTACAGAAAGTGAAAAAGCTGACGGTGTTTAGCAATCGTGTAGTTAAACTCCTGCTAATTCTAGGCACGCCTCAGCTAAATAAAACTGGATTGATACTAATGTTTTAATTTTCTGTGTGTTGGATTGAGAACGGCAAAGAAAACTTCCTAATATCTACATCTAGTGGTAAAAACTCAAAAGGGGCACTAGATGTTGTTGGAAGATGTGACGAGCGCTAATCTAATAGTAATTAAGCGAGATGGTTCTACGGCAGGTTTTGACCTAGCTAAAATCTATCGCGCTATTTACTTAGCTTTACAAGAATTAGCAATCAATGATCATGAATTTGTAATGCAAGCAGTACGAGAAGTAGTAGCGAGTCTTCCTGCTCCGTCTTTACTTGAAAACACTCTAGAAATAGAAGTAATACATGCAGCAATTACAGATTTTCTGCTCAATTCCAAATATCCACAAGCTGCTCAAAGTTATATTAGTTTTCGGGTAAAGCGCGAAACTAATAATGAAAAAACAGTAGATATAACCCAAGCAGTGGCTAAATTGTTGAATCGCGACAAAACAGTGATAAACGAAAATGCCAACAAAGATTCCACTATTTTTAATACCCAACGCGACCTTACTGCTGGTTCAGTAGCCAAGGCGTACGCATTGCGTTCCATGCTTCCGAAAGCAGTCGCAAATGCACACATTAAAGGCGAGATTCATTTTCACGACCTTGACTATAACCCCTTCCAACCCATGACCAATTGCTGTCTGATTGACATTGCAGGAATGTTGCGAAACGGCTTTCAAATCGGGAATGCGAAAGTGGAATCTCCTAAATCTATCAACACTGCTACCGCTCAAATCTCCCAAATCATCGCAAATGTGGCTTCTTCCCAATATGGGGGTTGTTCAGTAGATAGAGTAGACGAAGTATTAGCACCCTACGCGCACTTAAATTATCAAAAACACTTACAAGACGCTCAAACCTGGATAGAGCCAGACAAGCAAGAAAACTATGCGTGGGCAAAAACGCAAAAAGACATCTATGACGCAATGCAGTCTTTAGAATACGAGATTAACACTCTTTATTCTTCCAACGGGCAGACCCCTTTTGTAACCTTAGGATTTGGTCTAGGCACTAATCAATATGAACGAGAAATTCAGAAAGCTATTTTGCAAGTGCGCATTAAAGGCATTGGGAAAGACGGATACACCGCTATATTCCCAAAGCTCGTATTTGGTTTACGCAAAGGCATCAATTTTTCTCCCCAAGACCCTAACTATGACATTAAACAGTTAGCTTTAGAGTGTTCTGCACAGCGAATGTATCCAGATGTGCTTTCTTACGATAAGCTGACAGAATTAGAAGGGGACTATAAAGTACCGATGGGCTGCCGTTCTTTTCTTCCGCAATGGATAGATCCTGATACTGGGCAGGCAGTTAATGCTGGACGTAATAATTTAGGAGTTGTTACCTTAAATTTGCCGCGCATTGCCATCGAAGCACACGGAGAAAAAGACCGCTTTTGGCAAATTTTTACTCAACGTGTGGAAATCGTGAAACAAGCTCTGCTTTACCGTATTAAACGCTGTGAAGAAGCCGTACCAGAAAATGCGCCAATTTTGTATCAACATGGTGCATTAGGTCTACGTGCCACTGCTAAAGAAACTACGGTAAGTAAATTTTTCCAAAATCATCGCGCCACCGTTTCTATTGGATATATCGGTTTATATGAAGTAGCTACCTGTTTTTATGGCCCGCAGTGGGAAACGAATCGGGAGGCTAAAGAATTTACCTTAGAAATCCTAGAACGCTTAAACGATTATGCTACTTGTTGGAAACAAGAATACCCGTATTGGTTTTCTGTATATGCTACTCCGTCCGAATCTTTAACGGATAGATTCTGCCGTTTAGATCAAGCTAAATTTGGGTTAATACCAGATGTGACGGATAAGGATTACTACACTAATTCTTTCCATTATGACGTGCGCAAAAAAATTACTCCTTTTGCCAAAATAGATTTTGAGGCAGAATATGCCCCCTACACTAAAGGCGGTTTTATACATTACTGCGAATATCCTAAACTTACCCACAATTTAGCGGCTTTAGAAGCAGTATGGGATTACGCTTACGATAAAGTGGCCTACCTAGGCACTAACACTCCTATAGACCACTGCTATGTGTGTGATTTTGCGGGTGAATTTTTGCCTACTGCCTGTGGGTTTAAGTGCCCACAATGCGGTAATGAAGATCCAGCCACTTGTGATGTAGTAAAACGCACTTGTGGATATTTAGGTAACCCGCAAAAACGTCCTATGGTACATGGGCGACACGTAGAAATATCACAGCGTGTAAAACATTTAGAGGAGAAAAAATAGCAGTATTACCAAGCTAGTGTTAGGGAACTTAGCGGTAACCTAAATACATAGAAATAGGATAGAGTATGCCGATACGCGATGAATTTGGCATTAGGCAACCAATAGGCAATGAGTGGCAAGCCAAAACACTTTGCCAAGGATATATTGCCGATTACCAGCCTTTTAGTTTCGTAGACGGGCTCGGGGTGCGTTGTTCTTTATATGTAAGTGGATGTCTTTTTCAATGTCCAGGTTGCTATAATCAAGCCGCCCAAAATTTTCGCTACGGCACGCCTTACACTACGCAATTAGAAACGCAAATTTTGACGGACTTAGCTCAACCGTATGTAGCAGGATTATCTATATTAGGAGGTGAGCCTTTTCTTAACCTTCCTACTTTGCTACCGCTTGTGCAGCAAGTGCGAACTTTATTTGGTAAGACGAAAACTATCTGGGTATGGTCGGGCTTTACCTATGAACAATTGCAACAAGACCCAGAAAAACAACAATTTTTACAGCAATGTGATGTGCTAGTAGATGGCCCGTATGTGGAAAAACTACACAGGGAAAATTTGGCATTTCGTGGTTCGCGTAATCAGCGCGTAATAGAGATTTCTACCGGAAAAATTATGGAATACTAGATAATGTGTTTATAGTTTCGGTAGTTTTATTGGCAATTATTTGTATCTTGGCGCTTGCTACTGCTTTGCCAGGGATTCTGCCGTGGAGTTTTTTACCTGTTAGCTATTTAGAATTTCCTTTAGCACAACTCATTGCTTTTAGAGTCCCGCTATTTTTAGGAATTTGTGTAGTAGCTATTTTGTTACTGTTGTTTTTACGGTTTGTAGGTATTTTACGCAAATTAGTTAGCGTGGTAGCGCTAGGAATTTTAGGAGTGACGGCATTTATACACGGATACCCAATATGGGAACGCGGCTTAAATCAAGCTAGTGATTTTACTTTACCGGTAACTTCCCAGACCGTAAACGGGATTAATATGCTCACCTACAATACTTTAGGGGGAGCAACTACGATGGAAGATATTTTGCCAGTAGTGCTAGAAAATGAAGTGCAAGTTATTTCTTTAATTGAAACCACTAGCGCCGACGCTAAATATTTAGCGGCAATGTTGGCAGAGCACGGTCAAGAGTTTCAAGTATTTCACAACCAGGTAGCACCTACCGAACCCCATTTTTACTCTACGGCTTTATTAGTGGCCAAGGAATTAGGGGAATATCAAATCTTAAATCATGACTTAAACGCTTTAGATACTTCCGTAGTGGTAGAGCCAGTACAAAAACACGGGTCGGGGCGTTTTGCGTCTTTAACCTTGCCACAATTAGCGGTAGTGCACCCGATTGCGCCGATGCCACAATATATGCCGTATTGGACGCAAGAAACTAAACAGGTTTATCAAGCCTGTGCGCAGGCACAAAATTTTATAATGCTAGGAGATTTCAATTCCACTATCGACCATCAACTAGCACACGATGGGCAATGTGCAGATGCAGCTAGTGAGGCCGGTGCGGGCGCAATTGGTACGTGGCCAGTGGCTGCTCCTAAATTATTAGGCACACCAATTGATCGAGTTTTACATGACGGCAACTACTGGGAAGGCGTAAAGGCGCGCGTAATAGAAGTAGGAGAATCAGATCATCGCGGATTACTAGTGCAATTACAATCCCGTACTCCCCAAAATGGATAAGATGCGGGATAAGTAAAGTTAAGAATAATAACTGCTAGTCTGGCAAGATAATAGCGTTTTGGTAATAAATAAAACGCTCAGATAGCTGAAAGATAAGGATTAGATAATGAAAGTACTTAAAACTGTTTTGCTAGTAGGAATTGGTTATGTGTGGGGAACGCGCGCCGGCAAAGAGCGTTATGCACAAATTTGTGCGGGATTTGCCAAGCTGGTTCATACTCCAGTGGTGCAAAGTTTGGTGAAACAAATACAGAATACAGTGTGGGGACACCGGATTGAAATAGTAAATCCAGATGTAGTACCCACTCCAGAAGAACCAGAAATTATAGTAGAACCAATTACGGATATTAAAGAATAACGCTAAACAAAACAGGTAAACCTACTTTAAGAAATACGATGAGTTTGCTGTAGCAAAACTGCTCCGTTTGCTCCTCGTAAAACTGGTGTGCCATCGCGTTCCGTATCCGTATCATGCCGTGACCCCACACTTCTTTCTGGCGTACCATGAGAAAGTACTTGCTCTACTATGCCTAATTCTCGCAGCAAAATAGCGCGCACCCGTGCGGGGTGTTCGCGTGCAAGCTCATCGTAAATTAGCGGATCGTGCTGCCCGTCATCTCCTACTAAAATCCATTTGATATTTGGAAACATAATAAGTAGATTGCGCAGCTGGGTTTTTTTATGTTCCTGCCCGCTTCTAAACACCGCATTAGGAGTAGGCCCCCAATCGGTAAGTAGCAGAGGGCCAAGTGGAAAACGATAACGACGAATAAACTCGAGGAGTGTGCCGTAAGTATTCCAAGCTCCAGTAGATAAATAAAAAACAGGAGCTTCCGGAGTGGAATGTAGTAAATGCTTATATAGCTCCGCCATACCAGGCACAGTTTGTCGAGAATTGGTATGTTTTACAAAAGAATTCCAAAAAGACAAAGTAGCGCGCGGTAACCAAGTTACCAAAATAGTGTCGTCAATATCAGAAATAAGCCCAGTAGTGGCTTGGGGAGAAACAATCATTACTGGGGCGTTCACGCTTTCCCCTAGCGCAGAAGTAATAGTTACCTCATGCCATCCAGGAGTTAAACCGTGTTCTTCTACTAATAGGTCGATATAGCCGTTACGGTCGCTACGAGTATGGATACGCTTTTCTCCTACCTGCACAGTGACAGGGAGAAACCCTACTTGGGTGGTGAAAAACTGTCGCCACCCGCGTTGAGCTACCGCACTGGTTTCAATTACTTGCTCTGCAAAATCGCGCACTGCACTATTTTTGATATGACCAGGTAAGCCGAAACGATCTAGACGCACTCGCGTATTTAAGTGCTCTGGTTGGGTCATAATTACCCGAGCTAACACTTTCAAAGCGTGCGTAGAACCATAACCGGCGTAAGGGATCACGGTAGGAATCCAGCCACGTTTCCGTAAACGTACCGTGCCGCGCCGGTTTATTCCGTCTTCAAAATTGCGAGCAAAATCAGCAAGAGCCATATATATTACTGCTTTCTTTTCGCGAGTATTTAGCAGGAAAATTTTGCCAAACTAGTAGATTTAACTCTCTAGGAGGGCAGCGCTTACTACTTCTTTCGCTTCGGCTTGTACTTGTGCTAGATGATCAGGGCCACGGAAAGATTCTGCATAAATTTTGTAAACATCTTCCGTGCCGGAGGGGCGAGCAGCAAACCAAGCATTTTCAGTAACCACTTTTAGCCCACCAATTGCCGCATTATTACCAGGGGCTTGCACGAGTCGAGCCGTGATTGTTTCCCCAGCAAGTTGGGTAGCTTTCACATTTTCTGGCGTTAAAGCAGCAAGTTTTGCTTTTTGTTCCCGATTAGCAGGAGCATCAATGCGGGCATAGCAAGACTCTCCATATTGTGCGGTGAGTTCTTTATGCAATTCTGAAGGGGTCTTACCGGTATTAGCCATTATTTCTGCTGCTAATAAATCCATTATTAGACCGTCTTTATCCGTAGACCAGACGCTACCATCTAACCGCAAGAAAGAAGCACCAGCTGATTCTTCCCCGCCAAAACCAGTAGTACCATTAATCAACCCAGGCACAAACCACTTAAAACCTACTGGCACTTCCACTAATTTTTTACCCATGCCGGCTACTACACGGTCGATTAAAGAAGAAGATACAAGCGTCTTACCTACCGCATCAGTGTTCCAGTTAGGACGGTTCTGATACAGATAGTTAATAGCTACTGCTAGATAGTGGTTGGGATTCATTAATCCTGCATCTGGAGTGACAATACCATGCCGATCGGCATCTGCATCATTGCCCGTGGCAATATCGTAAAGGAACTTGCCATGCGTATCTGCTTGCATCTTATTTAGTAAAGACGCCATCGCCCACGGAGAAGAACAATCCATACGGATTTTTTCATCCCAATCTAGAGTCATGAAATGCCAAGTAGGATCCACTACCGGATTTACTACAGTTAAATCGAGCTGATAGTGTTCGGCGATTGCTCCCCAATAGTTAGCACTTGCGCCTCCCATAGGATCAGCGCCAATACGGATACCAGCATTGCGAATCGCTGCAAAATTAATTACGGAAGCTAAACTATCTACGTAAGCGCCGAGATAGTCATACTTTTTAGTGGTTGGTTTTAAGAGTGCTTGCTCATAACTAATGCGAGCTACATTTTGCCAACCATTAGCTAAAAGCTCATTAGCACGAGCAGCAATTACTTTCGTGGCATCGGTATCTGCTGGCCCACCATGCGGAGGATTGTACTTAAAACCGCCGTCCCGTGGAGGATTATGGGAAGGAGTGATAACAATACCGTCTGCTAATCCTGATCCATAGGTGCGTACCCCACTAGAGCTACCTGCGCCGTTAGCAGTTAAAATAGCTAAAGATACTGCGGGGGTAGGTGTGTAAGAGTCTTGTGCATCAACGCAAATTTCAATGTCCTGAGCTGCTAATACTTCTACTGTAGTGCGTAAAGCAGGCTCAGATAGGGCGTGCGTATCGCGTCCAATAAAAAGCGGGCCGTTAAAACCTTGAGCGTTACGATATTCAATAATAGCTTGAGTGATAGCGATAATATGCGCTTCATTAAAAGCCGCATCGAAAGCACTACCCCGGTGTCCGGAAGTGCCAAATACTACTTGCTGATCTGGGTTAGTAGGATCAGGCACTAACTCATAGTAAGCGTTCAGCAATGCTTGAACGTCAATTAAATCAGTAGGGAGAGCTATCGTGCCCGCACGGCTATTCATGGATTATTTCCTTTTCTCTTTTAATTTCTCCGTATTTAACAGTATTAACTTAAAAATACGGTTAGTTAAAAATACATATATCTAAATTATAGTGACTATTCGGGTGTAGGATACAAGGTTTAGTGAAGGGTAGATTAAATTACTAGCTTTATATCAGGTTGCGTTTGTTAGCTATTTTTAATGCTATCCACCCTAGTGGGATACGTCCCCAGAAAGTGAATAGACGGTAAAGAATAGCGGCAGAAATTGCTACCGTGTAAGGAATACCAGCAATTACTAAACCGCCAGTTAAAGCTGCTTCCACTGGCCCAATACCGCCTGGAGAAGGCAAAGCTGAACCGAGAGAGTTAGCTAAAAGGAAAGTAAGTGCGATAGTGATGATAGGAAGTTCGTATCCTAAAGATTTTAAGGCAGCTCCAAAACAGGCCACGAAACCTACCGTCATAATTAAAGAACCAACTAACCCTATCGCAATGCGCTGAGGGTGAGTAAAAAGCCAAACTAAGCGTGGCCCGATTTGCAACATGGGCGCTTTGATTTTTTGCCAAATCCACCGGCGGATTTGTGGAATTACCGTAAGGATAATACCCACAGCTCCTACTATGGCTAAAGCGAGTAAAATAGTGGTGGTGGGGAGTTGGAAGCTAGTTAATTCTCCTGAGCCTAAAGACAAAATCAGCAGCAACAACACGGTAGTTAAAAATTGTGCAATTTGTACTACCGTCACGGTAGCTACTCCAGCCGGGAGAGAAACACCGCGTTTTTGGAGGTAACGTAAGTTTAAGGCAGCTGGCCCGATACCGGCGGGGGCAACTACTGAAACTACCGATGCAGCCACTTGAATAAGAGTGCTTTCCCGCAGTGATAATCGTTCTGGAGTATAGGCTTTTAAGGTAATACCTGCCCCGAGATAGGTGCTTAAACCTAGGAGGATAGCTATGAGCATCCAAAGCGGAGAAGCCTGTCTTAGAGCAGCACTGATTTCTTGGAAATTCAACGAACCGAGCGCAGTGAGTGCAATACCGATACCGATAATTACAGTGGCAATAGTTTTGAAAGAAAAACGACGTAAAGTAACGGGCTGGGCATGAGCAGTTGCGGGAATTTGCTGAGCTAAAGCCTCTCTAAATTCTCGTAGTTTTTGCCCTTTATGGGCAGTAAAAAATTGTGCAGTGGTTTCTGGTAGAGCAGAAAGTTGCAAGAAGGGAGTGAGTAGTAAAATTTTGTCGAAAGATAAGCTGTGCGTAATTACTTTCAAAGTTTTTTCAATTCCACAAGTAGCAGCTTGTAAGGCTGCCATTTGGGCTAAATCTACTTTTTGGCTTAATTCGCTAGCTAAAGGCTGTCCCCCTTCCCAGCCTATTATTTGTAATTCACCGTCTTGTAACACGATATTTTGCGGGTGCAAATTTCCATGCGATAAACCTTGCCGGTGTGCAGTAAATAAACGTTCCCATAATGCTTGCCATTGGGTAGTGCTGATTTGATGGGTAGGAACTTCTAGCACAGTTTGCTGTTTTTGTGCTTTGCTAGCTAAAGCAATTGAATATGCGCCATGACTAATTCCAGCTAGTTCTACGCTTGATACTTGCAGTTGGCGAGTTTGTAGGAGCATAAAGGCCATTTGGGAAGTAGCTTGCCGTAAATTGTGCGGATTAGTGCGAAATACTGATTTTAACTTTAGCCGTTCCCACCAGCTGCTTAAAATACCTAATACTTTCCGGTCGGCATCAAATATAGCGATTCGGTAGTAATTACCTACAGTATCTAAAGCTAAATAGTTACGGGATACTAACGGAGCTTCACTCAAATTCAGACGCTGACAAGCCGTTTCATAGGTGGACAAAATTTGTGGATTATCCACCACTTTAATTCCATCTTTGGCAGTATGAGCAGTAATTTGTGCTAACAATGTGGCAGCTTGTTTCGTGTTAGCTGGGCTTGCTTCTTCTGTGGTTATTTTCCGTAGTTGAGTAACAATTGTGTCGTCTGTATATCCTAGAGGAGCGCTGGTATAAATTTCCCAAGTTTGCAGACTTTCTGGCTCTAAAGGGTCTACTCTAATTAGCTCTACTACATCTATACCGGCTTTACGGATTAAACCGATAAGTTTGCTACCAGTAGCGCGTTGTGGGAGAGTGCCACCCAGCCAGCGCACGAGCAGACCCACGAAAATTCCGAGTAGTAAAATTAAAATAGCGCCTGTAAATCCTTGCCGTTCTTGAATTAAAGAAATAGCGATTAAAAGGGTTAGGCTGCTCCAACCAACTTTACGGGTGACGGAGGTGCGAATAGTGCCAGCAGCAAGTAAAATCGCCGAAACCATCGCCACAGTAGGTATAGAAGTCAGAAAAGCCTTTAAGTTTACAGCACTACGCAAAATTTGTAATTCTTCATTTAATACTAGCTCTGGCCACCATAAATCAATTGCCCAAAACCCACCTATAGCTAATATTAAAGCGGTAATTCCGGCAGTGATAGAGAGCCAAAAGTTACGCCATCTTTTTCGTAAACCTAAAGCTACCCAAACTCCTAAAGGCACTAAGTAAGTAACGAAACCGTTAATGAAATTGAAGGGCAGATAAAGCAAAGCAGTAAGGAAAGAAGCGGTAGCTTCCCGCACATCATCGGCTAAAGCCAAAGTAGCAGGAGTGCTAATTAAAGACAATCCTAAAGTGAGCACGATGCCTAGCAGAGCTGTTAATGCACCTAATAAATCGGCTGGGTGACGCACCCAGTTTTGTTCGGCATCTATTAACTGCACGGTACGATGTGGCCCGACCGTGCCCGTTGTTGAAATAGCTTGCTCAAATCTACTCATAAACAATATGTTAATGAATTTTTAAGCTAGAAGTTAGTACGATATAGGCGTAAAGAATTAAAAACTACTAATACTGAGGAACTAGCCATAGCCGCTGCGGCTATTCCGGGAATAATATAGCCGCCTACCGCTAAAGGAATGGCTAATAAATTATAGGCAAAAGCCCACCACAAATTTTCTTTAATAATACGTAAAGTGCGTCGTGAAATGCGGATAGCCCCTGCTATAGCGCGCACATCAGAATTTACAATTGTAATATCAGAGCTGGCTTTAGCTACATCAGTGCCAGAGCCTAGTGCGATAGATAGATTTGCTTGTGCTAAAGCAGCGGCATCATTTACTCCATCTCCCACCATTGCTACTTGTTTTCTTTGTGCCTGTAAATTTTGTACGAAAGCTACCTTTTGCGCAGGGGATATATCACCATGTGCGACAATACCTAATTTATTACCGATACTGTGAGCCACTAAAGGAGCATCTCCGCTAATAATTTGTGCAGTAATGCCTAGCTTTTCTAGTTCCATAATCGCTTGCGGGCTTTCAGGACGTAGTACATCTTGGATAGCAAAAACTGCGATTACTTCATGCTCGTTAGCTAAAACTACCGTGGTAGCTCCCGTTTTTTGATATTTAGTGATTAGAGAAGATAACTCAGGTAAAGCGGGAGAGGAAAGTGCGGCAGTATTAGGCGTGGCAGGATTGGAGGTGGCGCTCGCTAGTTGTCTTTGTACCCACTTCCAGGAGCCTATAAAATAGCGTGCAGCTGGTAGCCCAGCAAATGTTACTTCTGCACTTATCCCGCTACCAGTGTAGGCGGTATGCCATTGAGCAGTAGGAAGAGGAAGATTTAAGTTTTGGGCGTGTTCTACTATTGCTTTGCCTATAGGGTGTTCTGATCCTTGCTCTAAAGCTGCTGCTATTTGTAAAGCTAGTTCAGAAGTATAGGGAGAATTAGAGGAAAAGACGGCAGAATTTATTACTTGTATTTCCGTTACCTGCATTTTTCCTTTAGTGAGCGTGCCGGTTTTATCTAGCAAAATAGTGTCGATAAAGCGCGCGGATTCTAAAACTGCTGGTTTATGTAGCAAAATGCCGTGCTTGGCTGCTTTGCTAGACCCTACCAGTAATGCGGTAGGAGTAGCTAGACCTAATGCGCACGGGCAAGCAACTATTAGTACGGTTAAAGCGGTAGTAAGTGATAATTCTGCAGTATCCTGTAAAGCAAAATAGCGGATTAGGAAAGTGCTCAGCGCGATAAGGAGCACGGTAGGCACAAAAATTGCGCTGATTTTGTCTACTAAGTGTTGGATCGGTATTTTTTGTGTTTGCGCTGCCGTTAAAAGTTTACCCATTTGGGCTAATACTGTATCTTCACCTACGTGGATAGCACGCACGGTTAAAGAGCCGAAAGTATTTATGGTAGCTCCGGTTACTTTATCTCCTGCGTGTACAGGTACGGGTAAAGATTCTCCGGTCAGTAAGGAACAATCTAGGGCACTATTGCCAGTTACTACTATTCCATCGGTGGCTACTTTTTCCCCAGGTTGCACCCGAAAAATATCCCCTACGGCTAGTTCAGTGATAGGCAGTAGTTTATTAACTTTTGCGCCGGTGTGTTTTTGCAAAATAAACACTTGTTTAGCACCTAAGGTGAGTAAAGAATGTAGCGCATCACCAGCTAGATGTCGTGATCGTGCTTCCAGTAGCTTCCCCAGCAGTAGAAAGGTAACAATCATAGCGGTGGTTTCTAAATAAATACTGGGATGGTGAGATTTTAAGTGGTGTAGTCCCGTCATATACATTTGGTATCCAGGACTGCCTGCTTCAGTGGCTACTAAAGCCCATAAAGAATACCCGAATGAGGTGAGCACCCCTAAAGAAACCAAGGTGTCCATAGTGGTAGTACCATGCAATATATTTAGGTAAGCTCCGCGATGAAAAGGATAGGCAGCCCATAAGGCTACGGGGATAGTTAGGCATAGGGCGAGCCATTGCCAGTTTATAAATTGCCAAGGCGAATACATTGAGAGTGCTACTACGGGCACGCTACAGATAAACGAAACTATTAAACGGCGTTGTAAGTTTTGTTGATGTCGTTGATTTGCTGTTAGAGTGGCAGACTCGATTTGGCTTAAATCGGCAGCAAGGAGAGTGTGTGCTGTGCCTTGTGCTGATATGGCAGTGTGTTTAATTACTTTAGCTCCATATCCTGCTTTTTCTATGATTTCCGTGATTTGGTTAGGGGTGATTTTGGGGCTAAATACTTCTACTTGTGCTTTTTCGGTAGCTAAATTTACGGTAGCTGCTAGGTGTGGGTGTTTATTGAGTTTCTTTTCTACTCGATTAACGCAAGCTGCACAGGTCATGCCAGAGATTGCTAAATCTACCACTGCGGTTAAAACCGGAGCATATTCAGCGGAGGACGGAGGGGTAGAGGGGGAAGGGCTGGAGGTTGGAGCAGAATTTGCAGTGGTAGACATAAAAAGTTCCAAACGGTATTTAGAGATATGAGTTTAGGTAAACAAAATCCTGTAGTGCAGGAGAAAGATAGCAGGAAAGAATTTTAAGTTACATTTTAATGGCTGCGTGTAATTTCTAAGACGGGATAAGTGCCAGCTTCGTCAATAGCCTGCATAATTTCAGCATTACTTAAACTAGAGTCGGCTTTTATGATGAGTGTAGAAGTGCCGCCACTTACTAAGTCTATGTTCACGCTTTCCACTTGGGGTAGTGGGGTGAGTTCCTCGGTGATATGCCGAACACAGTTTTGGCATGAAAGTCCAGTTAATTGCACGGTGATAAGAGTGGAATTCATAGTTGTATAATCCTTGTGCGGTTTAAGATTTTGCTTTGCGATTAGTGTATATGCGGTAAATAATCCAAGCTATTACCGCTAAGCCTACTCCGATAATTACTACTTTCTTTAATACGTCCGTATATCCTTCTACGGCACTCCAGTTATCTCCCAGCACATATCCGGCATAGATAAGAGCAGTATTCCAAATGAGTGAACCAGCCGTAGTAAAAGCTAAAAAGAGCGGGATATTCATTTTAATAACACCGGCAGGCATGGAGATTAAAGAACGGAAAATGGGCAACATTCTTCCAAAAAATACTGTTGATTTATCATGTTTATGGAAGAATGATTCAGTTTTATCCACATCTTCCATGCGCATTAAAGGCAGGGAGTTTAAGAGTTTACGGGTGCGTTCTCGTCCAAAAAGACGGGCAATTCCATACAGTATTAATGCTCCTATTACTGAGCCTATAGTTGCCCAAATAATTGCTGCTATTAATCCAAATTTAGTGCCTTGGGAAGCAGTGAAACCAGCTAAAGGGAGGAGCACTTCAGAGGGAAGCGGAGGAAAGACGTTTTCAATCGCAATTAGAATTGCAATTCCGAGTCCTCCTAAAGTTTCCATCAGATTAACTGCCCAAGCAGCAATACCAGTTAGTTCATTACCACTGGTAGGAGTGGTAGTAGTTAGCTGTGCGAGAGCAGATGGTAAAGATAGTAAATACATGATAGATAGTCTACTCGGAAAGATATTTAATTAGCTTGCTGGCAATACCGGTGTACGTGCTGGGCGAAAGTGTTAAGAGTCGCTGTGCTAGTTCAGAGGGTAAGTTAAGACTGTGTAAGAAAGTTTGCATATCGGCAGCGGTAACTTTTTGTCCGCGGGTTAAATCTTTCAATCGTTCATAAGGATTGGCCATGCCGGTAGCACCAGCAATAGCAGCAGCGCGCATGGCTTGCTGAATTGGTTCGCCTAATACTTCCCACGCTTGGTCTAAATCTTGGGTTAGCCTAGTGTGGTTTACAGAAATTCCTGCTAGGCCTTTGCTTAAATTATCTATAGCTAGTAAAGAGTGACCGAAAGCAACTCCGATATTGCGTTGAGTGGTGGAGTCGGTAAGATCGCGCTGTAAGCGGGAAGTAATTAGGGTGGCGCTTAAAGAATCAAAAAGTGCGCAAGAAATTTCTAGATTAGCTTCCGCGTTCTCAAACCGGATAGGGTTCACTTTATGAGGCATAGTGGAAGAGCCAGTAGAACCTTGTGCTGCTAGGTTTTGTTGGAAGTAACCTAAGGATATGTAAGTCCAAAAATCGGTGGCTAGATTGTGAGCGATACGGTTAAAGCGAGCTAAATCAGCAAATAATTCTGCCATCCAGTCGTGCGGTTCGATTTGGGTGGTAAGTGGATTCCAAGTTAATCCTAAAGAGGTGACGAAATTCCGGGAGATACTTTCCCAATCTGCGTGGGGTACTCCTGCTAGATGTGCCCCAAAAGTACCGGTAGCACCATTTAATTTACCTAGGTATTCTGCGTTTTTTATGCGCTTTAATTGTCGCAATAGACGATAGGCAAACACTGCTATTTCTTTTCCTACAGTGGTAGGTGAAGCAGTTTGCCCGTGAGTGCGTGCCAGTAGAGGAATATGGGCACTTTCGTGTGCTTGTCGGTGTAGTTCGTCCCATAGTTGTTGGGCTTTAGGTAGCCATACTTGAGCTACCGCATCTTTCACTACTAACGCATAGGCTAAATTGTTGATGTCTTCCGAGGTGCAGAAAATGTGTACTATTTCTTGCATACGGGGTAGATTTGTATCTGCAAGTATGGTTTTTGCTTCAGTTAAGCGACGTTTTAAGAAGTATTCTACAGCTTTTACGTCATGTTTGGTTTCGGCTTCAATCTCTT